>CAXAJC010000036.1:0-15705 GCA_963969005.1 uncultured Cellvibrionales bacterium | reverse complement strand
AATTGGAGCGGGAAACCGGGTTCGAACCGGCGACCTGTACCTTGGCAAGGTACCGCTCTACCAACTGAGCTATTCCCGCAAATGCCATAACTTGGCTTTAGAGCAAAATGGCGTCCCGTAGGGGAGTCGAACCCCTGTTACCGCCGTGAAAGGGCGGTGTCCTAGGCCTCTAGACGAACGGGACGTGACTGGCTAGGTGGCGCGCATTCTAAGTAGCGGTCGATACTCTGTCAAGCCTTATGCCGCTTAAATTTCAGTGCATCTGCTGTTTTCCTAATTGATCTTGTAATCTGATCAAAAAACTCTCAATACGACGTGCATTCCTTCCCATATCCCTGTCACCCTGACGTGATGATGAGCGCATATCAATCGTTGAGCTATTCTGTCCCACTGCTGTCACCCGCAATACAATATCGTCCTCAAAAGCCATTATTAGTGTCGCCACCTCAGCCTCGAGCTTGCCAGTACTCCAGTCGTCGTAGGTTATGGTCCAACCCTCAGATACCACAGCATTACGTACTGCGCGAAAGGTACTGCGCTTTGATTGATTAACATGGAGACTAGCAATATCAGGGTAGCTATATGCCTGCAGGGTTCCATTGGCCAACTTGTAGTCGATGCTGTTATGACCTACATCACGCCGATTGGGAGCCTGAAGATAGATCGGTGGATCAGCTATATCAGTACTGATATCAACGAGATTTGGTGCTTTTAGCCCCTCTATACCCATAACATGCTGAAAGATCGCTATGGGTGCTGCGCAGATAAAAACCAGAATCAACCGGTCCCCAGGAAAGCGCAGACGGAAAATAGTAGCAGTAAGAAAATAAAACGACGCCAATACAAATGCAAAAATACACAAGACTGTGCCTATGACGAGCAGGCTAACAGCCGGGCTCAAGGAAAGCAGATCAAAGCGAAACAAAACAACGGAGCAAATTGTGGCCAGAGCACCCAATGGTCCACAGATATCCATTATTTTGCCGATACCGTCCCCAAACGCTCTGGTATTGGCTACAATACGCATGAAATTAACCCAAAACTATGCAAAATAGAATAATGACTGAATTACTCAAATCACACAAGCTTTCAGATGTCTGTTACGACATCCGCGGTCCTGTGCTTGACCATGCCAACTGGCTTGAAGATCAGGGACAGAAAATCATCAAACTCAACATTGGCAACCCCGGTGCCTTTGGCTTTGATGCCCCTGATGAAATATTTCAGGATGTTATCCAAAATCTACGTGAGGCGCAGGGCTACTGCCACAGTAAAGGCCTGTTTTCTGCACGCAAGGCAGTGATGCAACGCTATCAGGCTCAGGGTATTGCCGATGTCGATGTCGACGACGTGATAATGGGTAATGGAGTCAGCGAGCTGATTGTGATGGCCATGCAGGCCCTGCTTAATCAGAACGATGAAATTCTCATCCCCTCCCCAGACTATCCCCTTTGGACGGCGGCCGTATCCATGGGCGGCGGTAAGCCTATGCATTACAAATGTGACGAAGATAATGACTGGCAGCCGGATATTGCAGATATAGAATCTAAAATCACTCCTGCCACCAGAGGTATTGTGATTATTAATCCCAATAATCCTACTGGTGCAGTGTATTCTTCTGCCGTGCTGCAGCAATTAGTTGAGCTTGCTGAACGCCACAATCTGGTGGTTTTTGCCGATGAGATCTATGACCGTATCGTCTATGACGATGCAGTCCATATTCCACTGGCCTCAATAGTGAGCGAGGTTTTGTGTCTAACCTTTAATGGCTTATCGAAAACCTATCGCATGGCTGGATTCCGCTCTGGCTGGCTGGTGATGACGGGCGCCAAAGACCGGGCAAAGAGCTATATTGAAGGCTTGGAAATGCTCGCCTCTATGCGCCTCTGTGCCAATGCGCCCGCTATGCTTGCGGTGCAGACGGCCCTGGGTGGACGCCAGAGTATTGAGGATCTGATTACCTCCGGCGGGCGCTTGCTTGAACAGCGGGATTTGGCTCACAGTATGATTACAGCAATTCCAGGAGTCAGCTGCGTCAAGCCAAAGTCGGCTATGTATCTGTTTCCCAGGCTCGACCCGGACGTCTATCCCATAGCGGACGATGAGCAGCTTGTACTCAACTTGCTAAAAGAGGAGCGCATACTCATGGTGCAGGGTTCAGCTTTTAATCTGGCTGACAAGCAGCATTTTCGCATTGTCTTTCTGCCAGATAAGGATCAATTGACCGAATCTATCAATAGATTCGCCAATTTCCTAGAGCGCTTACGCGCCTGACACACCGGTTAGATAAGGAACCAGACTATGGACAAGGATACAATTGATGAAAGAGACAGCAACCCGCCGCAACCTAATTTTAACGGTGCCGCAATCATTGATGACGATGGCAATGAAATTCCCATCACTGAAGAGATGATTAAAAGCGCCTGTGATGAGCTAGAGGATGTTAAACCCAAGTCTTGAGCAATCCCCCGCACAGGGAGCATTTGGGTCAATGGCATAGTAGCCAAACTCCCGGCGTACCGGATAGTTCCTGCGTAGGTAATCAAAGCTCTGAGCTACTGGTATAGCCGTATTTGCCAGGGCTGTGCGCATACGCTGATCGTCCTCAATCACAGAGTAACTGTGCAAGATAGCCTGATTAATATGGTCCACCTGCAATACAGATTCAGACTTTGAGCTGTGGAGAGAGGGCTCAAGAGAGGTGTGACTATCTGGCTGGCAATCACCAAGTCCGGCCCAGCGTCGAAAAACCTGATGAACCATCTCTGTGCCTCTGGTCTTGCCCTCGAGGCTGTAGCCAGCGATATGGGGCGTAGCAATAGCGATATAGTCCACCAGATGCCGGTCTACTGCAGGTTCAGTTTCCCAAACATCCAGTGCCACCTGAGCCTTAAAACCGCCCTTAAACGCTTCCAGTAAAGCCTGATTGTCAATCACCGCACCACGGCCGGCATTAATGAGCAGCACATCAGGTTTAAGCGAGGCTAGAACTTCGGCATCAAATAAATGTCGACTGGGATAGTCCCCTGCTGTAGTTAATGGTGTGTGCAGGCAAATAATATCGCAGGCAAGTACTGCAGCTAAGTCGCCCAGATCGGCAATAGTCCCAGCCTCCAGCAATGGATCATAAACCGCACAGCTGACCCCCAGATCACATAGCCGCCTATAGAGCCGTCCACCCACATTGCCACAGCCAACAATACCTACTCTCCTGCTGCGCCATTGAGGCATCAACTCAGCCATTACTGACAGATCATACTGCACCACCGCCTCAGCATTGCAACCCGGAGCATGGGCAAATTGAATTCCGGCTTCGGCTAGATAATCGAGATCAATATGATCAGTGCCTATGGTCGCCGAACCCACGAAGCGCACCATGGTACCCTCAAGTAACTGGCGATCAACCCTAGTGACAGAACGAATCAACAGCACCTCCGCATCACCTAGATCCGCTGAGGTAATAGCCCTGCCCGGCAATAGCTTCACGTCGCCATACTGGGCAAACAGTAGCTCCACCAAAGGCATGTTCTGATCGGCGATAATCTTCACTGTCTATCTGTATCCATCGAGTTGTTATTAATTATTCTATTATCACTTAAGAGTAACCTGGTGGCGCCATCTCTCTCTGCCTAAGATTTGCTGCTCTGGACATAAAGGCACTAGCAAACCCCATTTCCTCACAAAATATTTCGAAGGCATCGTAATAAATACCCTGCCAGCCAATATCACTGAGCCCCGGTGCCTCATCGATCTGGGTCACAATAGTGGCCAATTGGCGGGATAGCATTAACTGCTCGCGGTGCCCATCAAGCTTATCGGCCAGCTTGCCAGCGCCGCGAATGGGCAGGTCCTGCAGTTGATCAAGATGCTCAAGAATCACCTCCACCGAGGGGTAGTGGGACAGCAACTGTTTGGCTGTCTTGGCCCCTACTCCAGGCACCCCGGCAATATTATCACTGCTGTCCCCCATCAGGGCTAAATAATCTGCCATCTGATGACAGCCCAATTCTAAATGGGCCTCCAACTGAGCCTGAGTCTGGGGCTGGGATTTGCCAAAATCCCAGTATAGATCGCCGTCCTGTATCAGTTGAGTCAGATCTTTATCACGGCTGACAATAACCGGTTGCCCGCTGGCCTGCCTGACTTTGCTGGCAACCCCACCAATCAGATCATCCGCCTCATAGACCGGTGATGCCATCTCTTTGATGCCCAGCACCCTGCACAGTTGCCGGCAGGAATTTAGCTGAAATGCCAGAGCCTCATCGGGCAGCTCACGGTTGGCCTTGTAATCGGGACAAAGCTGATGACGAAACCCTGACCCCAGGCTCTCATCAAAGGCACAGAATAGATAATCTGGCTGTTTTTGGCGCAATATATCCAGTAAAAACGCGGTAAAGCCATAGACCGCATTAGTGGGATACTGTGATTCCTGAGCCTGCCAATTTTCCGGCAGTGTAAAGTAGCTGCGAAAAATATAGATAGAGGAATCAATCAGAAAGGCCTGCATAGTATTACCCTGCTTTATAGCATTACTCTGTTTTATTGATAATATTGTTGATCTCTAGGGTCGGCCAGAACAAATTGCTCAACCAGAGCAGCGAGAAATTGCTCAGCTCGAGACGGCATTGCGCCGGCGTCACACCAGCTTTTTGCCTGCTCCATTACTGCCTTGGAGAACTCTCTGCCGGGCTCCGACTGACCGCCACTAAGATTATCCACGCTAAGCTGAAAGCGCTGACCACAGGCAATCGAAAACATCCACTCGAGAGCCTGAGGGCGAACCTCAACCGCTTCAAAGCTCCGCTGTTGCTCTGCACTGCGACCATCGGGCTGGTACCAATAACCAAAGTCTTCCAGCAACAAACGCTGTTTCCCTGCGAGGCACCAATGGGCAATTTCATGGAGTGCGCTGGAGACATAATCCTGTCGAAAGCATAGACGATGATACTCAAAGCCTCCAGCCTGATTGCACTGTGACTGCTTATTAGCAGGCAGATCTGCAGGCAAATAGACAGGCTCCTCGGCACCAGAGATTAGCCTAGTATTGTGGGCGTCAAAAAAGAGCTGATCGAACAGCGTAATAATAGCGTCCAGCTGAGCTGCTTGCTTGCTCAAGACCACTCGACCGAGTTAGCCAGACATTCAGTATCATTAATCCGCTGCCAGTAGTCTTCGGTCAGGTAGTCGCGACCAGCCAAAAGGTGCTCTATATACCAGCGCCCGGGCAAAACCGTATCGTCCAGCACAGCGGGATTGGCCACATAGATCCAAGCTGGCTGCACTGCCTCGCTGGTCTGCACATTGAACAATTCGCGACTATAGCGCCAGGGAGCCCCCTCGTGGGGATCAAGCTTAGTAATCTCTTCAATCGATTCCAGTTCATAGAGGATACCCTGAATACACTCAGACCTTGCCCAGATCATATTGGCACAGGCCAGTTTATCATCCCGCCTGGAGCGCTTATTAAAGCGCAGACCAAAGCCGTCCAGCCAACCGGCGGTCATGGAAACAATCTTCATGTCGCGGCCAACCATGCGGGCCTGATTCATATTTGAGCCATAGGCAAAATAAAATTGCGCGGCAGATCTGCTATCCAATGGAGACTCTCTGAGAATAACTTAAGTCGGCAAGTTTACCGTAAATAGTCCATCCCCAGTAACCCCTTCGCAGCTCTTTATCTAAGAGACGATCAAAGGATCAAACACTAATTGTTGTGCTTTATGGAATTCTGGAGTACCTTATATAGTGTCAGTGTCGTTTTGTTATCAACTGTCCCAAGGAGATATATTTATGCCCAATATGGCCATTGATCACCAGCTGGATAATGTGATTGATATCTTCACACGCAAGCCCCTCTCAGAACTTTCCAATAACAAACTTATTCGTATTGCTCCCGAACTCGATGGCCTCGAAATGCTCTACAGCAATTCCGAGAACCCGGAAAAACTATTCTCTGTCAAAGTGTTGGCTTGGGGTCTGCGCCTCAGCGGGGAAGTTGTTGGTCTGGTGCCCTGGCTCGACCAGCTGGTTGCCTGTGATGAGATCAATGATCCACTTAACGGGCAGTGGCAAGGCTATTATGATCAGGGCGTTGACGAGTTATTTTTTGCAGCGCCACTGCACAAGGTGGTAGAGCTGGAAACCGCTGCAGATTACTATGAGTATCAATGTGACTCTGGACGAGAGATCATTCAGGAAGTGCCTGATAGTATTGGTACCCATGCGGTACTGTCCGCCGATGGTTTTCACAGCATCACCCTCAAAGAAGTGATTAGCTGGCGCCTGTTGCAGGATGGCACCATGGAGGCCATGTTGATCGATGAAGACAAGGTAATCAATACGCCGGTATTGCCCGGAGACAGCTGCCTTTACGCCGCGGATAAAAGCAAGGATTTCAGGTATTTCTTCCAGCATCATATTGCCAACCAGCTAAAGTCTCAGGATCCTGAAGCCATAGCGGCCATATCATTGCTGGAGGAGAGTTAGGCTCGGTAGTTAGATGTCAGTCGGGTCTGCCGTAGGACATCAGGCGCTGGTAACGGCGCTCTAACAGGTCATCTACAGGGATGTCTTGAAGCTCGTCGAGCTGAGTCGAGAGATGTTCCTTGATGGTCGAGCTCATAGCTTCTATATCTCTGTGAGCACCACCCATAGGCTCTGGAATCGTCTCGTCAACAATACCTAGGTTCTGTAGGTTATCCGAGGTAACACCCATGGCTTCAGCGGCCTGGGGAGCCTTGTCACTGGTCTTCCAGATAATGTTGGCACAGCCCTCTGGAGAGATCACAAAATAGGTGCTGTACTGCAGCATATTGAGTTTATCGCCAACACCAATTGCCAGAGCACCACCAGAGCTACCTTCACCAATTACGGTGCAAATAATAGGTGTTTTCAGCCGCGACATAACTGCCAGATTGCGTGCGATTGCCTCAGAGATATTGCGCTCCTCCGAGTCAATACCAGGATAGGCTCCTGGAGTATCAATCAGGGTAATCACGGGCAACTTAAACCGTTCAGCCGTCTCCATCAGACGCAGGGCTTTGCGATAGCCCTCCGCTTTGGGCATACCAAAGTTGCGCATCACTTTTTCATTAACGCCGCGCCCCTTCTCCTCACCAATAACCATCACCGGTCTATTATTGAGTCGCGCAACACCACCGACAATAGCACTATCATCACCAAAGTGACGATCACCGTGCATTTCTTCCCAGTCGGTGAAGATACGTTGGATATAATCCAGGCTATAGGGGCGTTGAGGATGGCGGGCCACCTGCACCACTTGCCAAGGACTGAGCTTGGCATAAATACTCTCAGTCAGCTTGCGTGACTTGTCCCGCAATTTGGCCACTTCTTCAGCAATGTTAAGTTCATTATCATTGCCAACCAAATGTAATTCTTCAATTTTTGCTTCCAACTCGGCAATTGGTTGCTCAAAAGAAAGATAGTTTAAATTCATGGTTAGAAGGTCTCTGCCGGTGCTGGGGAGGCATTTTAACATCTCTGCGCGGGACTGCCAGCCTGTTGTGGTTTGATTATCTAGTGATAGTGCAAGCTAACGCTGTTTTTACCAAAATCTTCTCTCAATCGAGCAATCAATTCATCTTTTGGCTGCACCAGCCACTGTCGGCCCAAAGAAAGTTGACCTACAGCACTGGGCACTATGTACTCCAGGATAATGGGGCAGTTGCCATCGCCATATTCACTGATGGTGCGGTGGAACTGATCCACCCAACCATCGGCAGCCCCAGACTGAGAGATAGTCAACTGCAGTTTGCTTAGCTTGCTACAGCGTGCCTCATAGATAGACTGAATAGATTCAGCGACCATTTTTAAACCACCGGTAAAGCTATCCTCAGACACCACACCCTGCACCACAAGCAGCGCATCTTTGGTTAAAATATCTCGATAGGCATTAAATTTTTCCGCCCACACCGACAACTCAACACGTCCACTTTTGTCATCCAATGTCAAAAATGCAAAGCTGTCCCCACGCTTGTTTTTCATGACCCGCATGCCAACCACCATGCCTGATACTGTTGAGCCATCTTTACCTGGTCTCAGATCAGCAATTCGGCTGGGTACCATGGCACGCAATTCATCTTCATATTCATCGATTGGGTGACCAGTCAAATACAGGCCCAGCGTATCTTTTTCGCCATTTAAACGCTCACGCACTGAGAGCACCCGCGCGCCGTTATAGCTGTTGTAGTTAATATCCACTGCGCTGTCGACAATTGAGTCACCAAACAGATCACCCATGCCACTGCTGGTATTGCGTGCATGCTGTTCCGCCAACTTAACCGCCTCGTCCATTCCCGCCAGCATGACCGCACGGCGATAACCCACTTCCCCTTCAGGACCAATACTATCCAGAGCACCACTGCGAATCATCGCCTCAAGGGCGCGCTTATTGACCTTGCGACCATCGACTCGGGCGCAGAAATCAAACAGGTCTTTGAATGGCCCGTCCTCAGTGCGCGCCGCTATAATATTTTCTACCGGACCTTCACCCAACCCCTTGATCGCACCAAGGCCATAGATCACGCGTCCGGGCCCATCGACACTGAAGTGGAACTGACCATGATTAACATCTGGGGGCCGTAAGTCTAGATCCATAGCCCGGCATTCATCGATAAAAGTCACTACCTTATCGGTTTTATCCATATCAGATGAAATAGTTGCCGCCATAAATTCGGCTGGATAATGGGTTTTGAGCCAGCCTGTCTGATAGGCCACCAAGGCATAGGCAGCACTGTGGGATTTGTTAAAACCGTAACCGGCAAACTTTTCCATCAGGTCAAAAATATTCGATGCCAGATCCCGGGCAAACCCTTTTTCGACTGCACCCTCGGTAAATCGCTCTCGCTGCTTAGCCATTTCCTCGGCATTTTTCTTACCCATGGCGCGACGCAACAAATCAGCGCCACCGAGGGTATAACCACCCATTTCCTGGGCAATCTGCATCACCTGTTCTTGGTACAGAATAATGCCGTAGGTAGGTTCCAGTGCTGGCTTTAAGGATTCATGCTGGTACTGCACATGGGGGTAACTTACCTCCGCGCGGCCTTTCTTGCGATTGATAAAATCATCAACCATGCCCGACTGCAGCGGACCGGGACGAAACAGCGCCACCAATGCAACAATATCTTCAAAGCGGTCAGGGCCGAGTTTTTTAATCAGGTCTTTCATGCCACGAGATTCAAGCTGGAAGACTGCGGTGGTTTCAGCCCGCTGCATCAACTCATAGGTGGCCTTGTCATCCAGAGGAATCTTTTCAATATCCAGGCTCTCTTCGCCATTAGCTGCGCGGGTGCGGTTAATCATGCGCACGGCCCAGTCAATAATGGTTAATGTGCGCAGCCCCAGGAAGTCGAACTTGACCAGCCCGGCCTCCTCCACATCATTTTTGTCGAACTGTGTAAGTATCCCGCCACCACTATCATCACAGTAGATCGGCGAGAAATCAGTTATCTGTGTCGGCGCAATAACCACGCCACCGGCATGCTTGCCACAGTTGCGCGAAACCCCCTCAAGCTGCAGTGCCATACTCCAGATTTCAGCAGCCTCTTCGTCCTGAGCAAGAAACTGTTCTAACTCCTCTTCCTGCTCAACCGCCTTTTCCAGAGTCATACCCACTTCAAAGGGGATCAGCTTTGATAGTTTATCTGCAAGGCCATAGGACTTACCCTGCACTCGCGCCACGTCTCGCACCACCGCCTTGGCAGCCATGGTGCCAAAGGTCACAATTTGCGACACCGCATCGCGGCCATACTGCTCTGCCACATAGGCGATCACACGGTCGCGACCTTCCATGCAAAAGTCGATATCAAAATCCGGCATAGATACCCGCTCAGGATTGAGAAAGCGCTCAAACAGCAAATCGTATTCAATGGGGTCAAGATCAGTAATTTTTAGTGCGTAAGCAACCAATGAACCGGCACCAGAACCACGGCCTGGGCCCACCGGTATCTGGTTATTTTTAGCCCAGCGAATAAAGTCCATTACAATCAGGAAGTAGCCGGGAAAGCCCATCTGAATAATAATATCCAGCTCAAACTTAAGCCGCTCTGCATACAGCTGCTGGGTCTCGGTAAAGTCCGGGGCCTGGGTATCAAACAGTACTGATAACCGCTCCTGCAGACCCTGCTCGGACTCGGCGATAAAGAATTCATTGATGGTCATGCCTTCAGGGATTGGATAATCTGGCAGGAAGTACTCACCCAGACGCAGGTCCAAGGTGCATCGTCTGGCGATCTCTACGGTATTTTGCAGCGCCTCAGGAATATCGGCAAACAGCTCCACCATCTCTTCGGTACTGCGTAGATACTGACTCTCAGAAAAGCGTCTTTCACGGCGAGGATCATCCAGTGCACGTCCCTCATGAATGCACACCCGCGCCTCATGGGCTTCAAATTCATCCGCCTGTATAAAGCGCACATCATTGGTGGCCACCACAGGGCAGCTATACTGAGAGGCCAGACCTACCGCAGCATGGAGATAATCCTCCTCGTCGGCACGGCCAGTACGCTGTAGCTCGAGATAAAAACGGTTGGGGAAAAGCTGCATATAGTCCAACAATAACTGCTCTGCTTCCGCCCCGCGACCAGAGATCAGTGCCACACCCACTTCACCGGCGCGTCCCCCAGAGAGCGCAATCAACCCATCGCTCGCCCCTTCCAACCAGGATCGTTTAATTGTGGGGACGGCCTGACGCTGGCCTTCCTGATAGGCCCTTGACACAAGTTTAGTTAAATTTTGGTAGCCAGTCTGGTCTGCAACCAATAGCACCAGCTGAGTCAGCCCACCTTCGCCACTTTCATCCTGAATCAGCATATCAGCGCCCAGAACCGGCTTAACACCATTGTTCTGGCAGGCTTTATAAAATTTGACCAGTCCGAAGAAATTATTAAAGTCAGTCAGAGCGACTGCCGGCATACCCATCTCGGCGACCTTAGCCGCCAGAGGTTTAATGCGTACCAACCCATCAACTAATGAGTATTCAGAATGCAGTCGAAGGTGGACAAATGATGGGGTCATTTAGATAACAGGTGCTCCGCATCGACGCCGTAATAGGCGAAGCTGTCTTTCATCAAATCAAATACCGTGCCCTCAAAGGGCGCAATATCTGCATCGCTATGCTGCAGTGGCTCAACCCTGTCACCCCAGCGAATAATTCCCGCACCACAGGTTAAGCCAGCGCCAAAGGAGGCGGTTAAAATAGTCATGCCTGGCTTTACTCTGCCTTCAGCCAGCGCGTCACAGAGCGCCAGAGGAATAGCCGCAGCGCTGGTATTGGCGTATTTATCAATACAGACCATTACCTTCTCCATGGGAAAATTAAGGCGTTTAGCCAAGGCCTGAATAATTCGAACATTAGCCTGATGAGGAACAAACAGGTCTATATCATCTGCCGTTAGTCCCTCCCGCTGCAGCACCTCGGCAATGGATTCACTCATGCCTTTAACTGCACTCTTGAAGATTTCCTGTCCCTCAAAATTGAGTGACACATGGAGGTCATCAGTCCAGTGCATCGTCGACAATCCCCATTTGGGAATATGCAGGCATTCGCGGCTGTCAGGCACACAGCTCATATGGGCGCTAAGCAGGCCAGTCTTCTCTTCCGAGGCCTCAATCACAACAGCCCCTGCACCATCACCAAACAAAAAGCAGGATTCCCGCTTGCTCCAGTCCATAGCCACAGAAATACGCTCTGCACCAATAACCAATGCCTTTTTAATCGACCCCGACTTAACCATATCCGTTGCTGCATTGAGCCCATAGAGCCAGCTGGTGCAGGCCGAGTTGAGATCAAAGGCCGCGGCCTTTGTCGCACCCAACTTGTTTTTGATAATACTCGCGGTATTGGGGCAGTACTCTTCTGGCGTGGTTGAACCTAAAATCACCAGATCCAGCTCATCAGCGCCAATATCAGCGGCGGCCAGAGCTCTCTCTCCTGCCAGCCAGGCCATCTCACCAGTGGTGACATGACTGTAATGTCGCTGTCGAATGCCAGAGCGCGAAAAAATCCACTCATCATTAGTATCAACGATTTTGGCCATATCATCGTTGGTCATTAACATTGGCGGCGCATATTTGCCCCAGCCTGTAATCTGTGCGTGTGTCACCAATTCAACCCCAAACTATTAGTTGTTTTTATACCATCGAATGTAAAGCCTGTGCCACCTGAACTCAAGGCTAAACTGACTTTTTAATCTTAAAGCTGCATTTTATTTATCCGCATAACCAGCAGCTCGGCAATGCAGCTCAAAACAGATCAGACTGATCTAAGCCCAACTCCTTTCTTACCGGGGCAAATGAGCGCCTGTGGATAGGTGTGGGACCTAGCCGCTCCAGCGCCTCCAGATGCTGAGCCGTTCCGTAGCCTTTGTTGCTGTCGAAACCGTAGCCAGGATATTTTATATGCATCTCGGCCATCTCGGCATCACGCACCACTTTGGCGATAATGGATGCCGCACTGATCACCTCAACTCGACCATCTCCTTTAACCACGGCCTCGGCACTGTATTCCCACTGAGGCACACGGTTGCCATCAACAGCGACGTAATCTGGTTGGATACGCAGCCCCATCACGGCGCGGCGCATGGCCATCAATGTAGCCTGCAAAATATTGAAACGATCAATCTCGGCTACGGAGGCACGCCCTACAGCCCAGCAGTCCGCATGGCTAATAATATCGCTATATAGGTTTTCCCTTTGCCGGGCAGACAGGGTTTTCGAATCAGCCAACCCTTCAATTCTGTGATTGACTGGCAACACCACGGCAGCAGTGACAACATCTCCCGCCAGGGGACCACGGCCAACCTCGTCCACACCAGCCAAACATTTAACCCCTGCCGGTGGCTTCCAGACCTTCACTGGGCCAACAACTCGGCGATTGCGCCGGCAGCAACAGCACCAGAGTCTACTGCTAGCTGTTCTTGCAACCGGGCAAACTCTGTCTGCAACACATCAAGCCGATCTACATCAAATGCTTCAACCACTGCCGCCGACAGGTTTTCCACTGAGGCATCATCCTGAATCAGCTCTGGCACCAGCATCTTATTGGCAAGCAGATTGGGAATAGAGGCATAGGGAGTTTTAATCAACCTTGATAACAACTTATAAGTCCAAGCTCCAAAGCGATAACTCACCACCATAGGTTTCTTCAATAGCATAGCTTCCAGAGCCGTGGTGCCAGAAGCAAGCAGTACCACATCGGCCGCCTCCATGGCGCGATGAGATTGCTGCAGTAATAGTCGGATATTTAAGATAGGCCTGTGGCTCAGAATCTCCTCAATTTGCTGATATCGGGCCTGATTGGCCGCAGGAATTACCAGCTGAATATCTGCACTCAAAGTCTGACGGACAACCTCAGCAGAATCGAGAAACAGATCTGCCAGTAGCTCAACTTCGCTGGATCTGCTGCCGGGCATAATACATAGCACCGGTCGTTGGGGGTCAAGGCCAAGCTCGGTGCAGGCGCAATTTTTATCTGGTTTGCCG
This sequence comes from uncultured Cellvibrionales bacterium, assembly GCA_963969005.1. Taxonomy (GTDB): domain Bacteria; phylum Pseudomonadota; class Gammaproteobacteria; order Pseudomonadales; family Porticoccaceae; genus HTCC2207. The sequence goes on along the minus strand of CAXAJC010000036.1, from coordinate 2,202 downwards.
CTAAACTGCTGGGCCAATGGATGGCCGACAAAGCTCACCGGCACCTGATGCTGGCGATAGAAGTCAGCCTCAAATGGCAGCAAGGTCAGCATAAGGTCAACAGACTTTTTTATCTTTTTGATTCTTCCCTGTCGCCAAGCCCAAACCGATGGGCTGACATAATGGACAGTTTTTACCCCGGCCCGATGGAGTCTCTGCTCTATGCCTGAATTAAAGTCCGGGGAGTCAATACCAATAAAGACTGCCGGTCTGTTATTGCTATAGCGCTGGACAATATTGCGCCTGATACGCAACAGCTCAGGCAGCCGCTTGAGGGGCTCAACCAGACCCATTACTGAGAGACGGTCCATTTCATACAGCGACTCAAAACCCTCAGCCTGCATCTGTGGGCCACCTATGCCCTCAAAAATAGCGTCTGGAAAAAGTTGTTTAAGTGCCCGTATCAGATTTGCGCCGAGAATATCCCCGGAGGCCTCTCCAGCAACTATAGCGAAGACTGGGGTTGACGCAGACATAGACTAACGAATAATGCCGCGAGTACTGTGCTCAACGGAAGAAAGAAACATGGCGGTGACCCTATTGTCGCCCAACTCGGCAATCGCTTTAAGTGCTTCATCAAATTGCAGGCCGCGGCGATAAAGTAATTTATAGGCTTTGTTAGCCATAGCGATTTCATCCGCGCTAAAACCACGCCTTTTTAACCCCTCTCGGTTAATGGTTCGCGGCTCTGCCGGATTCCCTGAAGCCGTCACAAAGGCCGGGACATCGTGGTAACAAAAGGCAGCTGTAGCAATAAAACAATGTGCGCCAATATGAACAAATTGATGGGACAGGGCGTACCCGGCCAAAATGGCCCAGTCCCCCACATGTACATGCCCAGCTAGAGTGGCGTTGTTGGAAAAAATAACATGGCTACCGATCACGCAATCATGGGCAATATGGACATAGGGCATAAACAGATTATCACTGCCAATTACCGTCTCGTAGTTACCCTGCACAGTACCCCTGTGCACAGTGACTCCCTCGCGGAATACATTGTTATCACCAACAACAAGCCGGGTTGGCTCGCCCTTATATTTAAGATCCGGGGTAGCATCGCCGACGGTGGCAAACTGGAATATTTTGTTGCCACGCCCCAGAACCGTGGGCCCTTTAAGCACCACATGGGAGGCGATTTCACAGTTATCACCTATCTCGACATCCGGGCCGACAATAGTCCATGGTCCAATGCTGACGTTATCGCCAACAACAGCTGAAGGATCAACAATGGCCCTTGGGTCTATCATGCAACCTCACCTTTATCTCTGTAGGCGCACAGAATTGTAGCTTCGCAGGCAGTCTGCCCATCAACCTTGGCAGTACAGCGAAAGCGCCAGATATTACGTTTAATTGTCTCAACCTCGGAGGTCAAATCGAGTCTGTCTCCTGGTACCACCGGGCGTTTAAATCTTACCTTATCGACACCGGCAAACAGGTATAGCTTATCGTGGTCCGCGGTTTCACCAGTGGTGGCAAAACCGAGAATACCAGAAACCTGGGCCATGGCTTCAATAATCATTACACCGGGGAAAATAGGCGCACCAGGGAAATGGCCATTAAAGACCTCTTCATTAATACTGATATTCTTATAACCCGCTATGCTCTCACCGAGCACCACATCTGTGACTCGATCGACTAGCAGAAACGGGTAGCGATGGGGCAATAGATCCATTATTTCATTTATATTCATTACAATATCCAAGTTATATTTGTTGTCTGGTCAAACCCTAACCGGCCACCATTACTTAATTTTTATTATCTTCCAGTATTTTCAAGCGCCGCACAATATCTTCCAGTTGTCCAATGCGCACCGCAGTTTTGCGCCACTGCAATGATTCCATCAGTGGGGTAGTGCTCGAAGAGTATGAACCAGGCTCCACAATACTTTTGGTCACATAGGCATGGGCTGTCAATGTCACATTGTCACAGATCGACAAATGGCCTGACACAGTGGCATACCCCGCCAACACACAGTTGCGACCCAGTTTTACACTGCCCGCAAGGCCACTGAAAGCCGCCATGGCCGTGCCATCTCCAACCACACAGTTGTGGGCTATCTGCACATGATTATCAATAATCACAGAATTGCCAACCACAGTGTCTTCGAGAGCACCGCGATCTACTGTACTACAGGCACCAATCTCTACCCGGTCACCAATGCAC
>CAXAJC010000035.1:0-15838 GCA_963969005.1 uncultured Cellvibrionales bacterium | reverse complement strand
TCATGATCGTCGTCATGATCGTCGTCATGGTCGTCGTCATGGTCATCATCATGGTCATCATCAAGCACATCTGCAGCACCATGGTCTTCATGACCTTCGCCATGAAAAGGAACGCCAAACAGGTTTTCGGTATCGCTCACTGAGATCCCGAAAAAGCCCCAATCGCCAGTTTTAGAAACCCCTATTCTTTTGGCAGTAGAGCCAGCATCAGAATTTGCCAAAAAGTCCATATCTTCGTCATGGTCTTCATCATCGCCGTCATGGTCGTCATCATGATGTTCTTCCTCACTATGAATAACCGCGCCATCTGGAATGTCGAAGTTTCCAAACTCTGAGTCTTTGTAGCCAAGGCTAACATTAAAGCCGCCTAGATTATTTTGGTAAGAGAAGTCATGGGAATCACCATCGTTGACAGTCTGAGCTTCCAGGCCCAGTTTGACCTTTGACTCTGCAAAGTCTGTTCTGGCAATCGTGTTATCAACAATATTCACGATTCCGCCAATGGTACCGTTTGAATACAGCAGAGAAGATGGACCTCTGATCACTTCGATTTGTTGGATATTATTCAAATCAACATCATTGACATGGTCTGGCCCCAAACCTGAAACGTCTCTGACCACTACGCCGTTATTAAGAACCCTTACACGGGTTCCCGACATACCACGGATAATGGGCTGGCCAACCGCGGCACCATAATCACTTGAAGAAATACCCACCAAATCGTCAATGCTGGCACCAATACTTTGGCTTGCATCGTTGGCAATTTTTTGGCCGCTGACAACATGCAGTGGGTTTGAGATTGAATCTGTTGAGCTATCAATTAACGATGACGTAATGACAACTTCTTCTATTTCCTGAGCAAAAGCACTGCAGGACAAACTTAAAATGCTGGCTGCCAGAGGCAACCTGCGACTAGTTAACTTTTTCATAACTGCTTCCTTTAAAAAATAATGTTCGTGCCTAACAGTCAGCACGAATATGTCCCGATAGGGAAAAATTTATTGTTTAGAGGATAAGGGGGGTGCTCTGGCAAGCTGGCAACCCCTGACGCGGTTGCTGACGGCCTGTTTTTTACGAATCGTAACAGCTGTAGTCGTTGCTTTTAGGTAAGTTGTGTTGGTTTCAGTGGTAACTGCTACCGAGAAATTCTGTAATACAGAGACCGGACAGCTGTCTTCATGATGATCACTATGGGTATGAGCGAGCGCCGTCAACGACCCGAGGCCGATAACCAGACTTAAAACAATGGCAAATGATGTGTTGAGACGCTTCATAGCCGGACAGTCTATCGTTTTTTTGTACTGTAGCAACATCTATTTTGCAGTATAATGCCGCCAGAAAATGAACCGCTCGGAGATCCCATGGCAGATCGTACAGCCACAGTTACCCGCAATACTCTTGAATCCCAGATTACCGTCAAGGTCAATCTGGATGGCACTGGGCAGGCCAACCTGCAGACACCGGTACCGTTTCTGAACCATATGCTGGATCAAATTGCCCGGCACGGTTTGGTGGATCTGGATATTCAGGCCACCGGCGATACCGAGATTGATGATCACCACACAGTGGAAGACATCGGCATTACATTGGGTATGGCGATAACCGAAGCCATTGGCGACAAAAAAGGGCTGACCAGATATGGCCATGCCTATGTGCCTCTGGATGAAGCGCTGTCTCGCGTGGTCATGGATTTTTCCGGTCGTCCCGGATTAATTATGAAGGCCGACTTTGTGCGCAGTCATGTAGGCACCTTTGATGTGGATCTGACCCGTGAATTTTTTCAGGGCTTTGTGAACCACGCTCTTGTCAGCCTGCATATTGACAATCTGCGTGGCGCCAATGCGCACCACCAGGTTGAGACCATCTTCAAAGCGTTTGGCCGCGCCTTGCGCATGGCCGCCTCGGCAGATGATCGTATGGCGGGTGTTATGCCATCTACAAAGGGTACGTTGTAAGCGTACCCTGTCTTTTAGCACGGTTTAAATTATGAGTGATTTTCGCAGCCATATTGCGGTGATTGATTATGGAATGGGCAATCTTCATTCCGTAGCCAAAGCATTGGAGCATGTCAGCCCCGGTGCCCGTGTAACCATAACCTCAGATCCGGCTCAGGTAGAAGATGCCGACCGCGTTGTATTTCCCGGTGTCGGTGCCATTCGTGACTGCATGACTGAGATCCAGCGCCTGAAGGTGGGCGAGGTGGTCAGCAAAGCTATCAAAACCAAACCAGTGCTGGCGATTTGTGTAGGCATGCAGGCACTGATGGAACACAGTGAAGAAAATGGCGGCGTAGACTGTCTAGGGCTATTACCCGGGCAGGTCAAATTCTTTGGCGACAACCTGAAGGATGCCCATGGCGCAAAACTTAAAGTCCCCCATATGGGTTGGAACAATGTTCAACAGACTATCGACCACCCCATGTGGCATGGTATCGACCAGAACAGCCGCTTCTACTTTGTACACAGCTACTATGTAGAGGCTGGGAATAACCCTCATGTTGCCGGTACCTGTGACTACGGGCCACCATTTGCCGCCGCACTGAGCCATAAAAACCTTTTCGCCGCCCAGTTCCACCCGGAAAAAAGCGCCGAAGCCGGTCTGCGACTGCTGCGCAATTTCTGCCGCTGGTTGGGTTAATCCGGCAGTTGGCTATGGATTCCATCTCAACCGACCAACAAGAGCTTGTCTCTCGACTCAATGCCGAAACCGCCAAAATTGCCTGGCACGAACTACAGAAGCACTATGCCTCAGGCAATGTGCTGGCCGTGGCCAAAGGCGCGGACCTGATTAAAGTGGCTATAGCATTGCACAGAGACGACAGAGATCAGGTGCAGCAGTGGCTGGATGACGGCTCTGTGGGGCGAGTGCAAGATCAACAGGCCATGGACTGGTACGACAGCAATAAGTTACTCTGGGCACTGGTGATTCCGCCCTTTGTATTGGTGCAGGAAACGGAATAAAAACAGGAAATAGAATAAAAAACAGGAAGAGGTGAAACGTGGAGCTTAGTAATAAAGTAGCAGTAGTCACTGGTGGCGCATCCGGGCTGGGTCGCGCAGCCGCTCAAGAACTCTCTGATCGCGGGGCCACCGTGGTTATTATCGATATGAATGCCGAAGCCGGTGCCAAGGCTGTAGAAGAGCTGGGCGCCAATAGCACCCACTTTATTTCACTGGATGTGTCCAATGGGCCGGATGTAGAAGCCGCCTTCGATAAAATTACTGCCGATCTTGGTCGAGTGGATGTCTGCGTTAACTGTGCCGGTATTGGTATCGCAGCCAAGACCATCGACCGCGAAGGCAACCCCCATAACCTCGACCACTACCGCAAAGTGATTGAAGTTAATCTGATTGGTACCTTTAATATTTCCCGCTGTGCCGCCGCCGCCATGGCGCGTAATGAGCCAGATGAGAAAACTGAGCGGGGCGTGATTATTCACACCGCATCCATTGCAGCCTTTGATGGTCAGATGGGTCAGGTGGCTTACTCCGCGACCAAAGGTGGTATTGTCGGCATGACATTACCCATGGCCAGAGACCTGGCTGCTGTCGGTATTCGCATTAATACTATTGCTCCTGGCGTTATGGCCACACCACTAATGCTTGGCGCTCCTCAGCAGGTGCAAGACGGTATTGTCTCCGGCATACCTTTCCCCAAGCGTCTGGGCGAACCTTCAGAGTTTGGTCAGCTAGTGGTCCATATGGTAGAAAATAGCTATCTCAATGGCGAGACCATCCGCCTGGATGGTGCAGTGAGAATGCAGCCCCGCTAGTGATTATCCGCCAGGCGACTACCACCGACTTCGATGCTATTTGGCCTATTTTTCACCAGATAGTATCGGCCGGCGATAGCTATGCCTACCCGCCAGATACCAACCAGAATCAAGCACAACAACTGTGGATAGAAGTGCCAGCCGCAACCTATGTGGTCGAGCAAGATGGCCAGATTCTGGGTACCTACTATATAAAAACCAATCAGCAGGGCCCCGGTGCTCATGTTTGTAACTGCGGCTATATGGTTGCCGACGCCGCCCGGGGGCGGGGCTTGGCCACAGCTATGTGCGAACATTCGCAAAAGATCGCGGTTGAAATGGGCTACAGCGCCATGCAGTTTAATTTTGTGGCTTCTACCAATATGGGCGCGGTGCGTCTGTGGGAGAAATTGGGGTTTGAGGCTGTGGGTCGTTTACCCAAGGCATTTAATCACCCTGCGGAAGGCTTTGTGGATGCGTTGGTGATGTATAAATGGTTGGCTGGTTCCACCCCGCCATTCTGAGTGCAGCGAAGGATCTCCCTAACCTCGTTCCAACCAATCAATAACCGCCTCCCGTGCGCCCCTAAACACCACCAATTCTTTCTTCTTCTCGAGCTGGTAACTATACATAGGGTCGTAATAATCCCTGGTAATACTAGTTAACCAATCGCGATGACTGGCAAAATTATCCTGATGCTGCACTGCAATCGCATTATCCATAGAAGCCAACAGCTCCTTAGTGCGTTGCCCACCCAAACGCTTCTGCACCCGCAACAAACTCTCGCGCAGATAGCTGGCAAACGCCTGCTCACCCGTAGCCCCAAAAAACGCCATGGTTTTTAAGTATCGCTCAACCACATATTCCTGCCACAGCCGCTCAAGCCGCTCCTCAAAATCCATCTCAATCACCACAAACTGACTTTTCGCCATGCGGTCAGCAAAGTAATGGGGAATATGCCGAGCGCCAATATTGCGGCTCTCATCCTCAAGCACCACCATCGACTGGGGGTGCTGGTCTTCGACCTTTAGCAGGTCAATAGCAATACGGTTCTCAAAATTAATCTGCGCCGGTTGCTCGTCCAGAGGTCGACCAAAACTTGAACCCTTATGATTGGCCGCGCCCTCAAGATCAAGCCCAGTGGGCAGCGTCTGAATAATTTCGGTTTTGCCGGTGCCGGTCATGCCGGACAGAATAGTGAACATATTGGTAGCGCAGTAATCCATCAGATATTGATGCAAAAACCTGCGCAGAGACTTATAACCGCCCTCAACCTTCGGGCACTCAACCCCAGCCTCCGCCAGCCACTCCTGAATTAACTGGGAGCGCAATCCACCCCGGGCGCAATATAAAACCCCATTTGGGTTGGCCGCCATAAATGCCCGCCAGGCATCTACCCGCTGTTGCTTGATCTCCCCGTGGATCAGCTTATGACCGAGTTCAATGGCCGACTGCTGACCATTATTCTTATAGCGCAGCCCCACCTGATGGCGCTCATCATCCGACATTAATGGCAGATTAATCGAAGAGGGCAGAGCCCCGGTCACAAACTCCGCCGGCGCCCGTGCGTCAATCATTGGAATATCATCCAGCAACAGCTGCCGATAATTATTGATCAGCGGCAGACTCATGGGATAACCTGAATAGTCGAGCAGCCATCAGTCTGAGTCAGTTTTCCGATAGATTCATAACAACAGTCAGCCTCCCGCAATAGGTCACTCACCTGCTGAGCAGATTCAGGCTCAACCGCCAACAGCAAACCACCGCTGGTCTGGGGGTCACAGAGCAGAGTCTGGCTCTGAGCATCAGTGCCAGTAACAAAGTCACCAATGCTCTCCCAGTTGCGGCCACTGCCACCGGGTACACATCCCTGATTAAGGTAGTCAATAACAGCAGGGTCCAATAGAGGCACGGCATCAAGCTGAACTGAAGCCGACAATCCGCTGCCCTGACAGATCTCCAGCAAATGGCCCAGCAAGCCAAAGCCGGTTACATCAGTTATCGCCGTCACCCCATCAATTTTGGCTAATTCCGCGCCAATGGTATTAAGCTTCATCATATTTTCCACTGCCAGCCGCGCATGCTGAGGCTGCAGCTTACCCTGCTTCTCCGCAGTGGTCAGAATGCCCACACCAATAGGCTTGGTTAAAAATAACTGATTGCCCGTCTTGGCCGTACTGTTTTGCTTGAGATGGTTTAAATCCACCCGGCCAGTCACCGCTAGGCCAAAGATAGGCTCCGGCGAATCAATAGAATGCCCGCCCGCCAAATGAATCCCCGCCTCAGCACAGGCATGACGCCCGCCATCAATAACCTGCTGGGCAATCTCCGCGGACAGCACATTGATCGGCCAGCCAAGAATCGCAATGGCCATCATCGGCGTCCCACCCATAGCATAGATATCGCTAATGGCATTGGCCGCAGCCACCCGACCAAACTCAAAGGGGTCGTCCACAATCGGCATAAAGAAGTCGGTGGTGCTAATAACCCCTGTGCCATCGCCCAGATCATAGACAGCGGCATCGTCTTTGGTGCTATTGCCCACCAGAAGATTGGCATCAGCAGGCGCAACAAAGTTGGTTTTAAGGATTGTCTCCAATACCCCTGGGGCAATTTTGCAGCCGCAACCGGCGCCGTGGCTGTATTGGGTGAGTCTGATTTTATTATTAGGCATGGGCTTTTTGATTAACTAGTTATTTAGCAGCTTAGAGTACTTGGTTTACTTGAGAAGATCATTTGCTTTGTTGCTTGCAATATTCCCTTGGTGTCAGTCCTGTCCAGTTCTTAAATGCACGAGTGAATGATCTGGATTCGGTAAACCCTACTAAATCAGCAACCTGTTCTACGCTGATACGCTCATTCACCAGCTTGTGAATAGCCACCTCCCGCCGCAGATTATCCTTAATCCTCTGATAACTCGTGGCGCTCTCCTTCAGCCGCCGATGCAATGTTTGGCTGCTCACCCCCAACTCTTTAGCCAACTCATGGATAGGCGCAAAGACCAGCCTGTCAGGATGGCGCTGGCCTATCATTCTCTCGATCTGTGCCTCTAATGTGCTGTCTGAGCCGGGAATGGTCATTACATCTGCCGGAGCATTTTGCACATAGGTCTGTAGCTCCTGATCTGATCGAACCAGTGGTTTATCCAGATACTGGGCATCAAAAATGAGGCGGTTGGCGCGGCGATTAAACTGCAGCTGTCCGGGAAACATAATCTGTAGTTCGCCGCGATGGGCTGGTGACTTAAAGGTGAAGTGGGTTTGCTGCAGGCGGATAGGTTCGCCGATATACCAGCTGGGGAAGCGGTGCCAGATCACCAACCAGAACTCGGCCATAAAGTGCTCTGGGTCAAGGTGGGGCTGGTTCATGGTAAAACTGAGTACTGCATTGCCATCGCGCTGACTGAGCTGCATAGGAATATCATCGCTCACCAGATTGTAGAAGTTGACTGCCTTTTCTATTAGCTCCCCCAATGTACTGCAGTGGCTGACCAGCTCGGCCATGGTGGCAAACAGCCCCACTTTGCAGTTATTGTAAGTAAAGCCCATAAACTCATCATCCAGTGTTTCTTGCACTGTCTTAAATAATCTTGCTACCTGATCTGTATGTACCCGCTGGTTGGGCTGGCCCATTACGGCCGGGTTAATACCTGCCCGTTCCAGTGCCTGTTGCTGGGGCAGCTTTCTCTCTCTGAGGCCGTGCATGCAAGATATGACATGGTGATTACAGATGGTTGCCATGGGCTGCTCCGGTGCTGGCTATTATATTATTTGTGAGTTTATAGGTTATTTAAGGCAGTTAATCCTAATTTATTCGGTATAAAATGGCAATAAATGTGAGTTTAGCTGTTAAAAATAGACCTACTATTAATCTCAGCAGTACTGCATAGTTCATGCCACTGAAACATACGCCGGAGTTCAAATGGCAGATAGCAAAAATATCAGCGACTGGGAGCAGTTAGCCACCAAAGAGCGTAAAGGCGCCAGCCCGGATGAGCTGCTGTGGCAGACTCCTGAAGGCATTGAGGTCAAGCCCCTGTATACGGCGGCGGATACTGCTGAGCTTGAGCATATGGATAGCCTGCCGGGTTTTGCGCCCTATAAGCGCGGGCCCAAGGCCACCATGTATGCGGGCCGGCCCTGGACTGTGCGTCAGTATGCGGGTTTCTCCACTGCTGAAGCTTCCAATGAGTTTTACCGCAAAAACCTCGCTGCTGGTCAGCAGGGGCTGTCGGTGGCCTTTGATCTGCCCACTCACCGGGGCTATGACTCGGATCACCCGCGGGTGGTTGGCGATGTGGGCAAGGCCGGTGTGGCGATTGATTCAGTTGAGGATATGAAGATTCTATTTGATGGTATTCCATTGGATAAGGTGTCTGTGTCCATGACCATGAACGGTGCTGTGCTGCCGGTAATGGCCAGCTATATTGTTGCCGCAGAAGAGCAGGGCGTGGCGCCGGAGCAGCTGGCGGGCACATTGCAAAATGATATTCTAAAAGAATTTATGGTTCGCAATACCTATATCTATCCGCCGGAGCCCAGCATGCGGGTGGTGTCAGATATTATTGGGTACACCGCCAACCATATGCCCAAGTTTAATTCTATTTCCATCAGTGGCTACCATATGCAGGAGGCGGGAGCCACCAATGTGCAGGAGCTGGCTTATACCATTGCCGATGGTATCGAATATGTGCGCACGGCGATTAATAGTGGCATGGACGTAGATAAGTTTGCCCCGCGGCTATCGTTCTTTTTTGCCATTGGTATGAACTTCTTTATGGAGATTGCCAAGCTGCGAGCGGCGCGGATTTTATGGGCGACGCTAATGGAAGAGAAGTTTGCACCTAAAGATGATCGCTCTCTGGTGCTGCGTACCCATTGCCAGACCTCTGGTGTGAGCCTGACCAGTAAAGACCCCTACAATAATGTTATGCGCACCACTATCGAGGCCATGTCTGCAGTACTGGGTGGCACACAGTCGCTGCATACCAATTCCTTTGATGAAGCCCTGGCTCTGCCCACAGAGTTTTCTGCGCGCATTGCCCGCAATACCCAGCTGGTGATTCAGGAGGAGACCGGCATTACCAATGTGGTGGATCCACTGGCTGGTTCCTATTATGTGGAGTCATTAACTGATGAGCTGGTTAAAGCGGCTCGGGAAATCATTGATGAGGTGGAAGAGATAGGCGGTATGACCAAGGCGGTAGAAACCGGCATGCCCAAACTGCGCATTGAAGAGGCAGCGGCCCTGCGTCAGGCGCGTATTGATCGCGGCGAAGAGGTGATTGTTGGGGTGAACAAATACCAGCTTGAAGTGGAGCCTGATGTGGATGTGCTGGATATTGATAATAGCGCAGTGCGCGAATCCCAGGTGGCGCGACTTGCCAAGGTCCGCAGCTCACGTGACAGCCAGGTTTGTCAGCAAACCCTTGATGCACTGACCCAAGCTGCAAAAACCGGCGAGGGAAATTTATTGGCACTGGCGGTTGATGCCGCTCGTGCTCGCGCCACGGTGGGTGAAATTTCTGATGCATTGGAATCCCAATGGGGACGCCATAAGGCCATGCAGCGGTCTATCAGTGGCGTCTATAGTTCTGCATATCAAGGAGATAAGGGGTTTATGAACATTAAAAACAAGGTTGAAGCCTTCGCCGACACCCATGGCCGCCGTCCGCGCATGCTGGTGGTAAAGATGGGTCAGGATGGCCATGACCGTGGAGCCAAGGTAATTGCCACAGCCTTTGCTGATCTGGGCTTTGATGTGGATGTCGGGCCTATGTTCCAGACCCCGGAAGAGGCGGCTCAGCAGGCGATTGAAAATGATGTACATATTGTCGGTGTGTCTTCCCAGGCGGCAGGGCATAAAACATTGGTGCCCCAGTTGATTGCCAGCCTTAAAGAGCAGGGTGCGGAAGATATTATTGTGATCTGTGGTGGAGTAATTCCGCCGAAGGATTATGACCAGCTGCGCGCTGATGGCGTGGCGGCTATTTTTGGGCCCGGGACTAATATCCCTGTGGCTGCGGCAGAGGTGTTAGACCTAATTAGATAGATGCCGGTCTACGCTGGCATGGCGGTGGAGAGGAATAACGTCACCGAACTCAATTATAGCGTCACCCAGTGCAGGCTGGGGCTGGGGTCCACAAAAAAGAGAGAGCAATGAAAGAGATACTGGAACAACTAGAAGATAAGCGCAGCCGCGCCCGATTAGGCGGTGGGCAAAAACGCATCGATGCCCAGCATGCCAAGGGCAAACTAACCGCCCGCGAGCGTCTCGACTTGCTGCTGGACGAAGGCAGCTTTGAAGAATGGGATATGTTTGTTGAGCATCGCTGCACCGACTTTGATATGGACAAGCAACATGTGCCTGGCGACGGAGTGGTGATTGGCTATGGCACCATTAATGGCCGGCTGGTTTTTGTATTTAGTCAGGACTTTACCGTATTCGGTGGCGCACTCTCTGAGGCCCATGCAGAAAAAATCTGCAAGCTAATGGACCAGGCTATGAAAGTGGGCGCTCCGGTGATTGGCCTTAATGATTCTGGCGGTGCCCGCATTCAAGAGGGGGTTGCCTCTTTGGGTGGCTATGCCGAGGTGTTTCAGCGCAATGTAATGGCCAGTGGCGTGATCCCGCAAATTAGTATGGTGATGGGTCCCTGCGCCGGCGGGGCAGTGTATTCTCCGGCTATTACTGACTTTATTTTTATGGTGCAGGACAGCAGCTATATGTTTGTCACTGGGCCGGACGTAGTTAAAACCGTCACCCATGAAACCGTTACGGCGGAAGAGTTGGGTGGCGCTCAAACCCATAGCACTAAATCCGGTGTGGCGGATCTGGCCTTCGATAATGATGTGGATGCGCTGCATAAGCTCCGGCGTTTTATAAATTATTTGCCCGCTAATAACCGCGAGAAGCCGCCGGTATGGCCCACAGAAGATGATGCAGATCGGGTGGAGATGTCACTGGATACCCTGGTGCCCAGTGATCCCAATAAGCCTTACGATATGAAAGAGCTGATCTTAAAAGTGGCTGACGAGGGTGAGTTTTTTGAGCTGCAGGTGAGTTATGCAAAAAATATTATTACCGGCTTTATTCGTATCGAGGGCTCAACTGTTGGCGTGGTAGCTAACCAGCCTATGGTGATGGCCGGCTGTTTGGATATTGATGCCTCGCGTAAGGCGGCGCGGTTTATTCGCTTCTGCGATGCCTTCAATATCCCTGTGCTGACCCTGGTGGATGTTCCCGGCTTTATGCCCGGCACCAGTCAGGAGTATGGCGGCATTATCAAGCACGGGGCCAAACTGCTCTATGCCTATGCCGAATGCACAGTGCCCAAGGTGACTCTGATTACCCGCAAAGCCTATGGTGGCGCCTATGATGTCATGGCCTCCAAGCATTTGCGCGGTGATGTGAATCTGGCCTGGCCTACGGCAGAGATTGCGGTGATGGGTCCCAAGGGCGCGGTGGAGATTATTTTCCGTAAGGATATTGGCGACCAGGAAAAGATTGATGCTCGCACCGAGGAGTATCGGCAGAAGTTTGCCAATCCCTTTATTGCCGGCAAGCGTGGCTATATCGATGACGTGATTATGCCCCACAGCACCCGCAAGCGGGTGGCGCGGTCTCTGGCTATGTTGAAAAACAAAAACATAGAAAACCCCTGGCGCAAGCATGGAAATATTCCGCTTTAAGGATGCAGTGATGACAATTAAAAAAATATTAGTGGCCAACCGCGGCGAAATTGCCTGCCGAGTTTTTTCCACTGCCAAGAAAATGGGTATTGCCACGGTGGCCGTGTATTCCGATGCAGATGCCGATGCGCTGCATGTGCAGATGGCCGATGAGGCAATCAATATAGGTCCGGCGGCGTCGTCAGAAAGCTATTTGGTGATTGATAAAATTATTCAGGCCTGCCGTGATAGCGGTGCTGATGCGGTGCATCCTGGCTATGGGTTTCTCTCGGAAAATAGCCAGTTTCGTGATGCATTGGACGATGCGGGGATTATCTTTATTGGCCCGGGCAAAAAAGCCATTGAATCTATGGGCGATAAAATCACCTCAAAGCTTATTGCTGAAAAAGCCGGAGTTAACTGTATTCCCGGTTACACCGATGTTGTGCGCGATGCCGATCATGCGGTGGAAATTAGTACCGGTATTGGCTACCCGGTGATGCTAAAAGCCTCGGCCGGTGGCGGCGGCAAAGGCATGCGTGTGGCTTGGGACGAGTCAGACTGTCGCGATGGCTTTGAGCGCGCCACCAACGAAGCGCGCTCAAGCTTTGGCGATACGCGCATTTTTATTGAAAAATATATTCAGCAGCCGCGCCATATTGAAATTCAGGTGATGGCCGATAGCCATGGCAATGTCATTTATCTGGGGGAGCGCGAGTGCTCCATTCAGCGCCGTCACCAAAAGGTCATTGAAGAGGCGCCATCGCCATTCCTTAATGAAACTACTCGCCAGAAAATGGGTGAGCAGAGCTGTGCGCTGGCCAAGGCGGTGGACTATCAGTCGGCGGGTACAGTGGAGTTTATTGCTGACGCGGATATGAACTTTTATTTTCTGGAGATGAATACCAGATTGCAAGTGGAGCACCCGGTCACTGAGTTGGTTACAGGTCAGGATCTGGTGGAGATGATGATTCGAGTGGCGGCAGGTGAAAAGCTTGCTTTGGCTCAAAACGATGTAACCCTAACCGGTTGGGCTATGGAATCGCGGGTTTATGCGGAGGATCCTTTCCGCAACTTTATGCCCTCTATTGGCAGGCTCTCTGGTTATTGTGAACCTCAGGGTGAGGGCGTGCGCGTGGATAGCGGCGTCTATGAGGGCGGTGAAGTCTCTATGCACTATGACCCTATGATCTCCAAGCTAATAACCTATGGCGACAATCGCGAAGCAGCTATTGATCTAATGGTGGATGCGCTGGATGCCTATTATATTCGTGGCGTAAATCACAATATCAGCTTCCTTAATGCCTTGATGGTGCACCCGCGATTTGTTGCCGGGGAGCTCACCACTAACTTTATTGCCGAAGAATTTCCCGATGGCTTTAATGCAGATCTGGTGCCGCAAAATAATCCCCATATTGCGGTGGTAGTGGCTGCCGCTGTGCATCAGGAATACCGCGAGCGCTCGTCGCAGATCTCTGGTCAGTCTGAGGGCCATGAATATCAGGTGCCGGATAAGTGGGTGGTGATTACTGGGGCTGAAGAAACTCCAGTGTCCATGACTCTAACCATGTCTGGATTTCTGGTGTCGATTGGCAATGATGACTATACGGTGGAAACCGACTGGGCACTGGGCGAGCCATTATTTGAGGCTGAGATCAATGGCCAGCCTGTCACTGTGCAGGTGGAGCGCTCCGGTTCCGGCTATAAGCTGTTTTATCGGGGTGCGGAGATTAATGCCATGGTGCTGTCGCCTAAAGCGGCGGAGCTTAATAGACTAATGCTGGAAAAAGTCCCTGCGGACCTGTCCAGATTTTTGCTTTCACCTATGCCTGGGCTGTTGGTTAAGCTGGCGGTTAAGGTGGGTGACCAGGTCAAGGCTGGGGAAGAACTGGCAGTGGTAGAAGCCATGAAAATGGAGAATAGTCTGCGGGCTATCAATGATGGTATTGTGGCCAAAATCTCAGCGGATGCCGGTGATAGTTTGATGGTGGATCAGGCCATTTTGGAGTTTGAATAGGCCTTAATGCCATCTTGAGGAGCAGAGCGGTGAATGATCTCTGGAGCAGTGGCGGTTAGCCAGCAACTCAAGCATTCAGAGTTGGGCAAAATTTTTAGGCTTATCAAAAGAGTATCTGTGACGGATTTAATACTTTTAAACACGAGGCAATAAATGTTAGCACAGCAAATACTCGCAGGTGATCGCCGGGCTCTGGCCAAGGCGATTACTCTGGTGGAATCCACCCGTGCTGATCACGGTGAGCAGGCGGTGCAGTTGCTGGCGGAGTTAATGCCCCATACGGGCAAGTCTATTCGTATTGGCGTCTCTGGTGCGCCTGGGGTGGGCAAGTCGACCTTTATTGAATCGCTGGGTAATTATTTAACCGGGCAGGGCCATCAGGTGGCGGTGCTGGCGGTTGATCCTACGTCTGCTGTCAGTGGCGGCTCTATTCTGGGGGATAAAACCAGAATGGAGGCGCTGTCGGTTAATCCCAAGGCCTTTGTGCGACCTTCGCCTGCGGGTACTACTTTGGGGGGCGTTACCCGCCGCACCCGCGAATCACTGCTGCTCTGCGAAGCTGCGGGCTATGATGTGATTATTGTTGAGACTGTGGGAGTGGGGCAGTCGGAGACCGCTGTATCCGATATGACCGATATGTTTTTGCTGCTGCTATCCCCTGGTGGTGGCGATGATTTGCAGGGTATTAAGCGCGGCATTATGGAGTTGGCGGATCTGGTGCTGGTCAACAAGGCCGATGGCGATCAGGTCAGTATTGCTAGGCAAACGGTGTCTGACTACCGCGGGGCTCTGCAGTTTATGCAGGCTCGCACTCCAAGCTGGACGCCCAGGGTGGATAGCTGTTCGGCGCTAGACAATCAGGGTGTGGATAAGGCCTGGACAATTATTCAGGAGTTTCGTGAAGCATTAACCCAGTCCGGTGAATTGGAAACTTTGCGAGCCCAGCAGGCTAAAGCCTGGATGTGGGCCGAGACAGCAGAGGCATTGATTGCTGATTTGCGCAACCATCCCCAGGTTAAGGCTCTGGTGCCAGAGTTAGAGTCGGCGGTGTTGACTGGAGATATGCCAGCCATCGTCGCGGCTCAGCGGCTAATTGCCCATTACAAAACTGATTAGGAAGTTTATAATTGCTTCAAACTTACCGGCGAGCGAAATCAGCATGACTGAAAAAAAGGGCAGTAGTGATAATTTGGCGGCTTTACTGGACGCCAATAAAAGCTATGCCGAAACCTTTGACCAGTCCCATCTACCTTCGCCCCCTGCCCGACATTTTGCTATTTTGACCTGTATGGATGCACGTATGGATCCAGCCAAAATCGCAGGCCTGTCTGAGGGCGATGCTCATGTGATTCGCAATGCCGGTGGCCGCGCCAGCGATGATGCTATTCGCTCGCTAATTATTTCCCATAAGTTTTTAGGCACCACCGAATGGTTTGTGATTCAGCACACCGGCTGCGGTATGGCCACAGTCACCGACGCGGAAATTGCCCAGTTGCTGGAAGAGGACTTAGAGACCGCGGTGCACAATGGCGAGCACTGGGAAAACCCTGTGCGGGATAGCAGCGCAAATACCAAACCCGGCTCTGATCTGGGCCATTCGATTCACTGGCATGCCATTGCTGATCTTCAGCAGTCGGTGTTGGATGATGTGCAAACCATTCAAAACCACCCATTGGTGCCGAGCCATATTCAGATCTATGGCTTTATCTATGATGTGAAAAATGGAAAGCTCACGCCTATTTCAAAAATTTGAATCTTATTTGACAACGTAAAGTTATTTGATTTCTATTTAGCTTAGATTAGCATCTATCCGAGGCTAATTAGGGCGTAATATGTTATGAGCAAGGGTTAAACCGAAAACCAAATAGCGATATCTCTTGGTATTAGTCGCTCAACAATACAAAGGCGAAAACGTGAATGTGACGCATTTGAAGCCGCGTTTAAGATAGGTCTAATTGATGGTATTCATAAGGTTAAACATGCGCTCTTTGCATCTGTCACTCTTCCAGAAAAGCCTAATGTGCTAGCAATGAAAACCTACCTAAAAAGAGTTAAGGGTTAAGCTACCTTAGAAATTAAAAGTGAGATTAAAGTTACTGATAATCGACAAATAGAGGATACGATTAAATATCTGACCAATAGGGGGTATTGATATTGATTCGTTGTAGTCTATTAGTTGCCTTATAGCGTTTTTTTAACCTAGTCCACCATTCATCAGGCATTTCTTCATCCGATGGTGAATCAAAACATTCAAACCAACGCCATTGATTGTTTTGGCTTGGTTACTAATGCGATTGGCGATAGTGTAATTCTGATTAAGGGGTAATTGCTAGGGTTTGTTCACACCAGTATTTAAGCATTTTCAAAATTTGGTTTTTTCATAAACCCTACCAATATCAT
>CAXAJC010000034.1:0-15969 GCA_963969005.1 uncultured Cellvibrionales bacterium | reverse complement strand
GCTATATACATGGAAGATCGTGCAAAAAGGATGTGAAACGTGATGGATGAAGCGTTTATATTAGATCAGCAGGCTCAGTCCGCTGAAAATCAGGAAGATACCGTAGAAATTAGTCATCAAGTCATTGATGCAACGAGTCTCTATTTAAAAGAAATTGGCTACGCTCCGCTGCTGACTGCAGAGGAAGAGGTTTTCTATGCCCGTAAATTACAGCGAGGAAGTGAATCTGCGCGGCATAGGATGATTGAAAGCAACCTTAGGTTGGTAGTTAAAATCTCCAGACGCTATGTCAATCGTGGCCTTGAACTTCTGGATTTGATCGAGGAGGGCAATCTGGGTTTGATGAGAGCCGTTGAAAAATTTGACCCTGAACTGGGTTACAGATTCTCGACCTATGCCACCTGGTGGATCAGGCAAACCATTGAGCGGGCTCTGATGAATCAGACCCGTACCATTCGGCTGCCGGTGCATGTGCTTAAAGAGCTGAATGTTTATTTGCGTGCTTCGCGTAAGCTGGCTCAACGACTGGATCATGCTCCGACCCCTGAAGAGATAGCCGAGGAAGTGGGCAAGCCAGTGGCTGACGTACGTAAGATACTGGGCCTCAGTGAGCGTATTTCCTCTATTGATGTGCCTGTCGCTGAAAAAGAAAAGACATTGGTCGAGACTATTGCCGATGACAATATGTTTAGCCCAGAGTACCAGCTGGAGGACGAAAACCTGATATCGGTTCTCAATGAATGGCTTGAGCAATTGCCTGAGAAGCAGCGGGAAGTTTTGGTCAGGCGCTTTGGGCTACTTAATCATCAGGAAGAGACCCTTGAACAGGTGGGACGGGAGATTGGCCTTACCCGTGAGCGAGTGCGGCAGATACAGGTGGATGCCATGAGACGTTTGGGCGATGTACTGCGCAAACATGGCTTGAGCAGTGACTTGTTGTTTGCTGATATTTAGGAAAATTACTGAGTCCTATAAATATCAGGCATAAAAATACCCAGCTCAGGCTGGGTATTTTTATGGGGCCGCTTGCTACTCGGCCAGATAACGCTCTCTGGAGGCCATTACTTCAGTGCGAGCCGCTTCGGCATCGGCCCAGCCCTCTACTTTTACCCATTTTCCAGGCTCAAGTGCTTTGTAGTTCTCAAAGTAATGAGCGATCTGAGCGATCAACAACTCAGGCAGATCTGAAGCTTCTTGCACATGATCATAGAGCTTGGTTAGTTTGCTGTGGGGCACGGCCAAAAGCTTGGCATCAATACCGGATTCATCACTCATATTTAAAACACCAACCACGCGGCTGCGAATGACTGCACCAGGTACAACTGGGTAGGGAGTTACTACCAGCACATCCAATGGGTCACCATCTTCTGAAAGTGTCTGGGGGACATAACCGTAATTAGCAGGGTAGAACATAGGAGTAGCGACAAAACGGTCAACAAAAAGCGCGTCGCTGTCTTTGTCTACTTCATATTTGATTGGATCATGATTGGCCGGGATTTCGATAATTACATTGATGTCGTTGGGCAGATCTTTACCCGCCGGTATGTCGTTGTAGCTCATGTCAAAGATTCCATTAGATTGCGTGACTGTGGAGGACGCGGATTATAGCCAGTTGACCAAAACTTGACCAGTCTCAATGCGTAAAATCCGTTGTTCTATCTCTATCTCTGAGGGTAATGGGTAGAGTGGGCCCAAAAAGGTCAGCTTTTATCTCTGCATGTAGTTCTGGGAAGGCAGTTGTTTTAAATAGATTCAAATGTTGAGTCGTTTAATCCATAAACCGCAGTAAATCGGCGTTATGAATGCCAAAATGATGGTATGAATATTGATTATTAGTCCTCATTTTGGCCAACGGCAGTTGGTCAAATCGAGTAAACTAATGACAGTATCTATGCGTACACGAACCCTAATAGAATTAAATTAGCTGCTTTTAATAGTTAAAAGGATTTCGCTTTGAACAAAAATGTCCGTATCGCCCTTTGGGCGGCCCTGGTTATTATGGTTTGGTTTGGCACTGGCTTGCTGAAAAACTCTGATTCCACAGAGACTGAAGGTGAAGCTGTCGATAGCCTGACCAGGGTGCAGGTAGTCCAGTCAAAGCAACAACTGTTTAGCCCTACAGTGTCGCTGCGGGCTAAAACCAAGGCAAATAGAGCAGTCGACGTCCTTGCTCAGGTGTCGGGAAAGATTTCGGCGACCCTTATTGAGGAAGGGCGTCCGGTGGCGGCTGGTCAGGGTATCTGTGAGGTCAATGCCGAAGATCGCCCTCTCAGACTATCCCAAGCTCAGGCAGCATTGGAGAATGCCGAGATAGCTTACCGTGGGGCGCTAAAGCTAAAAGCCGGCGGTTATCAGTCCGAACTGGCTATATCCCAGGCTAAAACCACCTTGGCAACCGCAAGAACACAGCTCAAGCGTGCGCAATTAGATGTTGCAAACCTGCACATTAAAGCGCCCTTCAATGGCATTGTTGAAAACCGCCCAGTCGAGGTTGGTGACTTTATTGCGCCTGGAAGTCATTGCGCCAGAGTGGTTGAACTCAATCCATTAAAAATTGAGGCGTTGGTGACTGGAAAAGAAATCGGCGGCCTGACTATTGGCGACGAGGCTAAGGTGGTTGTGGCTGGCAAAGAGTATCAGGGGGCAAAGCTCTCCTATCTGGCTTATCAGGCCAACCCCATGACCAAGGGCTATCGAGTCGAAGCCAGGATGGACAATCCCGATCAGGCTCTGCGGGCCGGTATTTCTGCCCAACTCAATATCCAGCTTGCCCCAGTGCAAGGGCATCTTGTCCCATCCAGTACTATTCTTCTCAATGATAAGGGCGGCACTGTGATTCGAGTGCTGGACAGTAACAATATTGTGGAGTCCTACAAGGTGATTGCCGTCGGTGAGTCTGACAATGGAATCTGGGTAACAGGTCTGCCAGAGGATGTGGTACTGGTGACTGTGGGCCAGAATTATATTATCGATGGGGAGCATGTTGAGCCCGCATTTTCTGCCAACAGTGCCAAGCAATAATCTGAGTCTGACGCCCCTATGAAATTTCTTAGTTTAGTAGTTGACCATTCCAGAGCTACGTTGTCGATAATGATACTTATTCTGCTGGCTGGTGCTGGCTCGCGATTGTCTATGCCGGTAGAGCTAAATCCTAATGTGACCCTGCCGGTGGTTATGATTATGGTCCGGCATGATGGCATATCCCCTGAGGATGGTGCCAGATTGCTTGTACGGCCTATTGAGAAAGAGCTTAAGACTCTGGATGGCCTGGAAGAAATAACCGCTACTGCCCAAGAGAGTGTGGTGGTGATCACTGCCGAGTTTGAGGTGGCTGACAATATCAAACAGATTGTCGCAGAGGTGCGTGAGGCCGTTAATCGCGCTAAAGCAGAGTTTCCCCAAGAGACCAAAGAGCCTGTCGTCAATGAACTGAGTCCGAGCCCGGAGCCGACCATCGTAGTCACTTTCTCCGGGGACAATGTTACCGAGAGGGAGCTTTATAAAGCGGCTAAGTATTATCAGCGTGAACTTGAAATGTTGCCAGATGTGTTGACTGCTGATGTGTCTGGTGATCGCGAAGAAGTGGTTGATGTGGTGGTTGATCCGGCCCAGTTGGAGCGTTATGGCCTGCGTATTGATGAGTTGGTGCGCGCGGTCACATTGAATAATCTTCTGATCCCGGCTGGTGAGATGGATGCGGCCCAGGGTCGTTTTGGCATCAAGGTTCCGGCTCTAATTGAAACCGCTGAAGATATTCGCCGCCTCCCGGTGCGAAATAATGCAGAGGGCTCCATCACTCTGGGGGATGTGGCATCGGTCAGACGCACATTTAAAGATGCTTCTAGCTACAGTTTTATCAATGGCAAAAAAGGTCTGGCTATCGAGGTACGCAAGCGACTTAGTGCCAATCTCATTGATACCGTGGATGCCACTCGGGCCACTGTCTCCAAGTCCAGAGCTCAGTTTTCAGCTGATATGGATATAGACTATGTCTTTGATGCCTCAGTCATGACCAAGCAGATGGTCAATGAGCTCCAGGGTAATATTATTACTGCCATGTGTCTGGTACTGATATTGGTGGTGGCGACTCTGGGTATCAAGTCAGGCTTGCTAGTTGGCTTTGGTATTCCATTCTGCCTGCTGGGTGCGCTGATTATTATCAATATGTTGGGCTACAGCTTTAACTTTATGGTGATGTTTGGCCTGCTGCTGTCATTGGGTATGCTGATTGATGGCGCCATCGTTGTTGTAGAATTTGCCAATACCCAGGGTGCCGCTGGCCTGCCTACAAGGGATGCCTACCTTGCCGCTGTAAAGCGAATGGCGATTCCGGTGATGGCCTCGACCGGAACCACCCTGGCTGCATTTTTGCCACTGTTGTTCTGGCCTGGGGTTTCTGGTGACTTTATGTCCTATCTGCCAATTACTGTATTTTCAGTATTGGCCTGGTCCCTGACCTATGCCCTTATCTTTGCGCCTACTTTGGGGATTGTTCTGGCGCGCCGCCGTGGCAAGCAGAAAAAGCTCCCCGAAGATCATCAGTCCGAAGAGTCAGCAAAAACCCTCTTCAAACCGCTGCAGGATGCTTATTTGAGGATATTGCAACCGGTGATCAAGGCACCTGTTTTGACAGCTATTGTTGCTATAGTCTCGCTTGTGGCTATCTTTAATCTGTATGGCAAGTTTAATGCTGGCCAGGAATTCTTTGCTGAAATTGAGAGCCAATACGGCATGGCCGAGGTGCGTGCCCAGGGCAACCTGTCCATTGAGGAGCAGCTTGAGATCACTATGCAGGTGCAGGATATTGTTGCCGCTGTAGATGGGGTCAATCAGCTCTACGGTTATGGTGCAGGTGGCAGTATGGTGGTATTTGGATCTGATGTCAGCCGCGATAAGATCAGCTCCTTTCTGGTTGAGCTTGTTCCCCGGGAGGATCGAGAGCGAGGCAGTAGTGAGGTGTTTGAAGAGATTCGACAGCGTACTCAGTCATTGCCCGGTGTCTATGTTACCGCGGCAGAGATGGATTCGGGGCCGCCCACAGGTAAGGATATCCAGATTCAGATTTCCTCACCCAACCGTCAGCTGATGTACAGGACCACAGCTCGTATCGAGCAGTGGATGGCTGCTAATGTAGAAGGGATTCGAGATCTCCAGGATACATTGCCCCTCGCAGGTATTCAGTGGGAGATTGATGTTGATCGCTCCCGCGCTGCAATGCTCGGTGTCAATGTGGCTGATGTGGGCAATATGGTTCAGATGGTCACCGGTGGAGTGATGATTGGTGAGTTCCGCCCGGACGACGCGGATGATGAGGTTGAAATCAGATTGCGCTTCCCGGAGCAGGATCGTCAGCTCTCTTCAATTGACGAACTGCGCATCAATACGCCCAAGGGTCCTGTGCCCATCAGTAGCTTTAGTGAGCGTGTGGCCAAGCCCAGGGTGGATGCAATCCAGCGTTTTGATATGGTTGAAACTGTGTTTATTCTGGCTAATTCGGAAGAGGGTTATCTGCCGGACAACCAGACCTCAGAAATTGCAGACTGGATAGCACAGCAGAATTTTGACTCCTCGGTGAATATTGCTTTCCGCGGTGCTAATGAGGAGCAAGCCAAGGCGGCTGCATTCTTGTCCACAGCCTTCTCTCTGGCGATGTCGGTGATGTTGATTATGCTGGTGATGCAGTTTAATAGCTTCTATCAGGCGGGGCTTATTTTGTTCTCCGTGGTGATGTCCACCGCTGGTGTGTTGTTGGGTTTAATAATTTCTCAGGCCACATTTAGTACTATCCTGACCGGTGTAGGTATTGTGGCTCTGGCGGGAATTGTAGTGAATAACAATATTGTTTTGATCGATACCTATAACTTCTTGCGTCGCAGTGATCCTGGTCTGTCGGCAGTAGATGCAGTTTATAATGCAGCCAAGTCAAGATTTCGACCGGTAATGCTCACCAGTATAACCACCATCGTTGGTCTGCTGCCATTGGCCAATGGGTTGAGTATCGATCTGGTCAACCGCAGCTACACTATTGGTGGTATGGTGGCATCTTGGTGGCAGCCTCTGGCAAGCGCCATTGTCAACGGTCTGGTTTTATCCACTGTATTAACCCTGCTGCTGACGCCCGCCATGTTGTTGCTGCCCGAAATCCTGTCCAAGCGTTTGGGCTTCAGGGTCGCGGCTTATCAGTTTGACGATGATGGCGCGGCCTGATTTTTATTCTGGTCCTTTGCCGGAACCCTTTATTCGGGCTTAGGGGAAAGGTACGCCATTGAGAAAAATAATCCACTGCGACTGTGATTGCTTCTATGCCGCAGTGGAGATGCGCGACGATCCCTCTCTACTTCATCTGCCCATAGCCATTGGCGGTAAGTCCGATCGTCGCGGTGTAATTGCCACCTGTAATTACAGAGCCAGGCAGTTCGGCGTCCACTCAGCCATGCCCACAGGCCATGCTCTGAGACTGTGCCCTGATCTGGTAGTTATTCCCGGGACCATGGCCAAGTACCGGGAAGCTGCTCAGCAGATCCGGCAAATCTTTTACCGCTACACAGACAAAGTAGAGCCCCTGTCCTTGGATGAAGCCTATTTGGATGTCACTGACTGCACTGAATGTCAGGGCAGCGCCACATTGATTGCCCGGCAGATTCGCCAGCAAATTGCCGCAGAGGTAGGGGTAACTGCTTCAGCTGGCATAGCACCAAACAAGTTTCTCGCCAAAGTTGCCAGTGACCTCAATAAGCCGGATGGCCAGTTTGTGATCACCCCGGATGATGTCGATGGATTTGTCGAGAAGCTTGAGGTCAAGCGTATCTTTGGCGTGGGCAAGGTTACCAACGAGAAGTTGCGCCGACTGGGTATTGTTACCTGCGGCGATCTACAGCAATGGGGCTTGGTTGATCTGGTGGATAAGTTTGGTGTGTTTGGCAAGCGCCTGCATGATTTGAGTTTTGGTCGGGATCAACGGGAGGTCAATGGCAATAGCAGGCGCAAATCACTGAGTGTTGAACATACCTATTCCGACGATCTGCAGAATAAGGACGCCTGCCTGAGAAAATTGCCCGAGTTGCTAATAGAACTGCGCAGCCGATTGCGCCGTATCGACAGTGATTACCTGGTCACAAAGCAATTTATTAAAATGAAATTTAATGACTTTACTGTCACCACAGTGGAGCGACAAATGTGTTCGGGGCTGCCGGTCGAGAGTTTCGAAGCCCTGTGCCAAGAAGCCTGGGGGCGCGGCGGCAAGCCGGTGCGCCTGATGGGTATAGGAGTGCGCTTTGTCGATACCAGTGAGCAGGGTAGGGCCATGCAATTGGAACTGTTTCCCTAAATCATGATTGCTGTATGTGAATAGCGAGGTGATTTTGTTAGACTGGTGAATTGCACAAAACTCCGGAAAGTAATGTGATTAAAGCGTCTAAAAAGTCTATGCGCCGGGAGCTTCGCCGTAAAACGGAGGAGTTCCTGTCCCGTGGTGGCGAGATTAAAAGACATGTTGCGGGTGAGACCGGAGAGCCCACAGATAAACCCAGATCCAGAGCTGTTTTTGTCACCGGAGAGCCCCGTCAGACCAGAACCTACGTCAATGATGTGGTGTCCAATCTGGATAGCCGTAAAAAGAAGAAGACCCCTGCACCGGCACCCAAGGCCAAAAAGCGCCCAGTAAAAAAGATTATCTACGATGACTTTGGCGAGCCACTACGTGAGGTCTGGACCGAAGAGTAGAGTTGGGGCTAGGTTATATCTTCGCCTTTAGCCTGCTTGTCCGCATGATAGCTGGAGCGCACCAATGGTCCACAGGCTGCCTGGGTAAAGCCGATACTCTCTGCATAGGCCGTGTACTCGGCAAATTCGTCCGGATGCACAAAGCGCTCTACCGGCAGGTGATTGATCGAAGGCTGCAGATATTGCCCAACGGTCAACATATCCACGTCATGCTCGCGCAGATCGTCCAGAGTGCGCAGCAATTCGTCTTTAGTCTCTCCCAGACCCACCATCAGGCCAGACTTGGTCGGCACATTTGGGTTGAGCGCCTTATATTCTTTAAGCAGCTTCAGGGACCATTCATAGTTAGCGCCCGGGCGGGCTTCCCGATACAGTCTGGGTATAGTTTCCATATTATGGTTAAACACATCAGGTGCGGTGGCAGTCAAAATTTCCAGAGCCGGGGCCATGCGACCACGGAAGTCCGGCACCAGCACCTCGACTTTCAGGTTGGGTGACAGTAGCCGTGCCTCGCGGATACAGTCGGCAAAGTGCTGGGCACCGCCGTCGCGAAGATCGTCCCGATCCACCGAGGTGATAACCACATATTTGAGCGCCATTTCCTGAATCGCTTTGGCCAGATTAACGGGCTCTTCGGTATCCAAAGGGTTGGGCTTGCCATGACCCACATCGCAGAATGGGCAGCGTCTGGTACAGATCTCACCCATAATCATAAAGGTCGCAGTGCCGTGGCTAAAACATTCATGCAGGTTGGGGCAGGCGGCCTCTTCGCAGACAGTAGCCATCTTGTGATTGCGCAGAATATCTTTAATCTCCTGCACCTTGGGCGAGGCCGACAGGCGAATACGCATCCATTCCGGCTTGCGCTGAATCGATGCAGTGGGAATCACTTTGACTGGAATACGCTCCACCTTATCGGCACTGCGCAACTTTTCGCCCTGCTGTAGTCGGCGGGTGCGCTTTGGTGGTGTAACAGACTCGGTCATAATGGTTCCTGTAATCTAATTTAAAACAGCATCGCTGTTGTCGGTCTGGTATTCATTATACCCAAGCCCGGCGGCGAGATACCCGACTAATTTATGGCTCACAGGCTCTATGCCTGGGGGCGATTCAACAAGATCCGCCAACTGGGTCATAGTGACGCCCAACCCGCAGGGATTGATCTGTTGCCAAGGTTGCATATCCATGGCTACATTAAAATTTAAGCCATGATAGCTGCAGCCTTTACGAATACGTAGGCCCAGAGAAGCAATTTTTTCGCCGCTCTCAATATACACGCCAGGCGCTTCTCGGCGTGGACTGGCGACCACCTGCCAGGTAGCCAATGTGTCCACCAGTGCCTGTTCAAGAATATTGACCAAATCGCGAACCCCCAGCTTAAGGCGTTTTAAATCAACCATCACATAGGCGGTAATCTGGCCCGGACCATGGTAGGTGACCTGACCACCGCGATCACTTTTAACGACCGGTATAGTGCCGGGATTGAGAATATATTCCTCTTTACCCGCCTGGCCCTGAGTGAACACTGGCTGGTGTTCGAGCAGCCAGATTTCGTCGGCACTGGTGCTGTTGCGCTGCTCATTAAAGGCTTTCATAGTGGCAAAACACTGGCTGTATTCCCGCAGCCCCAGGTGGCGTACTATCAATGGGGGTGCAGGATTTGAAGAGGCCATGGTTGAGGTCATGGCTAGAGAACCATTTTGACTCGACTGCTGGTCTTTAAGTCGGTAAAAATGGCGTCAAGCTGGGGCTTTCCAGTGGCCGTTATAATCAGCGTAATAGACTGCCACTTGCCTTTGCTGCTCTCGCGGACGGTTATTTTGCTCTGGTCAAACCCCGGGGCATGAACATGCATCACCTGCAATACATGCTGGTGTAATTCCTCATGGGCATCACCCATAACCTTGATCGGATAGTCACAGGGAAATTCAAGCAGTGGCGCTTCTTGTTCGGTCACAGCAATTGCCTCAAGACATCAAATTGGTAAAAAACAGGATAATCCAGTCGAATAGTCGTGCCATGCTGCCAGATTGCTCGACATCCTGAGCCGCCACCAGAGGCACATCCACCAAGACCTCATCATTCAGGCTTATCTGCAGTCGACCTAGTTCCTGGCCTCTGTAGACAGGCGCATCGATCTGTTCATCCACAAGAATATTGGCGGACAGGCTTTTCTTCGATCCGCGAGGGAACGTCAGCGTAATATCATCGCTGATAGTCAGATTGAGGAAGTCTTGCTGGCCATACCAGATCTTGGTATTTTCTTTGATTAACTCGCCAGTTTTATAGATGGTTCTGGTATCAAAATTACGAAACCCATAGGACAGCAGCTTTTGCGATTCTCTGGCTCTGGAGGCGTCATTATTGGCACCTAATACCACTGAGATCAAGCGCATATCCCGCCGCAGTGCAGAGGCAACAAGGCAGTAGCCCGCGGCTTTAGTATGACCTGTCTTTAAACCATCAACACTGGTGTCGCGCCACAGCAAACGGTTGCGATTGGGCTGGTTGATATTGTTGTGTTTAAAATATTTCTTGGCATAAATGCTGTAGTACTTGGGATGGTCTGCAATAATTGCCCGCGCTATCAGCGATAGGTCCCGGGCCGTGGTAAGCATGCCCTCTGCAGGCAGTCCGGTTGCATTCATATAAGTGGTGTCCGACATACCAAGCAATTCAGCCTGACGGTTCATATTGTCAGCAAAGGCAATCTCACTGCCGCTGACATGCTCCGCCAGCGCGATGGCGGCATCATTGCCCGACTGAATAATAACGCCGTGCATAAGGTCCAGCACTGACACCTTGGTGCGGGGGCTTAAAAACATGGTAGAGCCATCGGTTTTGGCGCCACCCAGTCTCCAGGCATTGTCACTGATGAGTACTTCCGAGTCTTCGTCTATGCGGCCAGCTTCAATCTCATTGGAGACAATAAAGGTGGTCATCATTTTGGCCAGACTGGCCGGAGGCAGTTGCTCGTCGGCATTGTTTTCAGCCAGCACATAGCCAGTGTTGGCATCCACCAGAATCCATGCTTTGGCCGCCAGTTCTGGCGCTGCGGGAACCAGTTTTTGCGCCTGTGGGGCAGCGATTGTTAGCGCACAGCCAAGGATAATGATTGCAGACTTGATGCATTTTTTAAGCATATTAAATAGACCTGGATTCAGGGTTGAAATTTGCCCGCTAGTTTACCATCACCAGACCGCTTATGCGCGTCCTGCAGTCAATGTCGCAGAGCGGCAACAACAATTATTGTTTGACCAGAAAACCAGAGATATTCGCGGATTGCTGCAGCATGCGCTTGATCACCAGCAATTCCATTTTATCCGCTACTGGTCCTATCCATACTTTAAACAGATTATCCCGCTGTTGTACCAGAATAGGTTTGGAGGTATGGGTTCTAACCTGTTTTTGCAGGGCTCGCGCAGCATCTGCATTGTCAAAGGCACCGACCTGTAAATAGCGGCCCTGAGTCAGGCTGGGCACATTTTTTCCCGCAGAGGGCGCGGATCTTGCTTCCGTGGCTATCGGCTTGACAGTGCTCTTTCCCGAGGGATCTATGGCTTCTACTAACACCTCGGTAGTGCCCTTGTCTGCAAAGCCCAACTTTAGGGCTGCTACATAGGAGAGATCAATAATACGGGGCCCATGAAAGGGGCCGCGATCATTGATGCGCACAATAATCGACCGATTATTTTCTGTGTTGGTCACGCGGGCATAGGTGGGAATAGGCAGGGATTTATGGGCCGCCGTCATGGCGTACATATCATAGATCTCACCATTGGATGTGCGGCGGCCATGAAACTTGCGGCCATACCAGGAGGCGATGCCAGTCTCTCGATAATTTTCACTGCTGGGCAGCACAAAGTAGGTTTTACCGAACACCTGGTAGGGGCTCTTGTTGCCGGCTTTGGTAATCGGCTCTACTTTGGGAATCGGGTCGACAATGGTTCTGGTATCGACCTTTTTGCCAGCGCTGTCTTTCCGCTCGACCAAGGTTGGAGTATAGCCACAGCCGGTGAGACCTAAACTGCCAAGCAGAATAAGGTGCAGTGCGTATCTCGCGAGTTTAGCAGTCTGAGGTTGAGGCACAGCGGCGACTTCGAATAATTTCACTGAGCTGGTAGACCGCCATGGCGTATTTGGTACGCGGATTATAGCGACCGATCACATAGAAGTTGTGCAGCCCCAACCAGTACTCGTCACCATATTTGGCTTTAAAGCGCATCGGAAATGCGGTGGCCTGCGGGTCGAATGTCTCAACTGATTTGTAGCCCATGGTACCGAGCTCGGCAATGGTGTCGGTGGGGCGCTTCATTTTATTTAGGCGCTGTTCATCAATGCTGCCAGTAATATGAGCCCTGGTTGCCACTGGCTGGCCAGTTTTCCAGCCATGCTTAATAAAGTAATTGGCCACGCTGCCTATGGCATCTGTAGGGTTGGTCCAAATATCGGCAAAGCCGTCGCCGTCAAAATCCACCGCATAGTCGCGGTAGCTATTGGGCATAAACTGACCCCAGCCCATAGCACCAGCGTAGGATCCTTTAAGGCTGAGAGGGTCTTGCTTCTGTTCCCTTGCCAACAGGAATAGATTTTCCAGCTGTATTGTAAAAAACCTCTTTCGCGACTCGCGCTTTTCAATGCTGTTGTAGTAGTCAAACGCCAAAGTAGTCAGGGCATCAATTACCTTGTAGCTACCGGTGTTGCGGCCATAATTGGTTTCAACACCAATAATGCTAACGATGATTGCAGGATCAACACCAAATTCTTTTTCGGCGCGCTCCAAGGTTTGCTGATTTTCTGCCCAGAATTGTAGCCCTCGCTCAGTGCGTAGGTTCGAGATAAAGTGTTTGCGGTACTCATACCAAGGTTTTACTTTTTCGGCGGGCCTGCTCATAGCTTTAACAATAGATTTTTGATGCTCGGCATAGGACAGCCAGGCCAAGACCTGCTGGCGATCAAACTGGTGCTTGTTGACCATGGTGTCGACAAAGGCGGCGGCCTCTGGATGTTCAGAATAATCCGCAAGAGAGATGGCGGGCAGCAGGCTGATCCAGACTGCAATAAAAAATTTAACTGTTTGTTTCAAAGCTCAATCCTAATGCGTTTGGGCTCGGTGCTGATGGCCATTAGAATACCAAAACCGAGAAAGAGAGTCACAATCGCTGTGCCTCCATAGCTGATCAAAGGCAATGGTACACCAACTACGGGTAGTATCCCCGATACCATGCTCATATTTACAAAAACATAGATAAAAAATGTCAGACTCAGGCTGCCAGCTATGAGTCGCCCAAACTGGGATTGCGAGTTGAGGGCAATAACCATGCAGCGACCGATCAGCAGCAGGTAGGCTGCACAGAGTGTGAGCACCCCGATCAGACCAAACTCTTCAGCCAATACCGCGATAATAAAATCCGTATGGCTTTCGGGTAAAAAGTTGAGCTGGGACTGAGTACCCAGGGTCCAGCCTTTGCCATTTAATCCCCCGGAGCCAATGGCGGTAGTTGACTGGATAATATTCCAGCCAGCTCCCAGTTTGTCATCTTCAGGGGACAGCAATGTCAGCACCCGCTGTTTTTGATAGTCGCGCATAACAAAAAACCACAGACTGGGAATTGCCGCCACGGCCATTAAAAAGGCACTGATCAGGTAGCGTTTTCGCAGCCCGGCCAAAAACAGAACAAAACAACCTGAGGCAAAAATAAGAATTGCCGTACCTAGGTCCGGTTGCTTAACAATAAGTAATACTGGCATAAGAATCAGGGCAAGAGTCGCCAGTATATGGGTAAATTTGGGTGGAATATAACGTTTGCCCAGATAGGCGGACACCATCATAGGGACAGCAACCTTCATCAATTCCGAGGGTTGCAATCGCGTCAGCCCCAGATCCAGCCAGCGTTGAGCCCCCTTGGCACCAACCCCAAAAAACAGCACAACGACCAAGGAGATCAGCCCGATACAGTAGAAAAGGACCGCCCAGCGCTCCCAGAAACGCACCGGAAACTGAGCCACTACCACCATGGCTGCAAACCCGGTGAGCATAAACAGTGCCTGGCGCTTAACATAGAAAAGACTCTGGCCACTGGCGCTGTATAGGACTACCAGTCCACCTATGCAGAGTGTGATCAGGATCATCAGCAGGGGAATATCCATGTGCAGTGCACGGCCACGGCGGCGCTCTCCCCCCGGGCTTTGCATACGACGAACAAAATCATTTCTATACATCTAAGGCACCACCATTAATTATTCGCAATGACTTGGCTTTGTTTGTTTTTTGATTTCATATATTCATCAATAACCAGACGCGCAATTGGCGCAGCCGCAGAACTGCCATGCTCGCCATTTTCTACAATAAGCCCCACTGCAATCTGTGGGTCATCCACTGGCGCGAAGGCAACAAACAGGGCGTGATCCCATTGGCTCTTATCAATTTTGGAGCTGTCATATTCTTCTTCCGCACTGATGCTGATCACCTGAGCTGTACCTGTTTTACCCGCGATCTCGTAGTCGAGCCCATTGCTGATACCCTTAGCTGTCCCCCTAGGTGAATGAACTACATCGCGCATAGCCCTGTGCACATAGTCCCAGTATTCATCGGACATATTAATGGGTTCTCGAACCTCAACAGGTTGGGTGGCAACGCCGTTTATGGATTTTACCAGCTGCGGTTTCACTAACTTGCCCCGGGAGGCAATACGCGCCGACATAACGGCTAATTGCAGCGGTGTAGTGAGCATAAAGCCCTGACCGATGCTGACATTAATGGTGTCGCCATTAAACCAGGCTTGTTGTCGCGCCCCCTGTTTCCAGTCTCTGGAGGGCATAATGCCTGGACGCTCGCCGGGCAGATCAATACCAGTAAGGTTGCCTAAGCCAAACATTTCACTGTAGCTGGACAACAGGTCGATACCGGTTTTAACACTCATTTTGTAAAAGAATACATCGCAGGACTCAATAATTGCCTTGGCCAGGTCGACCCCCGTGCCATGGCCGCCGCGCTTGGAGTTGTGGTCCCGCCAGGGGCGTTCAATTCCCTCCATAAAGAAGTAGCCCGGATCATCAATACTGTAGTCCATGCTGATGCTGTTGTTGTGTAGGCCAATTAACCCAAATAAAGGTTTGATGGTTGACCCCGGAGGATATTGGCCGCGGATGGAGCGATCAAATAACGGCCGGTCCGGAGAGTGCAGCAGCTGGTTGTAATTGGTTTGACTCATGCCAGAGACAAACAGGTTGGGATCATAGCTAGGGGCGCTGACCATACTGAGGATGCCCCCGGTTTTAATATCGATGGCCACCAGGGCGCCGCGCTCATCATTAAATGCTTTGTGGGCGACTTTTTGCAGATTGCTATCCAGATGCACGGTAAGGTTAGTGCCAGGCAGCGGGCTAACATTTTCCAAAATGCGCATCACCCGGCCTCGGGCATTGGTTTCCACATGCTCGGTGCCCACAGTACCCAACAAGCGATCTTCGTAATATTTCTCCAGACCAATTTTGCCGATACTGTCGGTGCCACTGTAGGCCACTGAATCTATCTGCTGACTTTCGCGCTCGTTAATGCGCCCTACATAACCAATAACATGGGCGAAAAGTTCTGCATTGGGGTAAAACCTCGTTAGGCGAGCCGTGACTTCGGCACCATCGAGGCGATAGCTGTTTACTGCCAGAATGCCTCGCTCTTCCTCGGAGAGATTAAATCTAAGTGGCGTGCGCTCATAGGGTTTGCGTCGTTTAAGGCGTTTTTCAAAACGCTCGATATTATCGCTTGAGATATCAATCAGTGATGAGATCTGCTGTAGCAGCTGCTCAAGATTCTCGGAGCGCTCGCGAATAATACTGAGGTTGTAGGAGGGGCGGTTATCCGCCAGTAATTCCCCATTGCGATCATAGATCAGCCCTCTAGATGGCGCAGCTGGTCTGACATGGACGCGATTATTATCGGAATGAGTAGCAAAGTCTTGATGCCGGGTAACCTGCAAATCGAAATAGCGATAGAGGACCATTGAAGTCAATACAATGGCTGCCAGCCCTGCAATTAATAGCCTGCCGGTAAAAATTCTGCGGTCTCTGGCGGGATCTGAAAAGGCAGCATCATTTATCATTTCGGTTATCCAGTCATCTAACTGCGATGATAAGGGTGATTAGCGTTAATCGTCCATGCCCTGTACAGCTGCTCCATCAGTACAATGCGCCCCAGCGGATGGGGCAAGGTAAGATCAGACAGCGACCAGCGCATGTTAGCTCGCG
>CAXAJC010000033.1:0-16531 GCA_963969005.1 uncultured Cellvibrionales bacterium | reverse complement strand
CCTGTACCTTGTAGCCACCCAGTTTGTGCACCGACTGGGGTGTCAGGCCAACAGGGCCGCACACTGGAATACCGCGCTCGGTGAGCATATAAATGGTCTCCGCCAGCCATTCTCCCCCTTCGAGTTTGACCATTTGGGCACCGGCTTGCATCAGGATGGCGGCATTGTCCATGGCCTGGTTTTCGCTGGCGTAGGACATAAATGGCATATCAGTCATCAGCAATGTGCGGCTGTTGCCCCGTTTAACGATTTCGGTGTGATAGGCCATTTCATCTACAGTCACCGGGATAGTACTGTCTCGCCCCTGAATCACATTGCCCAGAGAATCCCCCACAAGGGTCACTTCAATATCTGCGGTTTCTATCATGCGGGAAAAGGTGTAGTCGTAGGCAGTGATGACAGCAAATTTTTCGCCTGCCGCTTTCATGGCATTAAGGTTGCTGATGGTAGTGGTTTTCATAGCGTGACTTAGCCTCAATCTGGTGGCAGGGACGCTACGTTACTGGGTTTCGTGGCTGATAACAAGTTGCCTGGTATCAAGCTTACTGGATTGGTTGTGGGTTGTAGTAATGGCGTCCGGTTTTGGTCTGCAGTATATATTTCACCAGATTATGGTAATCCAGATCGCCATCGGCGAGATTAATCTCACTGGTATTTACGATCAGTAACGGGCTGTCGTCGTAATGGTAGAAAAACTGTGTATAGGCGTCATTGAGCTGTTGTAGATAGGACTGCTCAATAGGACGCTCAATGATATTGCCGCGTCGTTGCACGCGCTCATAGAGAGTCTCGGTCGGCGCCTGCAGATAGATCACCAGATCGGGTTTAGGCAGATCTTCAATAATATTGTCATAGACGGTCTGGTACAGGCGATACTCGTCGTCATCCAGGGTAATGCGGGCAAATAACGGGTCTTTTTCAATTAAAAAGTCCGATATGCGCACCTGCTGAAAAATATCCCCCTGACGCAAATCCTGAAGTTTGCGCATGCGTTGGAATAAAAAATAGAGCTGGGTTGGCAGAGCATTACTGCGCCGATCTTGATAGAAGCGCTCCAGAAAAGGGTTTGTCTCAGCCTCTTCGAGCAATGTTTCATAATTAAAGGAGTCAGCCAGACGCTTGGCTAATGTGGTTTTGCCTATGCCAATAGGGCCTTCTATGGCGATATAACTGGGAATTGTAGCAAGAGATAAATCCAGATTAAGCTCATTGACCAAGGCTGGTTCCACAAAAGTCTCCAAACACTCAATTTATTCTCACAGCTGCTCTGGGCGGTGTGAAAGTTATAGCTTGACGATACCCTGCATTGAGCAGTTTGCCAATAGCGCGGCGATATTTTCGCCATTTGGCAGGCTCAGCAGTGGTTCTATCTCGGTCAATGGTGCCAGCACAAAGCTGCGCTCGTGCATGCGCGGGTGGGGCAGAGTCAGACGTTGGCAATCCTGCACCAGCTGGTTATACAGCAAAATATCCAAATCCAGAGTTCTGGCTCCCCAGCGGATAGTGCGTACTCGGCCCTGCTGCTGCTCAATGGATTGTAAATAATCCAATAGCTGCAATGGTGTTAGCTTAGTTTCAAGCTTGGCTGCGGCATTAATATAATCCGCTTGCTCCCCCGGGCCTATGGGTGGCGTCTGGTAGAAGCTGGATACTGTGACAAGGCTTATATGCCTGTGTGAAGACAGGCTGTCCAGGGCTTTATTGAGCTGTGCCCGGGGCGCGACTATATGCCCATCGACATTGTCGCTGAGATTGCTGCCCAGCCCTATATATGCGAGAGCCATTAGTCGGCTCTGGGTTTTCTTGGCTTTCTGCGCTTGCGATTGCGTCCGGGTTCGCCGAGGGCTTTGGACATTTGCTGTTGTTTTTCTTCGTCGGCATTCTGGTAGGCAGTCCACCAGTCTCCCAGACCGCTGAGTTCCTCTCCAGCCTGCTCCCGTAGCAGCACAAAGTCATAGGCGGCGCGAAAACGCGGATGTTCGACAAGGCGTTTGGCTCTGTGACCCCCACGGCGAGGCAGTAGTAGCTGTAAATCCCATATCTCACGCATGGGCATGGTAAAGCGCTTGGGAATAGCGGTAATTGGGATTTG
Source organism: uncultured Cellvibrionales bacterium (assembly GCA_963969005.1). Taxonomy (GTDB): domain Bacteria; phylum Pseudomonadota; class Gammaproteobacteria; order Pseudomonadales; family Porticoccaceae; genus HTCC2207. Next base: position 14,439 of record CAXAJC010000033.1, on the reverse strand, counting down.
TTTGGCGATCACTTCGCCTGCAGCTTTGCTCAGAGCATAGGCTGGGCTATTGCCCCGATCGCGATAGCGAGAGGCTAATTGCTGCACCGATGGCCACAGCAGGGCGGCATAGATAAAGGCTGGAGTAACCCTTTTGTTGCTACGAATGCGTAGGTCAGTATTGGTAAAGGCCTGCTCAATAAGCCTGCCAGTCAGGTTATTTCGAGCTTTCATCATGGCGCTGACCTGAGGAGCGATATAGTCAAACAAGCCATATTCATAGAGCAGCCAGAATGTGGCCAGGCCCTGTCCGCTCATAAACAGTTTTAAGGTTTCATCAAACAGGCGCGGTGGCGATACATGTTCGAGATTAGCAGCTAGCTTGCGCATTGGCTTTTCAGTGACGGGGTCAATGCTGAATCCCAGTTTGGCGGCAAAGCGGGCCACGCGCAGTAGGCGCACAGGATCTTCACGGAACCTGGTGGCAGGGTCGCCCATAATGCGGATAATACGGTCGTCTATATCCTCGAGACCACCGGCGAAATCATGGATGCTGTTGTCGCTGGGGTCGTAGTAAAGGGCATTGATGGTCAGATCACGGCGGCTGGCATCATCGCTGATCGAGCCAAATACGTTATCCCTGGTGAGCACACCGGAATCGGCTTGTTGACGTCTCCTGCCACCTTTTTTATCTGTGCCTTTGCTTTCGTTGGAGCGAAAGGTCGTAACTTCAATCAGCTCGCGGCCAAACTGCACATGTACAATTTGAAAGCGACGACCGATAATTCTTGAGCGTCTGAACAGAGGCTTGATCTCACCGGGCTTGGCATTAGTGGCGACATCAAAATCTTTAGGCTTGAGTCCCAGCAGCAGGTCGCGAACCGAGCCGCCTACCACATAGGCTTCATAGCCATTCTCCTGCAGTACTTCGACGACTTTGCGTGCGTCTCTGCTAATCATTTTGGGTGACAGTGAGTGTTGATCGCTGGGTACGACTCGGTGCTCACCAATATTATGCTGGTAAGCGTCTTTGGAGAAAAATCTACTGATACGTTTCAGCATGAACAGCTTGCCGGTGGACTGTTGGAAGGTCGCAGTTTAACAGAGGATCACCAATTACGGGAGCATTGGATTGCAGATGCGTTTACTTTGGACAATAAAAAAGGGATGTCTTTCGACAACCCCCCTCAATGGTTCTTCGAGCTTTAGCTCTGGGAACACTTTTCGCAATCCATCCAATTTTTATTATTCTTTATTGTTATTATTACTCAGAGAATTTCTCTGGTGCCTTTATTCTAATCAGAATTTGTTTTGCTTCAAGCTAAATAATCAATTTTTTTTCAAATTTATAGGTCCAGAGTATTTTGTTACTTTTAGAAACAGCTTTTGGCAAAAAACTATTCATCAGAGCATAAATCAGGCTTTTTTCCTGCTTATGCCCAGTTTATTGCGTCGCTCCCACAGGGATTTACGGCTGATACCCAGCTTTTGAGCCAGTGCAGTTTCACTCATATTCTCCTGATTCTCCAAGACGAAGCTGGTGAAATAGTCTTCCAGAGAGAGTCCGACGGGCCTATCAATAGCAGGGTTTGTGGTAATGCTCTTGTCCTCAGCAGATGGTTCATCATGGCATTGGGGAGCATCGCCTAGACCCAGCATATCGGCGTTTAGTACCTCTCCGGTCTCTGCCAGGATGGCACCCTGATAGATTGTATTTTGTAGTTCCTGAACATTGCCTGGCCAGCTGTAATCCAGCAGAGCCTTTCTGGCCTCGCTCGACAGATTGATCTCCAGATTTAGCTCGCTACTGTACCTATCGATAAAATAGTCTATAAGAGCAGGGATATCCCCGGCCCGCTCGCGCAGCGTCGGCACTTGAATCTTGACCACATTGAGACTGTAAAAGAGATCTTTACGGAAGCGCCCGGTTTGGGAGAGTACTCTGAGATCCTGTTCTACCGATGCAATAAAACGAAAATTGCCCTGCTGCATTGCCCTGAGTATTTGAGGCTGCATTGGGCCGGGAAGCTCGCAGATATTATTTAGGAACAAGGTGCCTGAGCCGTCCTGTTCTAAAATTTGGGATAGTTCAGCACTGCTAACCGAAGCGCAGTTGATAGTGATAAAAGGCTGCCCGGCAAAGCTACTGCCGGCATAAATGGTCTCTGCAATAGTGCGCCTGCCTGTACCATTTTCACCATGGATCAGCACGGGGGCAGAAGTGGGCGCCGCTTTGTGCACAGTGCGCAGAATTTTCAGTATCTCCGGGCTGTTGCCCATCAGTAACCTGTTGGGCTCTGGGCAAGCTTGCTTCGACTCCCCCAGTATACGCCGCACTGCATTGAGCATTTCGTCATGGTCAAAGGGCTTGGATACGTAGTCGGCTGCCCCCTGGCGCATGACATCAACTGCGGAGCGCAGGCTGGCATAGCTAGTCATAATCATTACTGGCACATTGCCTGCAGCCTTAATCAGGTCGGTGCCGGCACTGCCCGGCAAGCGCAAATCACTGATGACCAGGTCGAAGTCATTGAGATTAAATGACTGCTGTGCCGCTTTTACACTGATGGCTTCAGAGACAGTGAAATCGTGACGCTCAAGCAGCTTACGTAGGGAGGTACGAATAATATCTTCGTCTTCAACAATAAGAATATTGTGATTATTCATGATCATACTGTGGATGATAGGGGAAAATTGATGGTTGCAGTAGTGCCACATTGGCTATTCTCTGCGGGACTGCTGATGGATATCTCGGCACCGAGACTTTTTACCAGATTAAACACCACCCACAGCCCCAATCCAGTGCCGCTGCCTGGGTCTTTGCTGGTGACAAAGGGCTCAAAAAGGTGGCTCTGGACGCTGTGCTCAATACCAGTGCCCTGATCACTGACTTTGAGATGAATATGTTTGTCAGTGCTGTCAGCGGTAATACTGATAACACCACCCTGTGGGGATGCATCCCGGGCATTGCTCAACAGGTTAAGGAAGATCTGCAACAGCTGATTGTAATCGCCATCAATGGTTAATTTCTGGTCAATGCTCGATCTAAAATCGACGGCAATTTGCGAGGGACTCATGTTGAGTAATCTAATGGCTTCCTCAGCCGCACTTTGAAGCTCGACCTTTTGTCGACTTTTACTCAGGGCATTGCCGCCTTTGGAAAAGCTGATCAGTGACTGAACAATGCGATTGATACGCTCGGTCTGGGACAGGATTTGCTCTGCAGACTCAGTAATTTGACCGGTTTCGGTTTCATGCTGCAGATTCTGCGCTAGACAGGCAATACCAGTGACAGGGTTACCAATTTCATGGGCAACCCCAGCTGCCAGGCGTCCAACTGAAGCTAGGCGTTCATTGTCGATCGCCTTTTGGATAAGGTTTACTGCTTTGGTGTTGTCTTCAATCAGCACAACAATATCTGTGTCCTGGTCAGGGTTAATATGCTGGGCTGATTTTTGCAGACTGAACCAGCGCACTTGATCCCCGAGTTCCAGACGCAGTTCATCAAGTACTGTCGAATCGCTGGAAATAAAGCTGCTAATGGCACTGCCCCAGGGTTCAGGTAAGTCGGTGATAGAGCTACCGGTCACGGTTTTGCTGTCCCAGCCGGTATAGTCAGCCAGAGTTGTGTTCCATTTAACAATTTCACCTGACTGGTCCACAGAGATAACGCCTATGGGCAGGTTATCGATAATTTCCCGATGATGCATGCGCAGCTTGTTCAGTTCGCTGGCAATACCAGTGAGGCGATCGCCATGGATAGCCAGTGCAGATTCAATCAGATAGATATCATCAGGCTCATTGGCCGCGGGAATAGTCACAGGCAGGGATTTTTCCATAATCCGGTTTGCAGTAAGCACTCCGAAGCGCATATTTAATGAGGCATTGATATTGTCGCGCAACTGCCGGAGAGCAGAGGGTCTGACTTCGGCCTGATCAAACCCCAGATTATCCAGAGCTTTGGCAACTTCGCTGTTGGCCGCGTCCCCCAGAGACAGGCGCAGACTGGAGGTGATTTCGGCTACGGATTTCTGTGCGATTTCTACCCGAGCAGGGATGTAGACATTGTCTATCATGCACACTGCGGCAAAGGACTTCTGTTCGGCATCCATGGGTCCAAAGACGCTAAATATTATGCAGACGGTAATATTGACCAGCAGTGCTTCAATGGCCCATATATTCCAGTTCTGCATGCCGACCTGAATAGTGGAGTCTGACATAGGCAGCTGCCAGCTCCAGTCACCAAACAGCAGGGGCAGTGCGATAGTTATTAGCCACAGTGACATACCAGCCACCAGGCCGCCAATAAATCCACGACGATTAACATTGGGCAGATATATGGCAGCAAGCATACCCGGAGTCAGCTGCGCCAGTCCTGAAAATCCTGCCAGATAATAATCGGTGATACTGCGGTTCTTAACTAACAGGCTCAATGCTGCGCAGAATACAATCAGACTGACAGCTATAAGCCCTTGCCTCTGCTTGAGCCAGCCGGATAACTCGGGCTGCAGATGCAGTTTTTTGCTTGGCAGCATAAAGCTGTTCATCAATATTTTTGACCAGATTAAAATTAGGCTGCAGGAAAATGACAGGCCCAGCAACACAATACTGGCGGTTCCCAGACCAGCCACTAAGGGGTGACTGGTCAGTGTAGGCAGGTTGTACAGATATTCCTGCAATGGTGAAAATGACTGCACGGAGATACCAGACCAAAGCAGGGGGAATACCGGAATACAGGCGAGTAAGGCCAGTAGCGGGTAGGCCCAGGAGGTCATACCGGTCTGTCGTTCGGAAATATTATCTGATACCAGCAGGCTAAAATTAATCGGTGAGGCAAAACTGGCGATCAGGAATATAGTAAAAATGCTGTAGGACAGATCCATACGCTTAACAATTTTGAGCTGTCCGCTGTCAGTGACCCAGTTGTTCATTTCTCCTAGGGAGCCAAATATGGTCTCGATTGAAGTCCAGGCAGAAAATCCCAGTGCCGGGAGCAGTAGTAAGCCCGCCGCTGTCATTATCCAGCCCAGATAATTGCTGGCGCCAACCTGAATTGAGCGCAGATTGATTGCTATAAGGGCGGTACTGATAAACAGCAGCATCGCCAGCTGGTAGTCGTCGTTTAGCAGATAGCTTGCGACTGCCTGAAGGGCAGTAATCTGGGCCAGAATCAGTGGCAAGGTGGCGATTATAAGGCTGACGCAGGTAATCATAGCAACTGACTTGTTGCGGAATCTGAATGTCAGAAAATCCACAGGTGTGGCAAAGCGGATAATTTCATTGAGCCGGCGAATCGGCGCAAAAATAAGCGGTGATAGAACAAATACCAGGCTGAAGCCCACCAGCGCCAGAATGATACTAAAGCCGTAGCGCCCAGCCATTTCAATAGAGCCCATCGCCATAAATACGCCAGTGCCGGAAAATAGCCCCAGACTCAGGGCCAGATCTTTACTGCCGCGGCTAGTCCGTGCCGATAGCCATCTTGAGACCAGTGCGCCCAGTCCCAGCATGGCCGCGGCCATCAGCAGTATTTCAGGATTCATCTGGACCTCGGTGCCTGTAGGCCACATAGGCGGCAAATACAATCATGGCCCAGACTACAAAAGGTCTAAACCAATTGCCATCTGGCTCTATCGACCATTGGCTGGCCATGGGAAAAACCACAATACAGAGCAGAAGTAAGGTTGCAACTAGGCGATAATTAAGCATGGGTCAACATCATTGGTGTGTTGGCAGTGCCACATATTTTCAATAGGCATTTGATGGTATGCGTGGTTAACTTGCAAAGCAAATCAGTAACCCTCGGGTACAGCGGTATTTTCTGGTCTAACGCCCAATTGATGTCCCAGTCTTTGGACATCCCAATGGCTCATAGCCCAGACCAATATTTCATTCACAGACTGATACTGCAGTTCCTCGGGAGGCTTCTGACGCAGCCAGTTAAGGGCCTGCCACAGGTTTTCTGACTCTTTGCCCGCCTGCAGGCTGACGGCATGGTTTTGCTTGCTGAGTTTTTGTCCCTCGCTGTTTAGAGCCAGAGGTAGATGGGCATATTCAGGTTGTTGGTAGCCCAGGCTTTGTTGCAGATAAATTTGCCGCGGTGTGGAGTCGAGCAGGTCTGCACCGCGCATTACCTGGTTGACAGACTGGAACTGATCATCGACCACTACGGCAAGCTGGTAGGAAAATAACTTATCCCGGCGCTGCAGTACAAAATCCCCCACCTCGCTACTGAGCTGCTGCTGGTAAGGGCCCATAATCTGGTCAACAAAGCTGATAGTTGTCTCCCGATCGCGAATTGTCAGTCGCGTTGCGCTGTCGACTTTGCCTAGCCGCAGGTCGCGACAATGGCCGTCATAGATGCCCCCCAGAGCACTAATGCGCTGGCGATTACATTGACAATGGTAGACCAGACCAAGGTCAGAGAGAGACTCCAGGGCTTCCCTGTAGCTCTCTAGTCTATTGCTTTGATAGAGCACCGAGCCATCCCAGTGCAGACCATGGTTATCCAGCTGTTGCAGTATCTCATCGCTGGCACCGCTCACCTCTCGGGGTGGATCTAGATCTTCCATACGCACTAGCCATTGGCCATTGCCTTGGCGGGCCTGCAGATAGCTGGCGAGGGCACTGGCTAATGAGCCGAAGTGAAGTGGACCTGTGGGGGAGGGAGCAAAGCGACCGATATTGGTTAGCGCTGACATGACTGGTAGTGGACCATTGCGGCCCATTAGCTGAGCCGCAGATCTCTGGATGGCTGGGATTAGCCTCCAGTAATTTGTTTTTCCTTGATTTCGTCGAGGGTTTTGCAGTCCACGCACAGATCGGCAGTAGGACGAGCCTCCAGTCTGCGGATGCCAATTTCAACACCGCACTGGTCGCAGAAGCCGTAATCGTCTTCTTCTACACGAACCAATGTTTTATCAATTTTTTTGATTAATTTGCGCTCTCGGTCGCGGGTGCGCAGCTCGAGACTAAACTCTTCTTCCTGAGTGGCGCGATCTGCCGGGTCAGGGAAGTTTGCAGCCTCGTCTTTCATATGACTGACGGTGCGGTCAACTTCTTCCATAAGTTCACGACGCCAAGCTTTGAGGATCAGTTTGAAGTGATCGAGCTGATTGTCGTTCATATATTCCTCAGATTTTTTCTCCTTGTAAGGAGCTAAACCATGAAGACTGACTGCGCTAGTGGCAGGTTTTGACTTTGTTTTTGCCATGCATAAGATCCGAAATTGATATGGGCCTAAAAAAACGAACCCGAGTTTATAGAGATATTAGTGCCATTTATCAAGAGAAATTTTCGTCGATTGTCCCTCTTAATGTATCTCTGCTACAGTTATTTTAGTCCATAGCCGCAAACTTTCCCGATCTACCGATACATTAGCAGGCTCAAAATACCATTTTTATGACAGCAGACAATGCAAATTAATCCGCCATTTTATCCAGCCACCTTTATTAAACGCTATAAGCGTTTCTTTGCCGATATACAAAATGAGCAGGGTCAGCTGATGACGCTGCACTGCCCTAATACAGGGTCGATGAAAAATTGTCAGGTTGAAGGTTCTGCATGCTGGTATAGCCTCTCGGATAACCCAAAGCGAAAATTGCCCGGCACTTTGGAGATAGTCACCACCAGTCAGGGTAATCTGGCCGGGGTGAATACTGCAAAGCCAAATCATCTGGTGCGAGAAGCCATTGAAGCCGATTTGATACCCGAGTTGCGCGGCTATCAGCAGATTCGTTCCGAGGTCCGCTATGGCGAGGAAAAAAGCCGTATTGACCTGCTGTTAGAGGACGAAAAGCTGGGGCGTTGTTATGTGGAGGTCAAAAATGTGACCCTGGATATGGGTGCCGGTCTGGCGATGTTTCCCGATGCAGTGACCAGTCGAGGTGCCAAGCATCTGCGGGAGCTAATGGCAATGGTAGACGCAGGCCACCGCGCAGTACTGTTTTTCTGTGTTCAGTTGACCGGGGTTGAACGTGTGGAGGTGGCTGCAGATATAGATCCTTCCTATGCCCAAACTATGGCCCAGGCTCTAGCCGCTGGTGTAGAGGTGATGGCCTGGCGCACCAGTATTAACGCTGATGAAATTGTTCTTGAGCAGGCAATCAGCTGTCTTCAAGATCTGCCAAAGCCTGAGCTCTAAGATTTATTGGTGCTGCTGGCATAGGTTGGTTGGCCGCCACATAGATACTGTCACCATCAATTCTCAGCTCCACCTGCTGCAGATGATCTCCATTACAGGGGCCTGCAATACATTCACCGCTGTCAATTTGAAACAGAGCACCGTGGGATGAGCATTGAATTAACGAGCCATCCAGATCGAGAAATTTCTCCGGCATCCAGTTGAGCGGTATGCCCAGGTGGGGGCAGCTATTCCAGTAGGCGCGCAGTTGGTTATCATGACGAATAGCGAACAGCTTGCGCTGCTTAATTTCCAGTTCGATCGACTGCATCTCTTCCAGTTCACTGAGCTGGCACAGCAGTATTTCACCCTCTACTCTTTCAGTCTCTACTTTGTTGGTACTATCCATATTTAAGTGCCTGAATGCGTTCTTCCAGAGGAGGATGGGTCATAAATAATTTACTGGCATTGCGCTTCCAGCCGCTGGAAATACCAAATGCTGTCATGGTGTCCGGCATCTCATTGGCCACTTGGGCCTGAGTTTCGGCGCGCAGTTTTTCCAGAGCTCCTAGCATAGCAGTGCGACCCGCAAGTTGGGCCCCTGCAGCATCGGCGCGAAACTCCCGTTGGCGGGAGAACCACATAACGATGGTAGAGGCCAGAATACCTAGGGCAATCTCTGCAACGATGGTGGTTATCCAGTATCCCATGCCCAAGCCACGATTATTTTTCAGCACCACTCGATCGACAAAAAATCCAATCACCCGGGCGGCAAACATAACAAAGGTATTAACCACACCCTGTACCAGGCTTAATGTAATCATGTCGCCATTGGCCACATGACCAATTTCATGGGCCAGCACAGCGCGCACTTCATCGCGAGTAAAGCGCTGCAGCAGCCCAGCACTCACAGCCACCAGAGCGTTATTTCTATTCCAGCCAGCGGCAAAAGCATTGGATTGCTGAGCTGGGAAAATACCCACTTCAGGCATGCCTATATCGGCTTTTTTAGCCAGCTCTGCCACAGTTTGCATCAGCCAACGCTCCTGCTCGTTCTGTGGCTGCTCAATAATCTGGGTGCCACTGGAGCGTTTGGCCATAAATTTTGATAGCAGGAGGGAGACAAATGAGCCGGCAAAACCAAATACTGCACAGAAAATCAGCAGGGCACTGAGGTTCAAGTCAACGCCATTGTTGGCAAGAATACTTTCAACACCCAAGAGTCGCAGTGAAATGCTAGCGACAATAATGATGGCCAGGTTGGTGAGGAGAAATAACCCGATTCTGTACATGTTTTAGTCCTGTCATTACCGATTATTATTAGATGTGGGCAACTGGCTAAATTTCAACGATCGATTTTTTGCTTATTGCCACGAGCGCGGGTATAACTACTGCTATACAAATTGACTCTGAAACCTCCGATAGCAAAATGATTGAAACTGATCTATTAACCGGCTCAACCGACAGCCATCTCGTTGATTTGAATGCGTCCCGCAGCGATCAAACGGCTATGCTGGTGCACGGTCAAATTGTCGCTCCATTATCTGAGCTTCAGGCCAGTGCTGCAACCGCGGGTTTCGATTTGAAACTCTGCAGTGGTTTCCGCAGTTTTGATCGGCAAGTGCATATCTGGAACAGCAAGCTATCTGGCTTGCGTCCCGTGCTGGATGAGTCTGGTGAGGCCATTGATCTGGAATTATTGAGTCCATGGCAACAGATTCAGGCGCTGCTGCGCTGGTCGGCCCTGCCCGGTACGTCACGACATCACTGGGGCACAGATATGGATATCTACGATGCCAATGCCATGCCGGCCGGGTATCAGATTCAGCTTATTCCAGAGGAGGTTGAGGGGCAGGGTATTTTTGCCCCCATGCATGACTGGTTGGATACTAAACTTGAGCAGTTTGGTTTTTATCGCCCCTATGCAAATGATCTCGGGGGTGTAGCCCCAGAGCGCTGGCATATAAGTTATCGCCCTCTGGCCGATACCTATGCCGGGCAGCTGACCCCGGAGCTATTGATACAGCGCTTGGAGGGTACAGATCTATTGTTGCTGGATCATATATTTGAGCATCTCGATGAAATCATGCAGCGCTTTGTCAAGGTTGCATAACAGGATTGATTTAAGGAATTTTGGATAATGCAAAAAGATGACCCAATCTGGGACATTATTGTTGAAGAAGCCCGACAGGCCAGTATTGAAGAGCCAGTGCTGGCAGACTTTTTTAAAGCCTCGGTGCTGGATCAGCCTAATCTGGACGAGGCGCTAAGCTTTAATCTTGCCCGTCAGTTATCCGGCCCTGCAGTGCCGGCAGCGCAGATCGCGGAGGTCATCTTGCAGGCATTGCAGGCTGATGCCTCTATAGGGCGCAGTATCCGCCTGGATATTGAGGCGGCCTTTGAGCGGGATGCTGCCTGTGACCGTCATCTGACACCGATCCTCTATTTCAAAGGTTTTCAGGCACTGCAACTGCAGCGTGTATCCCATTGGTTGTGGCAACAGGGTCGCAAGGTGTTGGCGCTGTTTTTGCAGAATCAGATCTCAGAGACATTTGCCGTGGATATACATCCCGGAGCCAAGCTGGGCTCGGGTATTATGATCGATCACGCCACCGGTTTGGTTATAGGTGAGACAGCTGTGGTTGGCGATAATGTGTCTATTCTGCACTCGGTCACTCTGGGTGGCAGTGGTTGTCAGGGTGGCAATCGGCATCCCAAAATTGGCAATGGCGTGATGATTTCGGCCGGTGCCAAGATTCTTGGCAATATTAGTATTGGTGAGGGGGTTAAGGTGGGTGCCGGTAGTTTGGTACTGGACCCTGTGCCTGCCCATGTCACTGTAGCTGGAGTGCCGGCAAAGATAGTGGGTACGCCAAGAGAGGACAGCCCTGCACTGGAGATGGATCAGCGTCTGGATGCCGGACCTGAAACCCCATAATGGCGCCCGCATCGGCTAAGTCTTTGATTCTGTCTGAGAACGTCGCGCTGTTTATTCTGTGATTCAGTTGCGGTTGTATTGAGCAAAAGGTTGTAATTTCCCAATAAATGTCCCAACACTTAGAGCGTTCTGTCGTTGTAATTTCAGTCAGGGAGATTGTCGATCATGGTCGAGAAACAGAATGTTGGGTCTGGCAGTATGCTTAGTGACAAATATGATGTGCTGTTTCGTGGCAATCTTCAGGTCGGACAACTCAGTGAGCAGGTGAAACTCCGTGTTGCCGAGCTTTTCAAGCTTGGTCCCGAGAAACTGGAGCAACTGTTTGCTGCCCGGTTATCCTATCTCAAACGTAATATAGATCTGGCGACGGCAAACAAGATCGTTACCGCTATGGCCTCTGTTGGTGCCGAGGCCGAGATTCAGCCCGCGGGCCATAACAAACCCCCATTATCCATGGCACCACTGGGTGTTGTTATGCTGCCGCAAAAAACCGGCGAGCAAATAGCTGAGACTGCGGCTGTGGATCACAGCAAACTGGCTGGATTAGTAGCAGAGCCCTCGGGAACCGACGTGCTGGGGGCAGCTGAGAAAGCTGAGGTTAAAACTGTGGATGTCTCTCATCTTAGTCTTGAGGATTTATAGGCAGATATTGGCAAGGTGCATAATTTGCTTTTCCAGCAGGGTTTGTCGCCCCTCCGGGAAACCTTTTAAAATAAACACATTATTGTCAAACAACACAAATCTGGCGATGGATGACAGCTGTTCAATATCATATTCCCTGCAGTGCAGACCAATAATACCCTCCTGCATTTTGTCACCGAGCTGCGCTGACAGCTGTTTGAGAGCGGCCATGCCTTCGTCGTAGCTAAACAGCGGCACTGTGCTGAGATTGTCGCTGCACAGGGCCCAGTTAATGTCCAGATCAACGCCGAGTTTCAGGGACAGTCGCTCAAGCAACTGCTGCAGGCTGTAGACGGCCATCAGGCATATCAAAAGGTGCTGCTTGGAGCATTGAGTCGAGCGAATGGTAAAGCAGATGGCACCGTTGGCACCTTCAATGCGCTGACCACCATAGAGTTCGATGGCTTTGGCAGTGCAGTAATCTATCTTTTCAAACAGCAACTCAAGATTTTCCTGATTGAGCTGATTGTTGAGGCGCTGACGATTTTTAATTGTGGCCGTCACCAGAGAATAATAATAGCCGCTGCTGTGATTATCATCAGCCTGCCCCGAGCTGGACAGCAGAGGTTGGATTTTAGCTTCTAGTCCAGCTAATTCGTCATTGATCTGCTCGCCGCCCCCGGGCAGTCGGTTGGTCAATATGCGCAGTCGGCGTGCAAGCTGTTCGGCATATCTGTGGCAGCCATAGGTGCTGGCTGCGGTAAAGGCCAGCCACAGTAATAGCCAGCTGATCATCAGATTATTGTACTGGCGATAGATTGGCTTGCTGTCCAGCTCTATTACCAATGTGCCGATCAATGTATCCTGCAATTCTACATTGCGACTAAAACGCTCCGTGTTCTCTGGCCTGGGGCCACTTTTGGTGCTCTGTGAGATAAGGTTGTTGTCCACACCTACAAGGCTGGCACTGTAGATATTGTCTTCTTCAGTGGCGCCGGTCAGGGCCACCTGCACACTGATGCTGTCATTATTAAATAGCGGGGTGCGTACCAGTTCATCCAGACGGCTCAGGGCAGTGCGACTTTTACTGTCGATCAGAGATGCAGAGAGCTCGCTGATTTGGTTTGAGAGTATTAGAAAACTGGTTAATCCCAGTATCAGGCACAGGCACAATGTTGCGGCGGGCAGCTTTTTCGCGATGGAATAGCGACGGTGCATCCGGGGTTCCATTTGATAAAATTATTTTGCGCGTATTCTATCCTATTCCTGTAGCTTTTATATAATGGCAGCCTTTAAAACCATCATGGCTGTAATCTGTGAAAGAAATTCTACTGATAAACGTATCCGGAGAAGACAAACCCGGTGTGACCAGCACAGTGACAACATTATTGTCGCAATTTGAGGTGACGGTGCTGGATATAGGCCAGGCGGTCATTCACGATCAGCTCAACCTGGCAATTCTGGCTGCAGTTCCCGCCGAGGCGGAGGTTGAGGATGTGACCTCCGGGGTGCAGGCCTGTCTGGCACCCCTGGCTATGAGGGCAAAGTTTCTGCCGATCAGTGATGAGCGTTATCAGAACTGGGTTGAGCAGCAGGGCAAGCCGAGACATATAGTGACTTTGCTGGCTCGCAAAATTGATGCTATCCATTTGGCGCTGGTTGCCACAGTGTGTTCGGATTATCAGCTGAATATTGACAAGATTGTGCGACTTTCAGGCCGAGTACAGCTTGATGACAGCGATAAGTTAGGCCGTGCCTGTGTGGAGTTTTCTGTGCGTGGCGAAGCCGAGAACCCCCAGCAATTTAGAAATTCTCTGTTAGAGCTGGCCAGCCAGCATGATATTGATATTGCCTATCAGGAAGACAATATCTATCGCCGCAATCGTCAGTTGGTGGTGTTTGATATGGATTCCACATTGATTGATGCAGAGGTGATTGATGAGCTGGCCAAAGAGGCTGGTGTGGGTGATCAGGTGGCAGCTATTACCGAAGCTGCAATGCAGGGCCAGATTGATTTTAAACAGAGCTTCACCCAGCGTATGGCTCTGCTAAAAGGTCTGGATGCCAGCGTGCTGCAATCTGTGGCGGAGCGATTAGAGCTTAATGAAGGGGCAGAGCATCTGCTAAAAACCCTTAAGCAACTGGGCTTTAAAACTGCCATTGTCTCCGGGGGTTTTACCTTTTTTGGCCGCTATTTGCAGACTATTCTGGGTGTCGACTATGTCTATGCCAATGAGCTGGATGTCGAAGATGGGTTGGTCACCGGCAATATCAAAGGGGAGATTATCGATGGCCAGCGCAAGGCAGATCTGTTACTTGAGCTGGCCGATAGAGAGGGACTAGTGCTGGAGCAGGTGATTGCAGTGGGTGATGGGGCTAATGATCTGCCCATGCTTAATATCGCTGGCCTGGGCATTGCGTTTAGAGCCAAGCCGCTGGTTAAGGCCTCGGCCAAACAGTCAATTTCTAATCTGGGTTTGGACGGGATTCTCTATTTGCTGGGCTACAGTGATAAGGATATTCATCTGCTGGATTAGCAATTTGTCGTGCAGCTTCAGGCTGTTTATGGATCTTCGGTAAAATCATATTCCATTTCGGCGGCGGGCTGAGCATTGTCTGGACTGATCCTGGCCAGTGGCGCGTCAATGTTTGGTTGCTGGTCAGAAACCATAAAACCTCTATCGATCCTTGGGAGCCTGTGCCTGCTGGGTACCAATGCAAGTTTAATATAGTTTAGAGCTAGGGCAAGTGTAGACAATTTTTAACTCTGTATCGGCTG
>CAXAJC010000032.1:0-16927 GCA_963969005.1 uncultured Cellvibrionales bacterium | reverse complement strand
GGTTCACAGTGAAACGCTAGCGCCGTTTATAAGGAGCCGCAAACAAGAGGGCGTAAAGAGTGCTACCGTGAACCGGACACTGACTATCGTCAAGTTGGTGCTACAACAGGCAAGAGGGGAGTATCGGGATGTCAACGGCCATCCATGGTTGTTGAGCGTTCCGAAAATCCGTCGTTTGGATTGGCATGATACGCGTAAGCCGTATCCGATATCGGCTCGGGAAGAAGCGTGTTTAATGGCAGTGTTGTCGCCTGATTTACAAGACATCGCTACTTTCCTGATCCATACCGGCTTGCGCGCGAGGGAACTATGTGCACTTGAATGGGCTTGGGAACGCCAAGACAGCCCTATTGTCTGTTTTGAGATATCGGGTGAGCACACTAAGAACAATCAGGACAAGTTGGTGGTGTGTAATCGGGTAGCTCGGGCGATTGTGGACTCGCGTCGAGGCAACGGTAGCCGGTTTGTATTCCCCTCACCAAAGGGAGGTCGTCGCTCGGATGTTAAGGGCACTGGTTGGCGAAGTGGCAGGGAGCGTGCGGCAGATCTCTTAGAGTCGGAAACTGGAGAGAAGTCGCCTGCGGGATTTCGCAGACTCAGGGTGCATGATCTTCGTCACACCTTTGGGCAGAGACTGAGGCGTTGTGGCGTGGTCAATGAGACGCGCAAGGATCTGCTGGGTCACTGTAATGGTGATGTGACGACGCGATACAGTGCGGTCGAAGTGGCTGAACTTTATCGGGGTGTTGAGGCCTTATGCGGACCAGTATTGGGGGGCAATATTTTGGCGTTTCCCGCAAAACTCCCGCAAGCAAGTACGAGTGAAAAAGTGATAGTGAGGTAAATGATTGATTTTGATGGTAGCTACGGGTGGACTTGAACCACCGACCCCAGCATTATGAATGCTGTGCTCTAACCAGCTGAGCTACGTAGCCACGATGTCTTGCAGACCCTGTGGGACAGGGGCGCGCATTTTCGCCAGATGGGGCGCTTTTGTCAAGAACTTCACTGCTGAGATTGCTTGGCTAACCAATCGCTCGGGGTTTCAACGAAATACTCTATCTTTCAAACCTGATACCAGCGCTACTAACAGGTGGCAGTATTAAATCGAGCTCGGCCAGAGGCTTTTATTGCCCAGCACTATACTCTACCCGGTATATCTGCCCGCCCAAATCGTCAGTAATATAGAAACGTCCCTGGCGGTCTTGGGCGATGTCTACAGGCCGCCCCATTATGCCGTCGTCCGCTAAAAACCCGCTGACAAAGTCTCGGCTCTCGATATTGCCCTGATTATCCCAGTGCAGCGAGATGACTTTGTAACCGTCCAGTACGGAACGATTCCATGAGCCATGCAATGCTACCAGCGCGGTGCGATTAAAGCCGTGAGGGAGGCTTCTTTGCGCCTCAACGAAATGGATACCCAGTGGTGCGTTGTGGGGACGAAAATTAAAGGTGGGTGTTATAGCGGAGCGGGCAAGGTCTGGTCGTTTATCGCCAAAATCAGGGTCAGGTATATTGTCACCATTAACGTAGGGCCAGCCATAAAATCCATTTTCAACCACTAGGTTGAGTTCGTCTGGTGGGAAGTCATCACCCAGCAAATCTCGAGCATTTACGGTGGCATAGAGGTCGCCTGACCAGGGTGCCCAGTCGAAGCCTACTGAGTTGCGTAATCCTCGGGCGTAGATTTGTGGATTGCTGCCATCAAGTTCTGATTGCAACATTGCGGCGTATCTAGGGTCTTCCGGTTCGCAGACATTGCAAGGAGACCCCACCGCAACATAAAGCTTACGATCCGGGGAGATGCCGATGGCCTTGGCTTTGTGAATAAGGTCATAGGGCAGATCCTGGAGCACGATTTGAATCTCGCCAGCAACGCTGGCGGTACTGTGGTCAAAGGCCACTCGGCTAACGGTGCCGCTCTCACTAAAGTACAGCCAGTCGCCGTCAAATAATATGCCCTGAGGTTCATTGAGGCCGTCAATTAATACTGTTTGAGTCTCGGCTGTACCGTTTTGGTCTCTGTCCTGCAGCAATAAAATCTGACCGCGGTCAGCAATGGTTGCCACCAGATCATTTTGTTCTGTTATGGCTAAAAAGCGCACATAGCCAAGGTCTTTAGCGACCAGTTTAAGGGTAAAACCCTCTGGTACCTGTAGACTAGATTCTTCGGCCGCATGAGCTGAGGTGTTAAGGCCGGCAACTGTGCTTACCATTAGCCAAAAGCCGCTGAGTCCACCTGGGGTGATGGCAGCGATATAGCCGGTGCCGGCTATTATTGTTGCGAGCAGGCATATGCCTGTGCCTTTTGCGATTTTTTTAAACATAGATGTAACCTGTTTTGCCGGTATTTAATTATTATTCTAGTCTGTGTTTTTGGCTACGGCTGTGGTGATTGAGCCAGCGACGACAAGGAGGGCGCCCAATAGGGACACAAAACCTAGTGGTTCTACGTTAATGCCGGCGATAGGGATGAATTGCACAATGCCCACTGTAAGCAAGGGTGTCACTGCGATGGTCGCACTGACTCTGGATGCCTCGATATGGAGCAGAGCTTCGGCAAAACACCCGTACGCAATGATTGTATTGACACCACAAAATGCAAGAAGGGCCCATTGTGTGCTCGTAAGCTGACCCAAGGTAGAAAAGTCACAAAAGGGCAAAAATAACATTGTGCCAAGCCAATATATAGCCAGCATGGTTTCCTGTGAGGTAAATTCTTGCAGCAGAATTTTTTGCATAATGGCATAGCCGGTCCAGCAGACTGCCGCCAGTGAAATCATCAGCAGGCCTAGGCCATAATCATTGAGATCTATAAAAATATCACCCAGATGATGATTAAAAAATAATACCAAACCTGACGCAAAGGCGAAAAAGCCAAACCATTGGGCGCTGGAAAAGGACTCTTTAAACACAAATACGCCTGCCAGCAAGAGCAGCATTGGTGCAATTTGAATCATCACCTGGGCCGCCTCAGGGCCAGTTCGTTCCAAGCCAAAAATATATAAACCATAGTTACCGGACAGTAATAACCCTGCCGCCAGAAGCTGAAAGAACAGGCGCGGCGAACGCAACTTGCGATGATTGGGCAGTCGTCTGCGCACCATGAGATAGGGTGTCATCAGCATCGCTGCCAAAGATAGGCGAAAAAAAGTGGTGGTGATTGGGTCTAATGTCACCATCACGCCCTTGAGCGCAATTGGTAGCATGCCCCACATAGTAGCAGTGGCCAGGGCAAGTAACGCCCCCAGTCTCCAGCGTCCGGAGACAGCACTCACGAGTCGCTACACATTGAAGCGGAAGTGTATTACATCGCCATCCTTAACTATGTATTCCTTTCCTTCAAGACGCCATTTGCCCGCGTCTTTTGCGCCCTGCTCGCCATTCCCGGCGATATAGTCGTCGTAGCCGATAATCTCGGCACGAATAAAGCCTTTCTCAAAATCTGTGTGAATCTTACCCGCTGCGTTGGGGGCGGTTGCCCCTACGGGGATAGTCCAGGCGCGAACTTCTTTTGGCCCGGCAGTAAAGTAGGTTTGCAGACCCAGCAGATTGTAGCCTGCGCGGATCACGCGATTTAGCCCGGGCTCCTGCATGCCCATGTCCTGCAAAAATTCGATTTTCTCGTCGTCTTCCAGTTCAGAAATCTCTGCTTCCAGCTTGTTGCAAATGGGCACAACCACCGAGCCTTCGGCTTCGGCAATTTTGCTCACTGCATCCAGATAGGGGTTATTGTCAAAACCTTCCTCATCCACATTGGCAATATACATAGTGGGCTTGAGGGTAAGTAGACTGAGGGGCTTTAGCAGTTTTAATTCGTCATCGGTCAACTCAAAGGAGCGCAGCGGCTTGGCTTCATTGAGATGGGGGAGTACTTTTTCCGCTACCGCCTTAAGGGCTATGGCGTCAGCATCTTTGCCTTTGGCAGCTTTGGAAGCCCGCAGTATGGTTTTTTCGACACTGTCGAGATCTGCCAGGGCCAGTTCGGTATTGATAACATCGATATCATCGGGCGGGTTGATCTGGCCTTCCACATGAATCACATTTTCGTCATCAAAACAGCGCACCACATGGGCGATCGCATCGGTTTCACGAATATTGGAGAGAAACTGGTTGCCCAGACCCTCACCTTTGGATGCACCAGCTACCAAACCTGCAATATCAACAAATTCCATGCTGGTGGGAATCAGGCGCTCTGGATTAACAATGGCCGAGATTTTGTCCTGACGGGGATCGGGAATAGGCACTACGCCGGTATTGGGCTCGATAGTGCAGAATGGAAAGTTTTCCGCGCCGATACCTGCTTTGGTCAGTGCATTAAATAAGGTGGACTTGCCAACATTGGGCAATCCAACAATTCCGCAGTTAAAACCCATTTTTTATTTCCTTTGCTCTGACTGTAAACAGCCAGGTATTAAAGACTGTGTAAGGCAGTCATTGCCTTTTCCCAATGACCCTCTACCGCAGTGGACAAGTGACGCAATGCATCATCTATGCTATTGGTAATCAATTGCTGATCACTGGGTGAGGCTTTTTTAAGTACATAGTCGGCCACCAGATTAGCCTGCCCCGGGTGGCCTATGCCAATGCGCAGGCGGGCAAACTCACTATTGTTGCCGAGGCTTTTAATAGTGTCACGCAGACCATTGTGGCCACCGTGGCCGCCGCCTTTCTTAAAGCGAGCAATACCCGGGTCCATATCCAGTTCATCGTGCACCACCAGAATATTCTCCGGGGCAATTTGATAGAACCTGGCCAGCGCGGCAACAGACTTGCCGCTGAGATTCATAAAAGTGCTGGGTATCAGCAGACGCACATCTCGACCCGCTATGCTGACCCTTGCGGTATCACCAAAAAACTTGCTCTCGTGTTTAAGTTCCGTATGCAGAGATTTTGCCAGCTCCAGAACCAAGTCAGCCCCGACATTATGTCGCGTCCGTTCATAGTTGGGGCCGGGGTTTCCCAGCCCTACTATTAACTCTACGGGCGCGTCCAATGTCAGGGCCTACTTAGAGGGCAGAGGCGAAGATTACTCTTCGCTTGCTTCCTCGGCGCTGCTGTCTGCTTCACCAGCGTCTGCATCAGGTGCAGGTGCGGCTTCTTCATCTTCGTCTTTAGCTTTCGACTTGTTGACAGCTGCGATTGGAAGATCGTGGTCACCACCGTGACTCAGAGCAACGGATTCAACGCCTTTTGGCAGTTTGATATCAGAGATATGCAGGGTTTGACCGAGGTCAACGTCGGCCATATCCACTTCGAGATACTCTGGCAGATCTGCTGGCAGACACATGATTTCCAGTTCAGTCATGCTGTGGGCGATCAGACCGCCACCTAGCTTAACGCCGACACAGATGTCTTCGTTGATAAAGTGCAGAGGCACTCGAGTCTGCAGTTTGGTGTTCTTGCTGACGCGCAAGAAGTCCATGTGCAGCACAATGGCTTTTGCAGGATGACGCTGTACGTCTTTAACAATAACGTCTTCAGACTTGCCATCGATATCCAGAGCAATAATGTGAGAGTAGAACGCTTCATTTTCCAGCGCTTTCTTGACATCTTTGTGGATCAGAGCAATGCGGGCAGGATTTTTCTTTCCGCCATAGACAATTGCTGGTATTTCACCGGCCAGACGACGCAGGCGGCGGCTCGCACCTTTCCCTGTATCCTCGCGACCTTTCGCATGTAATGTAAAATCAGTAGACATAATAGTCTCCAATGTTGTGCCAAAACAGACCGCGACCAGACCTGTAATGGGGTTTTGTGCCTCGATATTGAGGCGGTTAAATAGTGCTCGCCAACTAGCCGTTAAGACTAGTCGAACATCGCGCTAATAGATTCTTCGTTGCTAATGCGGCGCACCGATTCACCCAGCAATTTACCAAGCTGTAAGGTACGGATTTTTTTGCATTTTTTAGCTTCATCACTCAGGGGGATACTGTTGGCAACTACCAACTCGTCCAGCTTTGAGTTATTAATATTGTCGATGGCACCGCCGGATAACACTGCGTGGGTAGCATAGGCTACAACCTTGGTGGCGCCATTTTTCTTCAGCGCTTCAGCGGCTTTGCACAATGTGCCTGCAGTGTCGACGATATCATCGACCAGCACACAGGTGCGTCCATCAACTTCACCGATCAGATTCATCACTTCGCTCTGATTGGAAGTTGGACGGCGTTTATCAATAATAGCCAGATCACAGCCCAGCTGTTTGGCCACTGCTCTTGCACGAACCACACCGCCAACATCTGGCGATACAACCTGCAAGCTCTTGTAGTTTTGACGCTCAATATCACCCAGCAGTACTGGTGCGCCATAGACGTTATCAACTGTGCAGTTGAAAAAGCCCTGAATCTGTTCTGCGTGGAGATCGACGGTCAGTACCCGATCGACACCAGCATTGGAGAGCATGTCAGCAACCACTTTAGCGCTGATGGGCACACGCACCGAGCGCACACGACGATCCTGGCGGGCGTAACCGAAGTAGGGAACAACCGCAGTAATGCGGCCAGCAGATGCGCGGCGCAGAGCGTCGATCATCAATACCAGTTCCATCAGATGCCTGTTAGTCGGTGCACAGGTGGGCTGCACGACAAAAACATCGTGACCGCGAACATTTTCGCGAATCTCGATATTGATTTCACCATCTGAAAATAGAGATACCAGCGCATCACCGAGCGGAATCCCCAATGTGCGAGCGATTTCAGTTGCCAGTTCCGGGTTTGCGTTCCCAGAGAAGACCATTAATCTAGACACGTCATTTTTCCTGGTATTCATAATAAAGAAATGGCTGGGGCGGGAGGATTCGAACCTCCGATGCCGGGATCAAAACCCGGTGCCTTAACCACTTGGCCACGCCCCAGTAAAAAAGTTTTCCAATTGCTGATGCAGGGAAGAGCGGTTTTCGCCCCGCGCTATAAACGCATTCCACTGTTTTGGCACCAGATTCAAAGCCTCTTGGGCTCTTACCTGACTGTCAAAGCTGCAAAACACACTAGCACCAGTACCAGTCATCAGCGGGTTACTGTAATCCCTTGCCCAATCCAACACCTGTTTCACTGCCGGGTAGAGCTTTTCGACTACAGATTGGCAGTCATTCCTGTACTGCTCCCCTGAGAGGGCGCGTATTTTGATGGGTGGAGAGTTCCTTGTCAATTGAGGATTGGAAAAAATTTCCGCCGTGGAGATATGTACATCTGGCGTGATCACCAAATACCATTGCTCGGGAATATCCAGTGGCGTCAAAAGCTCACCAATTCCCTCGGCAAAAGCACTATTGCCATGCACAAACACCGGCACATCTGCACCTAGTGCAGCACCTAATTCAGCCAGGGCATCGGGCTCCAGACCGCATTGCCAAAGGTGATTCAGTCCAACTAATGCGGTTGCTGCATTGCTGCTGCCGCCACCCAGGCCTGCACCCATGGGGATTTTTTTCTCCACCACAATATCGCAGCCGCTGTTACAGCCAGCCTTTGCCTGTAACAGCTTGGCGGCGCGGACAATTAAATTATTTTCTGCAGCAACCCCTTCGATCTGTGGGCTAATGGTGATTTTGCCAGTTGGGTTGCTGCTAAAGGTCAGATTGTCGCCATAATCCAGCAGTTGAAAGACTGTCTGCAGCTTATGGTAGCCATTGTCACGGCGACCGGTTATGTGCAGAAACAAATTTAACTTTGCCGGTGAGGGCAATGTGACAGAAGGCATGGTCGGCAACCGCTGATTACTTTGCTGGTGGATTCCAGTTTGATATTACCAGCTTAAAGCTTTGCGCCCCAAGTTGGCCGCTGATTTTTCTCGGCAAATGACCATCTTTGGTCATACGATAGTCGGAAAAGGACAACTGCCAGCCTTCTTGGACAAAACTGCTGGCAGTGCCATTCGGGCTGATAATCAGATCCGTAGCCGCAGATTTGGAAGGACTGGGAAGACCACGCACCCACCAGCTCAGGGCATCCACCGGAATTGGCAGTCCAGTAAAGCGGGCTGCCAGCAATTCTGGCCTGTCCACATAGCTCTGATCACCCTGCTGCATCTGTGCTCTGGTCTGATCTCCCTGGATCAGAACATTGCCAGTGCCCATGGGGCCGCTCAGCCGTAGCTGATATTGCTGTTGGTTCTGGGACCATTGCAGATTGGCGCTGCCGCCCTGTTGCGGAGACTTAAATCCCAGCTTGCCACGCAGTTGCCATTGGTCCAATGCTGCAAGCTGAGCCTGATGCTGGTTCCAGTCGATAGGTTGGCTGATGGGCGGTTGATGGCTGCAGCCGGCTATGAAGGCAGCGCTCAGTAATAAAATAGCTGCTCTCATTCGGTTGCGCCCAGTCTGTCCATGGCTTCGATAATGATCGGATGATCTGGAGCCTGTTGCAGGCCCAGTTGCCAGGTTTTAAGGGCAGCTTCAGGATTGCCCATTACCCATTGCACTTCACCCAGATGAGCCGCTATTTCCGGATCCGGGAGTAAATCCAGCGCTTTTTGCAGATACTCCAATGCCTGTGCCAGCTCCCCTAACTTGAAGAGCACCCAGCCCATGCTATCGATAATGGCTGGATCCCCCGGATTAAGTAGGTAGGCTCGTTTGATCAGGCTGTAAGCCTCATCCTGACGGTCGGTATGCACGACCATGCTGTAGCCCAGAGCATTGAGCGCAGAGGCATTATTTTCATCCTGAGCAATCAGGGTGCGCAGGTCTTGCTCTGCCAAAGCAAAGTTATCCTGCCGTTCGGCAACCATAGATCTAGCGTAGAGCAGTTGACTGTCATTGGGGAAGCTATTGAGACCACTAGTGAGAATTGACATAGCCAGCTCTGGTTTTTGCAGGCTAACCAGCAGATTGGATTCGATTTGAAATAGGGTTACTGCCTGTTCTGGCTGTTCTGAGCGCAGACGCTGCAAATTCTGTCGCGCGGCGCTGAGACCATATTGTTGATTGAGTAGAACCGTAAGTCTAGAAA
The DNA here is from genome assembly GCA_963969005.1 of uncultured Cellvibrionales bacterium. Taxonomy (GTDB): domain Bacteria; phylum Pseudomonadota; class Gammaproteobacteria; order Pseudomonadales; family Porticoccaceae; genus HTCC2207. Next base: position 7,976 of record CAXAJC010000032.1, on the reverse strand, counting down.
CGGCGGGCAGATAGTTACGCCCAAACCGCACCTGGGAATAATGTTTGATGGCATTGGTAATGTCGCCTCTGCTCTCGGTAATGCTACCCATATGGAACTGTGAGTCGGCACTGAGGCTGGGTCTCTGAGAGGACTGGGCAAACAGCCCCATGGCTCTATCGCTCTGGCCCTGATTGTGCAGTAACAGGGCCAGCAAGAAATTAATCTCCTGATCTGCCGGGTCTTCAAGGCGCAGGGCTTCAAATTCAATAATCGCCTGCTGAAGGTCCGTAATGGTTAGTAGGCGGGCATATTGTAAGCGTAGCTTGCGGTCCTCTGGTTGCCGCTGCAAGGCATCACCTATAAGGGCTGCTGCTTCATCAATGCGATCCTGTTGATGAAGCAGCTGGGCCAGCAGTAGCAGGCCTGATTGATTATCCGGTTGTAGTTGCAGAAACTCTGTCACGGTCTGCTCTGCAATCTCCAGTTCAGCGATAGTGCGATAGAGGATGGCACTGGCCAGCATAACAAATGGCTGTTGTTCTGCACTCAGATTCAGGCTTTGGTAGGCCGTGATCAGCGCACTGGTTTGTGCATCAGTCATCTGTATCGACGTGACCGCAAGAAATGCATCCAGATCAGCTTCTTTGCTGTAGAGCCAGCTGGCATGGAGCAGGGCTTTAATGGCCTCTCCCTGTATGGCATAGGCCTGCAGCGCAGCCCGGTGTGCCTCTGGATCCTCTGGAGCAACATCAATCCACAGCAGGGCTATTTCCAGGCTGGCACTGTTATCGCGCACATAATCAGCGACCCGGGCCGCCAGTTGAATCACACCTAGGTCACGGGTCTGGCGAGCCTGGGCCAGATACTTTTCTAGAGCCAGTTCAAATTGGCTGCGATTCAGTGCGATATCGGCCACCAACAGGTCGTAGAGGCTATCTATAGCAAAGGGTTTGGTTGGCAGCTCGGGAGCTGCCTCCACTGGTTCAGTTTTCACTGGATCGGTATCTACAGCCTGATTTTGCGGTGCTGTGGCGCAGCTGCCAAGACTCAGCAGGCAGGGGAAAATCAGGCAGGAAAAAAGTTTATTCATACTGTTATTGTCTAGGATAGTTCTAGTTAAGACAATTTTTGTTTAGAAAGTTTACAGGCCATAGACAGCAGCGTAGCGCAGACTGTTGCTATTCTGGATAAATGATTTTCTTTTGATTTATCCCTCGGTCTCCTTTTGCAGACGAGACTGGTGTAAAATCCGCACCGTAATAAAGCGACTCAGCAACTTGCGAAAGGCAATATTCAGACGGTCATGGGCATCTTAGCATTTGGTATCAACCATAAATCAGCCTCGGTAGATCTCCGCGGGCGGATTGCTTTTGCGCCGGAAATAGTGGTTGAGTCACTGCAGTCTGCTAAGGAGATTATGGGTGCTGCAGAGATTGCGCTGCTCTCTACCTGCAATCGCACTGAGATTTATGTCAGTGGCGACGTCAATGACGAGCAGCTGCTGCGCTGGCTGGCCGAGAGCAAAAATCTCAATATCGAAGAGCTGCAGGACTGTTTCTACTGTCATCGGGATGAGCAGGCTATCCGTCATATGATCAACGTTGCCAGCGGTCTGGATTCTCTTGTGCTTGGCGAACCGCAGATTTTTGGTCAGATCAAATCAGCCTATTCAGTGGGTCGCGAAGCGGGCACAGTGGCAACAGAACTCAATCAGGCCTTTCAGCAGGCCTTTGCCGCCGCCAAGCGGGTGCGTTCGGAAACTGCTATTGGTCAAAATCCTGTGTCCGTAGCCTATGCTTCAGTCAGTCTGGCGGAGCAGATTTTTGCTGATCTCAAATCAGCTCATGCGTTGCTGATAGGGGCAGGGGAGACCATTGAACTGGTTGCCCGGCATCTGCAAGAGAAAAATATCCGTCAGATTACTGTGGCAAATCGCACATTGACCAGAGCCCAGGACTTAGCTCAGGATTTTTCTGCCGCGGCTATTCTGTTGTCGGATATTCCCGATTATCTGCACCAGGCCGATATTATTATTTCCTCCACCGCCAGCCAGCTGCCTATTCTGGGTAAAGGTGCTGTTGAGTCGGCTCTTAAAAAGCGCATGCACAAGCCGCTATTTATGGTTGATATCGCGGTGCCCCGAGATATTGAGCCTGAGGTTGAAGAGCTGGCTGATGTGTACCTCTACACAGTGGATGACCTTGAAGAAGTGATTCAGGATAATTTGCGCACGCGTCAGACTGCCGCCGACAAGGCTAGGGATATTGTTGATCAGGAGGTTGAGAGCTGGTCGACCAAACAGCGGGCTCTGGCTGTAGTGGATACCATTAAAGCCTTTCGTGACAGTGTGGAATTGATTCGCGACAGTGAAGTGGACAAAGCTCTGTCTGCTCTTGAGCGCGGGCAGGACTCAGCGAAAGTTATTAACACATTGGCACGCAATCTGACCAATAAACTGCTGCACAAACCAACTACTCGCCTTAAGCAGGCCAGTGAAGAGGGGCGAGACAACACTATTGATGCCACTCATGAACTCTTTGACCTAAAGAAAAAATAACGATGAAAGCATCCATACTGGCCAAGCTAGACAGTCTCTCCGAACGCTATGAAGAAGTGGGCGCCCTGATGAGTGACCCGGATATTATTGGCGACCAGAATAAATTTCGCGAGTTGTCCAAGGAATATGCTGAACTTGAGCCAGTGGTGAAGTGTTATCTGAGCTTTCAGGAAGTAGTGAGTAATATCGACGAAGCCAAAGCTTTGGCCAAAGACTCCGACCCGGATATGCGCGCCATGGCTCAGGACGAACTTAAACAGGGCGAGCAGCAGTTAGAGGTGCTGGAGCTTGATTTGCAAAAACTACTGTTACCCAAAGATCCCAATGATCATAAAAACGTGTTTCTGGAAATCCGTGCTGGCACTGGTGGTGATGAAGCGGCCATTTTCTCCGGGGATCTATTTCGCATGTATAGCAAGTTTGCTGAAAATTGCCGCTGGAAGGTTGAAGTGATGAGCGAAAGCTCCGGCGACCATGGTGGTTACAAAGAAATTATTGCCCGCATTGTCGGCACTGGCGTTTATTCCCAGCTCAAGTTTGAGTCTGGCGCCCATCGCGTGCAGCGAGTGCCGGATACTGAATCCCAGGGCAGAATCCACACCTCTGCATGCACCGTGGCTATTATGCCCGAGGCCGATGCCCAGGATGCCATCGAAATTAACAAGGGCGATTTGCGGGTTGATACCTTTCGCGCCTCTGGTTCTGGCGGGCAGCATGTTAATAAAACTGATTCGGCTATCCGCTTGACTCATTTGCCCACCGGCATGGTGGTGGAATGTCAGGATGAGCGCTCCCAGCATAAAAACCGTGCCAAGGCTATGGCGGTGCTGCAGGCGCGGCTGGATTCGGCCCAGGATGATGCTGCAGCTAAGGAGCAGTCCGAACAGCGCAAGAGTCTGGTCGGCAGTGGCGATCGCTCCGAGCGTATTCGCACTTATAACTTCCCTCAGGGCCGGGTGACAGATCATCGTATCAATCTGACCCTGTACAAACTTGCTGAGGTTATGGAAGGTTCTTTAGGGGATCTAGTGCAGCCATTGGTCAACGAATTCCAGGCCGAACAGTTGGCCAGTCTAGCTGACTAATGATCACAGTTGCAGATCTTCTGGGGCGCAGTGCCGAGCTGAGTCCAGCCAGCGATAGCGCCCAGCTAGACACCGAGCTGTTGCTCTGCCACAGCCTCAATGTAGATCGCACCTGGTTAAAGACCTGGCCTGACCACCAGCCGCAGCCAGCGGATATTGCCCAGTTTGAATTGTTGTTCAAGCGCCGTCTCAATGGTGAGCCTGTGGCTTTTATTATTGGTACTCAGGGCTTTTGGAGTCTTGAACTCTGTGTTTCTCCCGATACATTAATCCCCCGCCCAGAGACGGAACTGCTGGTTGAAACGGCTCTGCAGCTGGATCTTCCCACTAACAGTCAGATATTGGATCTGGGCACAGGTACAGGAGCTATTGCACTGGCGCTGGCGGTGGAGCAGCCTCTCTGGCAGATTACCGGAGTTGATATACAGCCCAAGGCCGTGGCATTGGCGGAGCGCAATCGGCAGCTGCATCAGCTCGATAATCTGAGTATTTATGAGAGTGACTGGTTTTCGGCCCTAGCCACAGCCAGACCACAGCCCGAGACCGGATTTGATTTAATAGTGAGCAACCCCCCCTATATAGAGGCAGATGACCATCATCTATTTGAGGGCGATGTGCGTTTTGAGCCAGCCTCGGCTCTGGTTTCCGGTGTTGATGGTCTGGATGATTTAAGACTTGTTATAGGGCAGAGCTGCGGCTTTTTGCGGCAGGGTGGCTGGCTGATGGTAGAGCATGGCCATAATCAGGGTGCCGCAGTGAGAGAGTTATTTAGCAATGCTGGCTTTAATTCTGTGGAAACCCGGGTCGATTACAACCAGCTTGAGCGCATCAGTCTGGGCTGCCTTTCAGGTTCTTATTGAGCAGCCCTGCGAATCTTGTCTTTGGATACTAGGTTCCAGCGATAGAGCATCGACAGACTGGCAATGGATGATGCAATTATCAACCCCGCCCAAAATCCAAACACACCCATAGGCTCACCCCAGTAGTCTGTCAGCGCCAGACTATAGGCGATAGGGAAGGCGATGACCCAAAACGCGATAACCTGAATAACCAATGGTCCGCGGGCATCTTTATAACCCCGAAGTGCACCGCTGCAGGACATTTGCAAGGAATCAAAGCAGCCCAGAGCAGCGGAGAAAAAGAACAGGCTGGCGGCAATAACTTGCACCTCAGCTTCCGGGCTGAACATCTCGGCAAAGTCATGGCGCAAAAGGATTTTTATACTGCCGAGAAGCATGGCTAGCAAAAACACCAGTTTAAAACCAGTAATACAGATTTTTCGCGCTGCCACAGGATCCAGCCGGCCCTGGGCATGGGACACCATAATGGTTAGAGCCTGACCGACTCCGAGGGGAATCATATAGGCCAGTGAATCCAGATTATTGGTGATGGCATGGGCGCCGAGCACATTGGCTCCCAGATGGGCGATCAGCATAGGTATAATCGCAAAGAAGCCTACCTCAGCAGCAATAGTTAAAGAGATGGGAATACCCAGACGCAGTATGTCGCCGATAGCCGCAGAGTTTGGTGGTGAAAATTGCCCATATAGTTGCAAGTGCCTTAGATTGCTGGCCCGACGACCATAGATGACCATGGCCAGCAGTAAAAACACCATAACCACAGTGGTTGCCCAGGCCGCACCTATGCCGCCCATAGGGGCAAAGCCGAGTTTGCCGAATACCAGGATATAATCGAGAATGCCGTTGAGTACAAAGGCCAGGCAGTTAAATACCATCACCGGTCGTATATCGCCGATCCCTTCAAATGTAGCGCGAAAGGCGAAAAATGCCGGAAACATAAAACCGGTAATTAGGTAGGGCAGCAGATAGCCTCTGGCAATGCGATAGACCTCTGGAGAAATGTCCAGGCGGCCAAGCACAAAGACCCCCAGCAGTATTGCACCACAGACAATCACACCCATTGGCAGCGCCAGCCAAAGGCCCTGCTGAAACTGGAAGCGCACGCGGTCAGTTTTTCCTGCGCCCCAGAAATTGCCAATAATCGGACTGTTGCCAATCATAATACCGATGACTAGCAGATTGATCATCGCCCAGATACTGCCCCCGAGCTGCAATGCCGCCAGGTCATCTGCGCTGACCTGCCCGGCCATATAAATATCGGTCACAGTCATGCCGACCACAGCAATCTGGCCAAGCATCAATGGTCCCGCGAGGCGCAAAAGGACGCCAGCGTCTTGCACAAATGTTGAGGGTTTAGCGGTAGTTGTCATGCCGGGCTACTGTTCTTGTGACTCGCCATTTTGGGTTAATGGCATTGGCAAAGAAAGAGAAATTTGCATGCAGTTGACTGGGCCGTGCAGACAGCCTGATAAATCAGCAATTTTTCCCGGTATAGGGCTCTAATATGCGGCAAACAGCATTTTGTGTGAGCATAGCAACTATAGCTGGCTGACAGAGAAAGGCAGTTTTGTGGTGCTTAACAACGGTATTGAGTCTGCTGTTTACCGGTGGCGGTCGCTGGGTCAGTCTGGATTATTGGCTTGCTGGTTTTCTGCGCAGATCCTCTGCTGGCTAAAATCTATAGCCTTTATTTATAACTGGCGCTGAAGTTCGCGTCAGCGCCGTGCTTTTTAGCCGTGCTTTTTAGCCGTGCAGTTTAGCTGTGTTTTAACTGCCTTCCATCCAGCATATTGCTACATTTATTCTTTTCAGCGATTTGCTACCAATTCTGCTACACTCCGCGCCAACCTTGACTGGGGGAGTTGCTTTAAAAGGCTCCCTGGGCAGCAAATTCGGAACAATACTGTGGCGATTACTTTGACTGAAAATAACTCTATATCTGAGGCTGTATCTTCGACGGCGAACAACGAGCCAGAAAATAATAGCGATAAACCAAAACCACCCCGCCGCAAACGGGGTTCTGGCCGAGGTGGTCGCGGGGGCGATAGCTGGGATATCTCCAAGTTTGTGGTTGAGCCTGTTGAAGGTAAAACCAGATTTCACGATTTTGATCTGCCAGCAGCCCTAATGCAGGGTATCCAGAGTACTGGGTTTGAATACTGCACACCGATTCAGGCAGCTTCATTGCCCCACACCTTAAATGGCCATGATATTGTTGGTAAGGCGCAGACCGGAACAGGCAAAACAGCGGCCTTTTTGATTAATACCATTACCGATCTCATCAAACATCCAATTGAAGGCGAGCGCTATATGGGTGAGGCCCGTGCATTGATTATGGCGCCGACCCGGGAGCTGGCTATTCAGATTGCTGATGATGCTACCCAACTGGTTAAACATACGGATCTTAAAGTCCACTGTCTGGTGGGCGGAATGGATTACGGCAAACAGCTGCAAAGAATGCAAAAGCATCATTGCGATATATTGGTAGGTACTCCTGGTCGCCTGTTGGATTTTGCCAATAATCGCGACCTGTATTTAGATCAGGTTGAAGTGCTGGTTATTGATGAAGCCGATCGCATGCTGGATATGGGCTTTATTCCTCAGGTGCGCCGCTTGGTGCGTTTGACGCCAAAGCGAGAAGAGCGACAATCACTGTTGTTTTCTGCCACCTTTACCCCGGAAATATTACGTCTTTCAGAAACCTGGACCGATAGTCCAGTAACTGTAGAGATTGGCGCCGAACGTGTGGCGACCGATACAGTGGATCAGAAAATTTACATTACTACTGCCAGTGAAAAGTTTGCCCTGTTGAACAATATTCTGGTCAATGATGATGTTGACAGCGTTATGGTCTTTGCCAACCGCAGGGATATCTGCCGCACATTGCATGAAAAGCTTAAGAAAAAGGGCTTTAAAGCAGGTCTGCTGTCGGGGGATGTACCGCAGAACAAACGTATGCGTGCTCTGGACTCATTTAAGTCCGGCTCATTGAAAGTGATGGTAGCTACAGATGTGGCTGGTCGCGGTATTCATGTTGATGGCATTAGTCATGTTATCAATTACACCTTGCCGGAAGAGCCAGAGGACTATGTTCACCGCATTGGCCGCACAGGCCGCGCTGGTAAAACAGGCACCTCAATCAGCTTTGCCTGTGAAGACGATGCATTTTTGCTGGAACCTATTGAAAAACTTCTGGATATGAAACTGCCTTGCACCATGCCTGAACAACATCTGCTGGAGGAAGTGCCCGCACTTAAACCTGCACCTGCTGCCAGGAAAAAAGCACCTGCGGCAAGTAAATCCTCCGTGGCCAAGCAAGAGCCTTCAGCCAATAAAGAGCCCTCAGCGGATAAAGAGCCTTCAGCGGATAAAGAGCCCTCAGCTGCTGCTGAAAAGGAGCCCTCAGCGTCGGGTAAAGTAGAGCAAGAGCCCTCAGTTAGTAAAGCGCCTTCAGCGTCTAGTAACCTAGAGGATGAGCAACAGGCTAAGTCT
>CAXAJC010000031.1:0-17198 GCA_963969005.1 uncultured Cellvibrionales bacterium | reverse complement strand
CAACAAGGCTATTAGCGTTAAAGAACAGAATTATAGAATTCTGGTGGTGGATGATGACCGCTCTATTCGGTTGCTGCTGGCCAATGCCTTTTTGCGTGAGGGCTACGAGTTGGAAGAGGCCGTCAATGGCATGCAGGCAATTGAAATATGTCAGCGGCGAATGCCCGATCTGATTTTGATGGATGCAGTGATGCCTGGAATGGACGGCTTCGATGCTTGTCAGTCTATTCGTGATATTCCCCATGGTGCAGATATACCTGTGTTAATGATTACCGGGCTGGAAGATGAAGAATACATTGAGAAGGCCTTTGCGTCTGGCGCGACAGACTATATTTCCAAACCGATTAATTTCTCGGTGATGAAGCAGCGGGTAGCCAGACTAATCAAAGCTAACAAGGCCGAGAAGCATGTTAAGCGCCTGGCCTATCACGACCCTCTTACCAGCCTGCCCAACCGGGTTAATTTGATGAGGCATCTGCCTTTAGTGGTTGAGCAGGCTACGGCGGAGCACTACAAGTTTGCCATTCTGTTCCTGGATCTGGATCGTTTTAAAATGGTTAATGACACCATGGGCCATAATGTGGGGGATCTGCTGTTGAAGGCAGTGGCAGATCGCATTCGCAACTGTGTGCGTGATCAGGACTTTATTGCCCGCGTTGGCGGCGATGAGTTCACCATAGTGCTGGAAAAGATCAAGAGCGTCGAAACTGCCGCCAAGGTGGCTAAGAAAATCTGTGAGTCCATGAACCAGCCCTTTGTGTTTATGGGTGAGAGAAAGTTTATTACCACCAGTATCGGCATCTCTTTATTTCCTGATAACGGTGGCGATATAACCGACTTAATCAAACATGCAGACTCAGCCATGTTTAGGGCCAAGGAAAAGCGAAATGATTACTGCTTTTATCAAACTGGCATGGAGGCAGAGATTGTCGAGCGCCTGCAAATGGAACATGCACTGCGCCAGGCGATTGAACGAAATGAGTTGCGACTGTTCTATCAGCCGAAAGTGGATTTTGCGACGGGCAAGTTGATTGGCGCCGAAACTCTGTTGCGCTGGGAGCATCCGCGAGAAGGCATCATTGCTCCCAATGTTTTTATTCCTCTCGCCGAAGAGAGCGGGTTAATTAACAAGTTGAGCGACTGGGTGTTGGAGGCGGCCGCTAGGCAGTTGAGAACCTGGCTGGCCAAAAAATATCATCTGACTCTGGCATTAAATTTATCGGTTAAGGGCCTGATGGCAGAGGACTTACATGTTCAGCTGCAGGGTTTGATGAATAGGCACCAACTTCCCAAGCACGTTTTGGAGATTGAGATCACGGAAAGTACGTTGATGAATAATCCTGAGCTGATGAGTACCGAGCTGGCAAAAATTAAACAGCTGGGTATCTCAGTGGCCATTGACGACTTTGGTATCGGCTATTCGTCGCTAAATTATCTAAAGCGCCTGCCTGTGGATGTGCTGAAAATTGACCGCTCATTTGTGCAAGATATTGAATGTGACCCTCGTAATAGCGCCATTATCGCTGGTATTGTTGCTCTGGCTCAGGCGCTTAATGTGCACACTGTGGCGGAGGGTGTAGAGACACAAAAACAGTGGAGCATATTGAAAGATCTTGGCTGTAGCAGCTTTCAGGGATACCTGATCGCCAAACCACAGCCAGCGGAACAGTTCGAGCAGCAATTTCTGCGCAATACTGAAACAGGCCTATCCCATTAAACAGCCAAGCTGTGTGATAATGCGCGCGGTTAAAAGAATAACCCGCGTATTAACAGGGCAGATAGACCAGCATGAGTCAGTATTTTTCTATTCATCCAGATAATCCCCAGCATCGGCTAATTGCCCAAGCGGCAGAAATCGTTCGTCGCGGTGGGGTGATTGTCTATCCCACAGATTCGGTCTACGCTATAGGCTGCCACATCGGCGATAAACAGGCCCTTGAGCGGGTGCGCAATATTCGCCGGGTCGACAAAAATCATAACTTCACTCTGCTGTGCCGTGACCTGTCCGAACTGGCCAACTATGCCAGAGTAGACAATAGCGATTTTCGTATCCTAAAAGCCCAGACTCCAGGGCCGTTTACTTTTATACTGCCTGCCTCGTCTGAGGTGCCCAAGCGCCTGATGCACCCTAAACGTAAGACTGTTGGTATCCGAGTTCCAGACAGCCCCATTGCTCAGGCTCTGCTTGAGGAGCTGGGCGAGCCAATGATGACTGTGACCCTGATTATGCCCGGAGATGAATATCCATTGACCGACCCCTATGATATTCGCCAGACGCTAGAGTCCCATGTCGACGCTATTATCGATGGCGGTTACTGTGGGCTTGAGCCCACCACAGTGGTAGATATGACTGGCGATCAGCCGGAGTTGCGGCGTCAGGGCATGGGTGATTTTTCACGTATCTGATATTGATGATGTTCAATAGCCGTATTGTGGTTATAATCGGCTCTTGAATACTGATGGGATATCAAGTGTCTAGCGAAGCAACCTCAATTGATGATTCTCAGCCTGCATCTGACAGCGCTGCAACCATTACCAAAGCGGCCATGCCTGGCCACCAGCAAGAGGAAATGCCTTTTGCTGTGGTGCAGGGCAAAGAAATTACTGTACTGCCCAAAGACCTTTATATTCCGCCGGATGCACTGGAGGTAATCCTCGAAGCTTTTGAGGGGCCGCTGGATCTTCTGCTCTATCTTATCCGTCGTCAAAACCTCGATATCCTTGAGATCAATGTAGCTGAAATAACTCGCCAATATATGGGCTATATTGACCTGATGACGTCTATCCAGCTGGAGTTGGCCGCCGAATATCTGGTGATGGCCGCTATGTTGGCCGAGATCAAATCCCGTATGCTGTTGCCGCGACAGCCGGTGGATGAGGAAGATGAAGCAGACCCCCGGGCGGAGTTGATTCGTCGGCTACAAGAATATGAGCGCTTTAAAACTGCTGCTGAAGATATGGATGAAATACCGCGCATGGGCCGCGATATCCATCAGGCCAGAGCCGAAGGGCCAGATCGCGAGCAGGCCAGGCCTCATCCAGATGTTGATATGCGCGAGCTGTTGACCGCCCTGGCTGAAGTATTGCGCCGGGCAGAGATGTTTGAGAGCCATCAGATTGAGTTAGAGAAGCTATCCACCCGGGAGCGGATGTCCCTGATCCTAGACAACCTCCATGGTCAGCAGTTTGTGCCCTTTGTCAGCCTGTTTAAAGAGGCTGAGGGTCGCCTGGGTGTGGTGGTGACATTCCTGGCGATTATGGAATTAATTAAAGAATCATTAGTAGAGATTGTGCAGAGCGAATCTTTTGGTCCAATACACGTAAAAGCAAGAACATCATGAACCCAGATACGATCAGAAAAATTATAGAAGGCGCGCTATTGGCTGCGGGCAAACCATTGGATATTCCTCGACTGGAAACATTGTTCGAGGAAGATGAGCGACCACCGCGGGATCAGATAAAAGCAGCACTGGAAGAAATTGACGGGGACTGTCGCGAGCGCGGTTTTGAGTTAATGCAGGTTGCCAGCGGCTACCGTTTTCAGGTGCGACAGGAATTGGCGACCTGGGTCAATCGACTGTGGGAAGAGAAGCCCAAGCGCTACTCCCGCGCCATGCTTGAGACATTAAGTCTGATTGCCTATCGTCAGCCATTAACCCGTGGTGATATTGAACTGGTGCGCGGTGTAGCGGTGAGTTCCGATATTATTAAAACTCTGCAAGAGCGTGACTGGGTGCGCGTTGTGGGCTATCGCGATGTGCCGGGCAAACCGGCACTGTATGCCACCACTAAACAGTTTCTAGATTACTTCAATCTTAAGAGCCTGGAGCATTTGCCTGCGCTGGGTGAAATTAAAGATCTGGCAGAACTGGATCCGGAACTGGAACTGAGTCTGGCTGATCCGGCTGTGATTCCCGCCGCGACTACCGCTGCCAATGATGAAGAAACCAGCACAGTTTTTGAGTTAGACCAGCAGCAGGACGGTGTTGAGTCACAGCTTGATCAAGATGAAAGTCAGGAGCCACAAGAACAGAGCAGTACCCCAATCAATGAGTGAAAAATTACAAAAGGTTTTGGCAACCGCCGGTCTGGGTTCACGCCGCCAACTGGAAAAATGGATCTCCGCTGGCCGAGTGTCAGTCAATGGCTCCGTGGCCAAGCTGGGTGACCGTGCGCAATCCACTGACCGCATTATAGTTGATGGACGTCCAATTAAAATTATTACTGATGACAGCCCCAGAGTGCTGATGTACAGCAAGCCCGAAGGGGAGGTCAGCACCACCTCAGACCCGGATGGACGTCCCACAGTGTTTGATAAGCTGCCGCGCCTAAATCGTGGTCGCTGGATTGCCATTGGACGCCTGGACATCAACACCAGCGGATTGCTGCTGTTTACCAATCATGGTGAGTTGGCTAATCGCTTGATGCATCCCTCCTATGAAGTGAAGCGTGAATATATGGCGCGCATTCATGGGGACGTGGACGAAGCCATGATCAAGCGCCTAACTGACGGTGTTATTCTTGAGGATGGCATCGCCAAGTTCCAAACCGTTAAAGCCCAGCATGCGCGAACTCCAGACGAGCGGAGCGGCAGCAATCGCTGGTTTAGAGTGATTCTGGCGGAAGGACGTACCAGAGAAGTGCGCCGCCTGTGGGAATCTCAGGATGTGGAAGTCAATCGCCTCAAGCGCATCAGCTATGGGCCGATTGAACTGCCCTCCATTGTGCGCCGCTCTGAATATATAGAGCTGGATCCCAAGCAGGTAATTTCCCTGTTCCGGGCTGTGGCGCTTAAGCCACCAAGGTTCAGTGAAAAAATGGTGTACAAGGATATCCGTGAGCGCAAAGAGAAAAAGCTGCGCGCACGGGGTGATACCAGCAAGCGCTAATCAGCGATTCTGGGCATTGATCGACTGCCCATTAACCTCAGAGCTGTCCGCTCCTAGCAGATATAGATAAGCTGGCATAATCTCTTCAGCACTTTTCAGGCTGTTTGGGTTTTCTGCCGGGTAGGCCTGGGCGCGCATATTGGTTTGCGTGGCCCCGGGGTTGATAGCATTGACCCGCACATTACCCAAACCCTCAAGCTCCGCAGCCCAGGTTTGCACCATACCTTCTACAGCAAACTTGGATACCGCATAGGCACCCCAGAAAGCGCGCCCCACTTTGCCGACACTGGAGGTGGTAAAGATCACCGAGGCATCGGTGGATTTTTCCAAAATAGGCATTAGTGCCTGGGTCATTTGAAACTGGGCGCTGACATTTACTTTTAACACCTTGTCCCAGACATCCTGACGATAATTGTTTAGGGGCGTGCGCTGGCCGAGAACCCCGGCATTTAGCAGCAGACCATCCAGGCGACCAAACTGGTTATCCAGAGCCACTGCCAGCTGGTCGTAATCGTCGTGGCTGGCACCTTCCAGATCAATCGGATAGATCACCGCCTCAGGGGCATTCAGAGCCAGGATCTGATCGTAAACCTGTTCCAGCTTGACCACTGTGCGCCCAGCCAGAATGACTGTTGCCCCGGCCTTGGCACAGGCCAGGGCCGCCGCCTTGCCGATGCCATCACCAGAACCAGTAATTAAAATAACGCGGTTATGTAACAGATTGTCTGGCCTGGCGTAATGAATAATTTGTTCCGCTGTAAGCAACGTATTGTCCTTTAATTAAACAGTAATGAATGGAGCTGCTGAGACTGTTCAACAACCCAATCGGCATTCCATTGGTGAACATTCTGGCCCGCTTCAATATAACCCCAGGCTGCGGCAATGGTGCGCATCCCGGCGGCCCGCCCAGCCTCAATATCTCGGATATGATCGCCCACATAGAGACAGTCCGCAGGAGCGATGTCAATTTCTTTACAAGCTAAAAACATGGGTTCCGGGTGGGGTTTTGGTTGAGCCACATGGTCCGGGCAGATTACTGTAGCAGCACCTTGAAGCGGCAATTGCTGCAGCACTGCATCTGTGTAGCGGGAGGGCTTGTTAGTGACAATACCCCATGGAATATCCTGCTGGGTACATTGCTCCAACACCTGTGCCAGGCCATCAAACATCACAGTTTTATCGGCCAGATTGGCAAAATAGAGCTCCAGAAACTCCTCTCGCAGAGGCTCAAAATCCTGATGGTCAGGGTTCAGGCCAAAGCCGGTTTGAATAAGGCCTATGGAGCCATTGGTGACACTAGTGCGAACTGCAGAGTCGGGCAGTGGCTCGTAGCCATGGAGGCCGAGTTGTTTATTGAGAGCAGTGACAAAGTCCGGTGCTGTATCCAGCAGAGTGCCGTCCAGATCAAACAGCAGAGCCTTAAAATCTAGCATGGCTTGCGCGCGCAAACCATATAGTTAACGTCCACATCCTGTTCATTCAGCTTATAGGTCTTAGTGATAGGGTTGTAGAGCAGGCCAGTCATCTGGTCGATTTCCAATCCGGCTTCGCGAACCCACTGCCCCAGTTCCGAGGGGCGAATAAATTTGCTGTATTCATGAGTGCCTTTAGGCAGCATGCGCAGAACATATTCCACACCAATCACCGCCAGCAGATAAGACTTAGGGTTGCGGTTAATGGTCGAGAAAAACAGCGTGCCACCAGGTTTGCACATGGCCGCGCAGGCTGCTACTACAGAGCTGGGGTCGGGCACATGTTCCAGCATTTCAAGACAGGTCACAGTATCAAACGCCTCGGCATGGCTTTCGGCATAGTCTTCGGCAGTGGACTTTTCATAGGTCACAGCCACCCCGGACTCAAGCTTATGCAGATTGCCCACCGCCAATGGGGCATCGCCCATATCTATGCCGGTGACTACAGCACCACGCTGGGCCAGTGCCTCGCAAAGAATGCCGCCGCCACAGCCCACATCCAGAATAGTCTTTTCTGCCACTGGTGCGAGGCTATCAATCCAGTTGGCGCGCAATGGGTTGATATCATGGAGTGGCTTGAACTCACTGTTTCTGTCCCACCAGCGGCTGGCCAGCTCTTCAAACTTGCGAATTTCATGGGGGTCAACATTGTGGGTTTTAGACATTATCGTATTTCCAATACTGGTCAGTTTGCGATCTTGTTACGCCATTCTGTGGCTGCCTGGATCAGGCTCTCGTGATTCATGGTTTGCAGCTGACCCTCGGTGAGCAGAGGCTTGCCCGCTACCCAGCTGTGTGACACCTGACTGCCAGCATTGCAGTAGACTAGCTGTGAGGCGGGATTATACAGCGGTTGCATAGCAATAGAATCCATTTTTACCGCAATAATATCCGCCGACTTGCCCACTTCAAGGCTGCCTATCTCATTGTCCCAGCCCAGAGCTGCAGCCCCATTAATAGTAGCCATACGCAGGGCGGCATGGGCATCCAGGGCGCTGGCGTCCTCAGATGCATGTTTAGCCAGCAGCGCGGCAGTCTTTAGTTCGCCAAACAGATCGAGATCATTATTGCTGGCCGCACCATCTGTTCCAATGGCCACATTGACGCCAGCAGCCATTAAGTCTGTGACTGGGCACTGGCCGCTGGCCAGTTTCATATTGGATTCAGGGCAGTGAATGACATGGCAGTTGTGATCTTGCAATAGGCCGATATCTGAATCATCCACCTGTGTCATGTGCACCAGCTGAGTCTGGGGTAGCAGTAGCCCCAGGTCACGCAGGCGCTGCAGTGGACGGCGGTTATATTGCTCCAGAGACTCCTGGATTTCGCCGGCGGTCTCATGGCAGTGGATATGTATCGGCATGTCCAGCTCATTGGCGTAGAGGGCGATTTTTTCCATGGCGCTGTCTGATACCGAATAGGGCGCATGGGGCGCACAGGCGATCTTCAGCAATGGCTGATCGCCGTATTTGTCATTCAGAGCCAGACCTTTGTGTATATAGTCATCGGCATCGCGGCCATAAGCCGTGGCAAAGTTCAGCACTGTAAAGCCAATCTGGCAGCGCATGCCGGCATGGCGAACGGCTTCCGCAATCTCTTCATGGTAGAAATACATATCAGCAAAGCAAGTAGTTCCACTTGAAATCATTTCCGCCATAGCCAAGGATGTACCATCGCGCACAAACTCTTCACTCACATGGCGACTTTCTGCAGGCCAGATATGATTTTCCAACCAGGGCCTCAGGGGCAGATCATCGGCGTAGCCCCGCAGCAAACTCATGGCGGCATGGCCATGGGCATTGATCAGCCCAGGCATCACAATATGATCGTTGAGCTGCTCGGTTTTGCGTGCATCAAAACATTTGGCTGCCTCCGCTTGGGGATAAATGCCAACAATGCGCTCAGCATCAATTGCCAGAGCGCAATTTTCCAGGATCTGGTTGTTGGGAACCACAGGAATTATCCATCTGCAGTTGATTAATAAGTCTATTTTTGTGCCTTGCATGATCGCTCCCGAGTCAGGTTTCGGAGTATACCGAGTTTTTTGCGAGGTTTAAGCTACATAGGCGGCTTGAAGGCAATAAAAGCGGGAAAAACAGCCTTGTTATGTGCTAAAATTCCGCCCTTTAGAAGGGTTGTTGCAGGCTTGTTACAGCAGCGCTTTTCGGGCTTGCCAGACCGGGGTTTCAAGCACTGGGCTGGTATTGGCAAAAGTAGAATAAAATCGGGAAACTAAAAGACATTATGGGTGATTTAGCAAAGGAAATTGTTCCGGTCAATATTGAGGACGAGCTCAAACAGTCCTATCTCGACTATGCCATGAGCGTGATTGTCGGCAGAGCGCTGCCAGATGTTCGCGACGGCCTCAAACCGGTACACAGACGCGTACTGTTTGCCATGAGCGAGCTGAACAACGACTGGAACAAAGCCTACAAGAAGTCAGCCCGTGTGGTGGGTGATGTTATTGGTAAATACCATCCCCACGGCGACTCCGCAGTCTACGAAACCATTGTGCGCATGGCTCAGCCATTCTCGTTGCGCTATATGTTGGTGGATGGTCAGGGTAACTTCGGTTCCATTGATGGCGACAGTGCCGCAGCCATGCGTTACACCGAAATTCGCATGACCAAAATTGCCCATGCGCTGCTTGAAGATCTAGAGAAAGACACTGTCGATTTCGTGCCCAACTATGACGAAACCGAACAGATACCTATGGTGATGCCAACCCGCATCCCCAACCTGCTAGTCAATGGCTCCTCCGGTATTGCCGTGGGCATGGCAACTAATATTCCGCCCCATAACCTCACCGAAGTGGTTAAGGGCTGTCTGGCACTGATTGATAACGGTGACATTACCATTGACGAGTTGATGGAATATATCCCCGGGCCAGATTTTCCAACGGGCGCCATTATCAATGGTAGAGCGGGCATCATTCAGGCTTACAGAACAGGTCGAGGGCGCATCTATGTGCGTGCCAAAGCGGATATCGAAGTTGATGAAAAGACCAAGCGCGAAACCATTATTATCCACGAGATTCCCTATCAGCTAAACAAAGCGCGCCTGATTGAGCGTATTGCCGAGCTGGTAAAAGAGAAAAAGATCGAAGGTATTTCCGAACTGCGGGATGAGTCTGACAAAGATGGCCTGCGCGTGGTGATTGAACTGAAGCGGGGCGAGATGGGTGAGGTAGTGCTGAACAATCTCTATGCCCAGACCCAGCTCCAGTCAGTGTTTGGTATCAATGTGGTGGCTCTGGTCGATGGCCAACCTAAAATTCTCAACCTGAAAGAGATGCTTGAGGCCTTTATTCGTCATCGCCGAGAAGTGGTCACGCGTAGAACCATCTATCTGCTGCGCAAGGCCCGTGAGCGCGCCCATACATTGGAAGGCTTTGCCATTGCCCTGGCCAATATTGATGAAATTATTACCCTGATCAAGCAGTCTTCAACGCCTGCAGATGCCCGTGAGGCACTGGTAGCAAAAGGCTGGAACCCAGGCTCTGTGGTGGATATGCTGGATCGTGCCGGCGCCTCGGCAACCCGCCCGGAGTGGCTGGAAGAACAGTATGGTCTGCGCGATGGCCAATACTACCTGTCGCCAGAGCAGGCCAAAGATATTCTCGAACTGCGCCTGCACCGCCTTACCGGCATGGAGCATGACAAGATCATAGAAGAGTTCGCTGTCAAACTGGAAGAGATTGCCGACTATCAGGATATTCTCGGTGATATCAGCCGCCTGATGACCGTGATTCGCGAAGAGCTGGAAGCCGTAGTTGAAGAGTTTGGTGACGAGCGTCGCAGTGAGATCGTCGAATCCCAGCATGACCTCACCGTTGAAGACCTTATCACTGAAGAAGACCGCGTGGTGACCATCTCCCACGGTGGCTACGCCAAGACGCAGCCCCTGACCGACTACCAGGCCCAGCGCCGCGGCGGCATGGGTAAGTCGGCGACTGCAGTTAAAGACGAAGACTTTGTTGAACACCTATTGGTAGCCAGCACCCATGCCACGATTCTGTGCTTTACCAATCTGGGCAAAGTGTACTGGCTCAAGGTGTATCAGATTCCTGTGGCTGGCCGCAATTCACGGGGCCGCCCAGTGGTCAATCTATTGCCTCTGGACGAGGGTGAGCGCATTAGCTCAATCCTGCCCGTTGAAGAATACAGCGAAGATAAATTTGTTGTGATGGCCACGGCCAACGGCACAGTGAAGAAAACATCACTTGACCAGTACTCCCGCCCACGCAGCGTCGGTTTGCGCGCCGTGGATCTGGTTGAAGGTGATCAGCTCGTGGGTACGGCGATTATTGATGACAGCAGTGACGTTATGCTGCTCAGCTCCGAGGGCAAGGCCGTGCGTTTTGCAAGCACCGACGCCCGAGCCATGGGCAGAGTCTCCAAAGGTGTGCGCGGTATGCGTCTGCCCGAAGAGCATAAGGTGATCTCGATGGTGGTGCCCGAAGAAGACGGGTTTCTGCTCACGGTCTGTGAAAATGGCTATGGCAAGCGCACCAAAGTGGATGAGTTCCCCACAAAAGGGCGTGGCGGTAAAGGCATGATTGCCATTCAGGCCAGCGAGCGCAATGGGCCTCTAGTAGGTGCCACCCAGCTGTTTGCCGGTGATGAGATTATGCTGATCTCCGATCAGGGCACCATGGTTCGCACCCGAGGTGACGAGGTATCAGTGGTTGGCCGCAACACTCAGGGTGTGCGCATTATTCGCCTTAAAGATAATGAAAATTTGGTCAGTCTGGCGCGTATTGCTGAGCCAGAGGAAGATGAATTAGTAGAAGACGAAAGCGGCGCTAGCGCCGAAGCCACTGCAGAAGAATAAAAGGATAGAGTATGTCTGACAAAAATCCTTTACTGGGCCTGAGGGACAAGATCGATGCGTTGGATCTGCAGATTATGCAGGCCATCAGCGATCGTGCTAAATGTGCTCAGCAAGTTGCCGATGTCAAAAAAGAACAGGGCGACAAAGCCTATTACAAACCTGAGCGTGAAGCGCAAGTGTTGCGCCATATTATGGAAACAAATGCCGGCCCTCTCGATAACGAAGAGATGGCCAGGTTGTTCCGTCAGATTATGTCTGCCTGCCTGGCGCTGGAACAGCCAGTTAAAGTGGCGTTTCTGGGGCCCGAGGGTACTTTCACCCAGGAGGCGGCGCTCAAGCATTTTGGTGACTCTGCTATCAGCGTGCCGTTGGCCGCAATTGACGAAGTATTCCGCGAAGTACTGGCCGGGTCCTGCAACTATGGTGTAGTGCCAGTGGAAAACAGCACAGAAGGTGTTGTGAGTCATACATTGGATAGCTTTATGGATTCGTCACTGAAAATTTGTGGCGAAGTAGAGCTTCGTATTCACCAGAATTTTTTGACCGGGCCCAATACCAATAAAGACAGCATTACCAGAGTATACTCCCATGCCCAGTCACTGGCTCAGTGCCGGCAGTGGTTAAATTCCAAGTACCCCAATATTGAGCGCGTGGCTGTGAGCAGCAATGCGGAAGCCGCCAAACGTGTGCAGGGTGAATGGAATTCAGCGGCGATTGCCGGTGATATTTCCTGCCAGCTCTATGATCTTGAGAAGCTCTGGGACAAAATTGAAGACAATCCGGATAACTCCACCAGATTTTTGATTATTGGTCGTGAAGAAGTGCCCCCAAGTGGTGACGACAGAACATCAATAGTAGTCTCCGTGCACAACAAACCTGGCGCTTTGCACGATCTGTTGGAACCATTCCGCCGCAACAATGTGGATATGACCCGCCTTGAGTCACGTCCCTCGCGCAGCAGCAAATGGTCCTATGTATTCTTTATTGATTTTGCAGGTCATATTGAAGATGCGCCTGTAGCAGCAGTGCTGCAAGAGCTCAAATCAGATGTTGCCGATCTAAAAGTGCTGGGGTCATATCCTCGGGCTGTGCTGTAAATCGTAGCTCTTAAAAATAGGTCCGTAACTGATAGCTGGTAAACAAATGTCCGATAACTCAATGAGTGCAACGCCCATCATCAACCGTCTTGTAGTGGTTGGTCTGGGGCTTATTGGCTCGAGTTTAGCGGCCGCCGCCCGTGAAAAAGGTCTGGCCAGAGAAGTGATTGGCATTTCCCGTCGTGCTTCGACGGTCGAGATAGCACTGAATACAGGGATTATTGATCGCGGTGAAGACAGCCTGGCAGAAGTAGCTGCAGAACTGGGTGAAGGGGATATGCTGGTGATTGGCGTGCCTACCTTAACCGTGCCTGCAGTATTGCAGGACTGCGCTGATTTACTCCCAGCCGAAGTCACCATAACAGATGTGGCTAGTGTTAAAGGCTCAGTGATGGACGCTGCCATCGAGATTTATGGCCAGCTGCCCAGCCAGTTTGTGCCAGGTCACCCGATTGCCGGCTCAGAGAAAAACGGTGTCACTGCGGCCAACCCCAAGCTGTTTATTGATCACCGTGTGATCCTCACTCCAGATGCCAGCACCGCAGACAAGCACTTACAGTTGGTCGCGGCGCTGTGGACAGGGGCAGGGGCCACAGTCTCCAGCATGGCACGCAAAGAGCATGATGAAATTCTTGCTGCCACCAGTCATCTGCCCCATTTTCTTGCCTATTCCTTGGTGGATACCCTGGCAGCAATGGGCGATAACCGGGAAATCTTTCGCTATGCCGCCGGCGGCTTTCGTGACTTTACCAGGATCGCTGCCAGCGATCCGGTAATGTGGCGGGATATTGCCCTGACTAATCGGGAATCTATCCTCACTATTCTCGATCAGGTGATGGACAACTTTAAACAGATGCGCAGCGCTATTGACAGTGGCGATGCAGATTACATGATGAGTGTGTTTACCCGAGCTCGGGATGCGCGCAATCATTTTGGCCAAATTTTAGAACAACAAGCGTTACAGGGTGGAATTCAGAGTCCCATGGTAGAAAAAATAATCAACTACCGGCTAAAACCCGGTGGCAATGCAGTCGGTGATATTCGAGTTCCCGGTGATAAGTCAATGTCCCACCGCTCCATTATGCTGGGCTCCCTCGCTGAGGGGCTCACAGAAGTTACCGGCTTTCTCGAAGGCGAAGATAGTCTGGCCACATTACAATCATTCCGCGATATGGGTGTGGTGATTGAAGGCCCGGAGCAGGGTCGAGTGGCTATTAATGGTGTTGGGCTGCATGGCCTTAAAGCTCCAGGCAAGCCGCTGTATCTGGGCAACTCAGGCACTTCCATTCGTCTCCTCAGCGGGCTTTTGGCCGGTCAGGCTTTTGATGTAGAGCTTACTGGTGATGCCTCGCTGTCAGGCCGCCCCATGGGGCGTGTGGCTGACCCATTGCGTGAAATGGGTGCCGTAATTGAAACTGCCGAAGGTGGCAGACCACCATTAAAAATTAAAGGCGGGCAAAAGTTGACGCCAATTGACTACCAGATGCCCATGGCCAGTGCCCAGGTTAAGTCTTGTGTTCTATTGGCCGGCCTCTATGCCGAAGGCGAGACCTCGGTGGTTGAGCCTGCGCCCACCCGCGACCACACCGAGCGCATGTTGCGGGGCTTTGGTTACTCAGTGACCACAGACGCCAGCAAAGCCTCACTCTGTGGTGGCGGCAGCTTAACGGCCAATCGCATTGATGTGCCAGCAGATATCTCCAGTGCCGCATTCTTTATGGTCGCCGCTGCTATAGTACCGGGGTCCAATATTGTGCTGCGCCATGTGGGTGTTAACCCAACTCGAGTCGGGGTAATTAATATTCTGCGGCAGATGGGCACCAGCATCGAGCTATTTAATGAAACAGAAGTGGGTGGCGAGCCAGTGGCTGATATTCGGGTTCAGTACGGCCAGCTAAAGGGCATTAATATTCCAGAGGATCAGGTGCCACTGGCAATTGATGAATTCCCTGTACTGTTTATAGCCGCAGCCTGCGCAGAGGGTCTTACAGTGCTTACCGGTGCGGAAGAGCTGCGCGTTAAAGAGAGCGACCGTATTCAGAGTATGGCCGATGGCCTGGTGACTCTGGGTATTGACGCGCAGTCGACCCCTGATGGTATTCGTATTAACGGCGGTCAGCTGGGTTCAGGTGAAGTGCATAGCCATGATGATCATCGCATCGCCATGGCCTTCACCATAGCGGCACTGCGCGCCAAAGGGGAGATACTAGTCCATGACTGCAATAATGTTGCGACCTCATTTCCCAACTTTATTGATTTAGCACGCCAGGTAGGCATTGATCTGCAGCGAGAAATGTTAGGCGATTAATTCGCTTATCAGTTCAGACACAGAGGTAAAACCATGGCAACTATTATTACAATCGACGGCCCAAGCGGGGCTGGCAAAGGCACTATCAGCCGCATGCTGGCGAAAAAGCTGCGTTTCCACTATCTGGATAGCGGTGCCCTCTACCGTCTGCTGGGGCTAGCCGCAGTTCGGCACAGTGTGGACCTGGCTAATCATCAGGACATCAGCACGCTGGCCGGTCATATGGATATCGATTTTGAGGCTAGCGGTGATGAGTTAAAAATTCTGCTGGAAGGCGAAGATGTCAGCCTCGAATTGCGCACCGAAAGCACTGGCGCTCTGGCATCTCAGGTTGCTTCATTTCCCAATGTTCGTGCAGCACTGCTCAACCGCCAGCAGCTGTTTGCCAAAGAGCCGGGTCTGGTTGCCGATGGTCGCGATATGGGCACAGTGGTTTTCCCCGAGGCTCCACTCAAAATTTATCTGACTGCCAGCGCTGAAGAGCGCGCCCAGCGCCGCTATAAAGAGTTGCTTGCCAAAGGCGAAAATGTTAGTCTGCGCGCCCTTGAAGAGCAGGTACGCTCTAGAGATGAACGAGATATGAGCCGAGATGCTTCGCCATTGATACCAGCGGCGGATGCAGTGCAGTTAGACACCTCGGAGTTATCTATTCAAGAAGTGATGGATACAGTGCTAAACCTGGTATATCTAAAAGGTCTGGCTACCAGTATCGATCATTAAACGGGCTTCCCAGCAAATGCCAGCTAACATTGCTGCAAGCCTTTATTTTAACTGACCCGCGTAAACTGGCCACGCGGAAAAAAGAGAGCAGCTCATGCTGTTACTCTGTCAATACTTAGGTATTTCCCATGAGCGAAAATTTCGCAGATCTATTTGAAGAAAGTCTACAAACCGTAGAAATGAACCCCGGCGCCATTATTACTGGCGTAATTATCGATGTCGATAAAGACTGGGTTACCGTACATGCTGGTCTAAAGTCGGAAGGCGTTATTCCTGCAGAACAATTTTTTAACGATAAAGGTGAACTTGAAGTTACTGTTGGTGACGAAGTTCAGGTTGCTCTGGAAGCTGTTGAAGATGGCTTCGGTGCTACCAAACTTTCTCGTGAGAAAGCCCGCCGTGCAGAATCCTGGATTGAGCTTGAAGCAGCACATACTGCTGATGAAGTGGTTACAGGTGTTATCTCCGGTAAGGTTAAAGGTGGTTTCACAGTTGATGTTCGCGGCTTGCGCGCGTTCCTGCCAGGTTCACTGGTTGATGTTCGCCCACTGCGCGAAATTACTCACCTGGAAAACATCGAATTAGAATTTAAAGTTATCAAACTCGATCCCAAGCGCAACAACGTTGTTGTTAGCCGTCGTGCGGTCATGGAGAGTGCAAACTCTGTAGAGCGCGAAGAGCTGCTGGCCAACCTGGAAGAAGGCGCGTCACTGAAAGGCGTTATTAAGAACCTGACTGACTACGGTGCGTTTGTTGACCTGGGCGGTATTGATGGTCTGCTGCACATCACTGACATGTCCTGGAAGCGTATCAAGCATCCATCCGAGATGATCAATGTTGGTGACGAGATTGACGTTAAGGTTCTGAAATTTGACCGTGAGCGCAACCGCGTATCACTGGGCATGAAGCAGATGGGTGAAGATCCCTGGGGCGACATCAAAGGCCGCTACCCAGAGGGCGCACGTTGCAAAGCCAAGATCACCAATCTTACTGACTACGGTTGTTTTGCCGAGCTGGAAGATGGTGTTGAAGGTCTGGTACACGTGTCTGAAATGGATTGGACAAACAAAAATGTTCACCCATCCAAGATCGTTGACCTGGGTCAGGAAGTTGAAGTTATGGTACTGGATATCGACGAAGAACGCCGTCGTATCTCACTGGGTATCAAGCAGTGCTTCACCAACCCATGGGACGACTTTGCTTCAAGCATGACCAAAGGCGACAAGATCTCAGGCAAAATCAAATCTATCACTGACTTTGGTATCTTTATCGGTCTGGACGGTGGTATTGATGGTCTGGTTCACCTGTCAGATATCTCCTGGAACGAAACTGGCGAAGAAGCTGTTCGCAACTTCAAGAAAGGCGAAGAAGTTGAGACCGTTGTTCTGAGCATTGATGCAGAGCGTGAGCGTATCTCATTGGGTATCAAGCAGCTTTCCGACGATCCATTTAACAACTACGTAGCCGAGAACGACAAAGGTGCGATTGTTAAAGGTACCGTTAAAGAAGTCGATGCCAAAGGCGCCGTTATCGACCTGGGCAACGATATTGAAGCTTCACTGAAAGGCTCTGAGCTGTCTCGCGACAAAGTAGAAGATGCCCGCAATGAGCTGACGGTTGGTGCCGAAGTTGAAGCCAAGATTATTAATGTGGATCGCAAGAACCGCACTATTAGCCTGTCGATCAAAGCGAAAGATGTTTCTGACGAGAAAGATGCAGTTAAAGCGCATCGCAAGACAGAAACTGATACGGCATCACCAGCTACTATCGGTGATCTGATCAAGGCTCAAATGGACAAGTAAAGTCTGGCTTCTTGCAACATCAAAAAAAAGGGTGGCTATGCCACCCTTTTTTTGTCTTGAAATTGATGATTCTGCAT
>CAXAJC010000030.1:0-17375 GCA_963969005.1 uncultured Cellvibrionales bacterium | reverse complement strand
AAAGGCTGGCAGGCAGAAAAGAGCGCCATGACCCGTCTAGCGATATTGGAAGCGACGATTAAATGCCTGCTTGAGCTGGGCTATGCCAACACCACTACCGCATTAATCGCTAACTACGCGGGTGTTTCCCGTGGCGCGATGATGCACCATTTTCCTTCGCGCATGTCGGTGATGAGAGCGGTGGTTGACCACTTGCATCAGTTGCGTCTGCAAGAATATCTCGAGTTAATGGCAGATATTGACGACCCTCAGAGCACGGTG
This sequence comes from uncultured Cellvibrionales bacterium, assembly GCA_963969005.1. GTDB lineage: Bacteria > Pseudomonadota > Gammaproteobacteria > Pseudomonadales > Porticoccaceae > HTCC2207. Next base: position 17,114 of record CAXAJC010000030.1, on the reverse strand, counting down.
ACCCCTCAAGTGATTCGTGAGTCTGTTGAAGCGGCCTGGCAATATGTCAATCTACCCTCGTTTCTGGCCTATCAGGAATTGCTGAGTGCCTCCCGTACGGACGCCGAGCTGCGTCAGGTGATTGACCCGGTAGAAAAAGATTTTGAAAAGCAGTTTCTCGATACAGCCAAAGCGGTGTTCCCCCACTGGCAGAATCTGGCGAGATTGGAAGGCGCCCACGATATGGTGCAGTTTTTGATGAAAGGCATGGCATTGAGCCATATGTCTGTGCGCAAGAAGGCCCGGGCCAAGCGTGTGATGACTTATCTCACAGCGATTCTTTATGATATTTATCAAGAGGCAAACTTGATCGAGTAAGTCGGGTTGTCGATGTCAAAAGATCTTTCGCTCTGCTCAGGATGACAAGGTTAGGCTTTGTATCTGCGAATTAATTGCAGTGTCATTTAAAGTTCAGTGTTTGGATTATCAAGAGACCAACCCTTGCGTAATCTTGAGTCAAATTCTCGGTTCATCCTGAGCCCAACCCGCGAGTCACCTCGAGCGTAGCGAAGGCTCCTAATAATGTGCCCATAAGATCCTCCTCTCTGCTCAGGATGACAGCGTGGCAGCTATTAGATCTCAGGGCTGAAATACCGTCCCCCCTCACTATTACACCCTCTCAATAATTGCCGACAAAGCCCTTGCAGGCTGCACGGATTGGTAATATCATCCATAAAAGAAACATTCATGTCTGTTTTATCATGTTTCACTCTGGGCCGTTATTGTCAGAGCATAATAAGAATTATAGCGACACAATTTTAGCTACATCAGGGGGAACTCTTATGGGTCGTTTCGAGGGCAAAGTTGTCTCTATTGTAGGCGCTGCCAGCATCGATAATATGGGCCAGGTTATGGCCCGCCGCTTCGCTGATGAGGGTGCGAAAGTCGTGATCTCTGGCCGCAACGAGGACCGCTTGCGTGCGCTTGCCAGCGAGATCAATGGTGACTGGGTGTACTGCGATTTCAGCAAAAAGACCTCAATTAATGCCATGATCGATACTATTGTCGAGCGCCATTCGCGTCTGGATGTGGCAATTAATTCCACTGGCTGGGGGCTGCTAGTGCCTCTGCCCGAGAACTCCGAAGAGCAGCTCGACCAGATGATTGACCTGCAATTTAAGGGGCCATTTGTGTGGCTGCAAAAGCTGGTGCAGACCATGGAGTCTACCGGTGGCTCGATTATTCAAATCTCCTCTGCAACGGCAAATATTATGTTAGATGACCATGCCGCCTATATGGGAACCAAAGCGGGAACTGACCATCTTATCCGCTGTGTGGCCAATCAATATGGCCCTCAGGGTATTCGCGCCAACAGTATCTCTCCCGGTTTGACCGCAACACCTATGACAGCAGAGCCGTTAAAGAGCGCGGCGCTGCTTGCGGAGTTTGAAAGCTGCTATCCATTGGGCCGTATTGGCACCAGTGAAGATATTGCCGCAGCAGCGACCTTTCTCGCCTCTGATGAATGTTTTATGACCGGTGAAAATTTGCAGGTCAATGGCGGCCTTTGTCTGCGCCGCAACCCGCTGGGTACTGAGCTGTTTGATGCCATGGTTGCTGCTGGTGAAATACCTGCGGAGTAGCGTTTAACGCACCAATTTTATAAAAGGACAGAATATGAAGCTCGATAATAAGGTGGTTTTGATTACTGGTGCTGGCGGCGGTATTGGCCAGGCGACGGTGCGCAAGTTTGTTGCCGAGGGCGCCAAAGTGATGTTGGCTGATCTGGGCACTGGTGAGACTCAGCCCCTTGTGGATGAGTTGGGCGCTGATCTCTGCGCTTGTATCGCGGTGGATGTGAGTCAGGACGAGCAGGTTGAGACTATGGTTAATGCCTGTGTTGAGCGTTTTGGCGGTATTGATGTCTTTGTCGCCAATGCAGGTGTCGAGGGTGAAATTGGCGATATTGCCAGCACTGATGTTAGTAACCTAGATAAGGTGCTAGCGGTGAATGTTCGCGGTGTATGGCTGGGTCTGCACTATGTGATTCCGGTAATGCGCGACAATGGTGGCGGTAGCATTATTATCACTTCTTCTGGTGCCGGTGTTAAGGGCTCGCCAAATACTGCCTGTTACAACGCCAGCAAACATGCGGTGATCGGCCTGATGCGCTGCGCGGCCTTGGAATGTGGGCCCCATAATATCCGGGTCAATACAGTTAATCCGGGCGCCGTGGAAACACGCATGATTACATCGATTGAAGATGGCTTTGCTGAGGCCGGTGCGCCAGATTTTCGCGCTATGGTCGAGGCTGTCACCCCTCTGGGCCGCTATGGCCAGCCGGAGGAAATTGCCCAAATGATGGTATTCCTTGGCAGTGACGACAGCAGCTACTGTACCGGTAGTGTGTATATGGTGGATGGTGGCAATGCTGCCTGAATAACAACCAGAAAATTTAATAAGAATATTGACTATGACATTTGATTTTAAAGATAAGGTAGTGCTGATTACTGGCGCCGGTGCCGGGTTGGGCTATGCATGTGCTATGGCTTTTGCCGATGCTGGGGCTAAGTTGGTGATCACAGATATTTCCTCTGAGGCTTTGGATAAGGCGGTGGCCGATCTGCAAGAGCATGGCGTTGAGGTGCTGGGTCTGATCAATGATGCCAGTGATTCCTCTGATGTAAATACCATGCTTGATGCCATTGTCGAGCGCTTTGGGCGACTGGATATTGCGGTCAATAATGCTGGTACAGCAACACCGTTGCAGGAATTCCATGAAGTTGGTGAGGCTGAATTCGACCGTGTTATGGCGGTTAACCTCAAAGGGGTGTGGTTGTGCATGCAGGCGGAGATTCGTCAGATGCTTAAACAGGGCGGCGGGCGTATTGTCAATGTAGCCTCTGCCACCAGTCGCAATACCTATCCCAATGCCTCACCCTATGTCACTAGCAAGTTTGCTGTGGCTGGTTTGACCCGCACTGTGGCGGTGGAATATGCCAATCGGGATATTCGTATCAATGCAATCTGCCCGGGCAATGTGGCCACACCGCTGGTGGTGAGTTTGGTTGAGGATCTATCAGTACTGGCTAAAAAACATGCTATTAATCGCCTTGGCACTCCCCAAGAGGTAGCCAACGGTGTGATGTATCTAGCGTCGGACCTGTCGTCCTTTAGCACTGGAAGTCTACTGGAAGTCGATGGGGGCTGGAATGCTATTTAACCCAAATTTATAACTAATAATTTTAAGAAGAAAAATAGGGAACAACATTATGGCTAGATTACTAAACAAAGTTGCGATTATCACAGGTGCAGCATCTAACCCGGGGCTCGGCTACGCCAGTGCCATGCGCTTTGCCCAGGAGGGTGCCAAGCTGGTGATCACCGATATTGATATGGACGGACTGGCTGCCGCTGAGAAAGATCTGGTTGCTATGGGTGCCGAGGTGTTGGCCATGGAGCAAAATGTTGTTGATGAGGACCGTTGGCAGGAGGTTGTGGACGCTACGGTGGAGCACTTTGGCAGTCTGGATATTCTGGTCAACAATGCAGGTATCGCTCTGCTCAGACCCATCAGCGAATACACCACTGCAGATTATGATTTGCAGATGGATGTGAATATCCGCAGTGTTTTCTTTGGTTGCCGCAAGGCGTTGCCGGCCATGATTGCTAGTGGTGGTGGCTCTATTGTCAATATGTCTTCGGTAGCCGGTCTGCGCGGTTTGCCCGGTGTGTCTGTCTATGGCATCGCCAAAGCCGGAGTACAAAATCTGTCCAAGACCATTGCCATGGAGCATGCTGCTGATGGTATCCGCTGTAACTCTGTCCACCCTGGACTGATTGATACCAATATCCAAAATGATGCGCGTCGGGATAATTACGATGAGTTTGTGAAGATCGGCGAAAGCGTTCCCTGGGGCCGCATGGGCTTCCCAGAGGAAGTGGCTAACTGCGTATTGTTCCTCGCTTCCGATGAAGCCAACTATGTTACTGGTACAGAGCTGGTTGTGGATGGCGGCCTGATGGCGAAGTGATTGCTAACTGCACCATATTGATATTGCTGGGCTGTTAATAACAAAAAGAATAAAAATAAGAAAAAAGGAAGCACCATGGGCGCACAGACTTCTCGTTATGCCAAGGGATTTGATCTGCCGGTAAGGGGAGACACCATTACCGCAGATCGCTATATCTCCAAAGAATTTATGCAGCGCGAGAATCAGCATCTGTGGCCCAAGGTCTGGCATCTGGGCGGCATGGTCGCTGAGCTGGAGGAAGAGGGCGACTATGTGCGCCACAATCTGGGTACCGAATCTGTGATTATGGTGCGCCAAGCCGACAGCAGTATTAAGGCGTTTTATAACAGCTGCCCTCACCGGGGTAACCGCCTGGTGCTAGGTGATATTGGTGGCAGTGACAAAATTACCTGTGGCTATCATGGCTGGCAGTTCTCTCCCGCTGGTGTGCTGGTCAATGTTCAGGATCCTGATGACTTTCCCGATGGCAACCCCTGCGGCAATGTGACTCTGACAGAGGTGCGCTGCGAGACCTGGGGTCCGTTTATTTTCTACTGCATGGATGAGCATGTGGCACCTTTGCTGGATTGGCTGGCGCCCTTGCCGGAGAGGCTTGCAAGCTATGGGCTGGATGACTGGATAAGGGTGATGTATCTGTCCGCCGATGCAGATTTTAACTGGAAGATTATCCGCGATAACTTTAATGAAAGTTATCATCTGCCCACCATTCATCCGGAGCTCTCTACCTTTATAAATGACGGCCTGTCAGACACCCTGTTTGAGATGTACGAAACTGGCCATAACTCCATGTGGATGAAAGGCCACCAGGCCAGTACCAGAAATCCAGATTTTGAAACCGGCGAGGTTCCCGCACCTCTGGATGATGTGGCCCGCGCCTGGGGCCTTGACCCTGCTGATTACAATGGTCATACCGGTGATATCCGCGAGGCCATAGTGGCGGCCAAGCGCCGTATGGGCCCGGAAATAGGCTATACCAACTACGAAAATATGAGCGATCAGCAGCTGGTGGATTACTTCCACTGCACATTGTTTCCCAACCTCACCATCACCATGTCGCCAGAGCAGTGCCAGATTCTGCGCACTGAGCCCCATCCTACAGATCCACAAAAATGTGTCTTCCACCATTGGGTATTGGCACCACCGGTTGAGGGCATGGAAGAAGTCATTACACCCATAGGGCCTATGCCATTGGAATGGGCAGAGAACCGTCACAGTGTTTATGGCGATGGCCAGTCGGTAGGCTTTGTAGCCGATCAGGACCTGAGCATTGGCACAAGCCAGCAGCAGGGGCTTAATTCTCGCGGATTTAAAGGTTGCATCCTGACCCATCAGGAGAAGCGTGTGCAGCGCTTCCATGAGTTGCTCAACGACTATGTGAGCACAGATATTATCAATGCCGATCAAATGAGGTAATGGCTATGCTAAAGGGCAGTCTGGCTGGATTGATTATGGTTTGTATAAGTTCTCTGGCTTTTGCTCAGGAGAAGCTAGTCAATCCCCTGGCACTGCTGCGTGCCGATCATATTATGATTTCAACGGCGGACTACGCTGGCACATTGGAATGGTACCGCAGTATTCTCGGCTTTGAGGTTCAGCGGGAATGGGATGTGGCTGGGCACCCGGATGTGGAGGTTGGTTATATCGCCGCCAATGGCTTTATGATTGAAGTGGTGGGCACACCACAGCCTTTTCAATCGGAAAAGCTACCCCCTGATGTGTTTGCCGCTATGTCTGACCGAGGCTATGTGCATATGGCCTTTAAGAGTGCCGATGTGGATGCCGTGGCTGCGGCCTTGATTGAGCGTGGCGTTGAGCTGGAATTGCCGCCCACGGATTTTGCTGTCGCCGGCGTGCGGCTGCTGTTTATTCGCGATAACAATGGCAACCTGATTGAGATTGTTAGCCCGCTCTCTACCGCTACCTCTCTCCCCGCGGACGTAGACTGATCACGAAATTATGAGCTTATTGCGGTGTGTCTGCCAAATAAAAATCAGGGTCAGTTGGTTAGGATTGAAGTGGCCAACTAAAACCCACGCTTAGGAAAATAAGAATGAAAAAGCATCTTTATGGAAAGGTAATGGGATCAATAGCACTGGCTATCTGTGTATCGGCCAACGCCGCCGAGTCCTCATTAGCAAATCAAACACTGGCAGATCAAAAGTTACTCTATTCTGCGCCCGTAAGAGAGGGCATAACTAATCTCTACTGGGGTGATTTGCATCTCCATTCCCAGCTATCTGCAGATGCCTTTATTTTACAGACCCGCCTGACCAAAGATCAGGCCTTTATGTTTGCCCGCGGACAAACCGTAGAAGCAGATAATGGTATGCCGGCGCGACTGCGCCGCCCGCTGGATTTCTTGGCGGTAACAGACCATGCGGAGTATCTGGGGATCTATGCGCAGCTGGAGGTCAATGATCCCCGTCTCAAGGAATGGAAGATGGGCATGGAATGGCAGGAAATGATGAAGCAGGGCAATATGATGGGCTTGGCGCTGGCTTTCTCTGATGCTATTCAAACCAGCGAGCCTGAATACTTAACTCCGGACAGCCTGCGCAAATCAATTTGGGCGGAAGCCTCTGCAGTGGCGGACAAATACAATGAGCCCGGGCTGTTTACCGCCTTTGTCGGCTATGAATGGACCTCAATGATTACCGGCGATAATTTGCACCGGGTGGTCATATATAAAGATGGCGCAGAGCTGGCCTCCCAACAAACGCCTTTTTCCGCTCAGCATAGCAATGACCCGGAGGATTTATGGGATGCCCTGGCAGACTATGAAAAGCAGACCGGGGGTGAGGTGCTGGCCATTGCCCACAACGGTAATGTCAGCAATGGACGCATGTTCTCCCCGAATCGGGAAAATGGCCTGCCCCTGGACGAATCATACGCCCGCAAGCGGGCGCGCTGGGAGCCAGTGTATGAAACTACCCAGATTAAAGGGGATGGTGAGGCCCATCCATTTCTGTCACCGACAGATGAATTTGCCGATTTTGAGACCTGGGATGAGGGTAATATTACCCTTGGCACGCCTAAAGAGTCCCATATGTTGCAGTATGAATACAGTCGCTCGGCGCTGCGTGAGGGCCTGCGCCATGAGGCCAATCTCGGGGTTAACCCGTTTAAGTTCGGCCTGATTGGCAGCACTGATTCCCACACCGGTATGGCCACCACCTATGAGGATAATTTCTTTGGCAAATTTGCCCATGACGGGCCCTCTGTCGACCGCACGGAAAAGCGCATGGCCGACCAGTTACAGAAGATCTGGCAGCTGGTGTCCTCTGGTTTGGCAGCGGTCTGGGCGGAAGAAAATACCCGCGAGTCACTGTTTCGGGCGATTAAGCGCCGTGAGGTCTATGCCACGTCAGGCACCCGCATTCAGCTGCGTTTTTTTGGCGGCTGGGAGTTTACACAGACGGATGTCATGCAGGCTGACTTTGCCAGTATTGGTTATCGCAAAGGGGTGCCCATGGGCGGCGACTTAAATGGCCATAGCGATAGCGGCGCCCCAAGCTTTATGGTGGCGGCCTCCAGGGATGCAGACGGCGCTAATCTAGATCGTATTCAGATTATTAAAGGCTGGCTGGATGCCAATGGCGAAACCAAAGAGCAGATCTATGATGTGGCCCTGTCCGATGATCGCAGTGCCAACTGGCTAGGCAACATTGCGCCGGTGGGCAATACCGCCGATATCGCCAATGCCAGCTATAGCAATAGCATAGGCGACCCCGAATTAACGGCGGTGTGGACTGACCCGGACTTCGACCCAGAGCAGCGGGCCTTCTACTATGCAAGGGTTATTCAGATTCCTACGCCGCGCTGGACTGCCTATGACCGCAAATATTTTGGGGCGGTCATCGACCCCCGTGCACCAGATATTATTCAGGATCGCGCCTATTCATCACCTATCTGGTACACCCCATGACAGCAGCATTAATCAATAAAAAATGGACCCTGAGTTCGCGACCTCAAACCACTGTCAGCAAAGAGCACTTTAATTTTGAGACCGAGTCGGTTCGCGACTTGGCCGATGGTGAGTTTCTGGTTAAAAACCAGTATCTGTCCTTTGAGCCAGCCCAGCGTGGCTGGCTCAATGATGTACGCAGCTATGTGCCGCCAGTAGCCATTGGTGAGGTGATGCGATCAGTTGCCGCCGGTGAAGTGATTGCCAGCAAGCATCCTGACTATCAGATAGGCGACAGGGTGCAAGGTGGTTTTGGCTGGCAGGAATATGCTATCAGCGATGGTTCTGGCTTGTTTCCAGTGACCAAAGTGCCTGCGGACATGCCATTGTCCTACCCCTTACATATCTATGGTCTGACTGGCCTTACCGCCTATTTTGGCCTGCTCGATATAGGCCAGCCCAAAGCCGGGGAGACTGTATTGATTTCCGGTGCTGCTGGTGCCACTGGGTCCACGGTGGGCCAGATTGCCAAGCTTAAGGGCTGCCGGGTTATTGGTATTGCCGGTGGTCAGGCCAAGTGCCAGTGGCTGATTGATGAGCTGGGCTATGATGCGGTGATTGATTACAAGTCCGAGTCTGTGGACGAGCGTTTGCAGGAGCTGTGCAAAAACAGTATCGATGTGTTTTTTGATAATGTTGGTGGCGATATTCTAGATTCGGCACTGGTCAATATGGCCAACAGAGGGCGCATTGTGCTCTGTGGTGGTATCTCCAGTGGTTATCAGGTTCAGGAATTACCGCCGGGACCGAAAAATTATATGCAACTGGTGATTCGCCGCTGCCATATGGAAGGTTTTATTGTGCTAGACCATGTGAACCGCTACCCGGCGGCCACAGAGCAGTTAATGCATTGGGTGGATGAGGGTAAAATCCGGGTCAAAGAGCATATCCTTGAGGGCATAGAACAGTGCCCGGACGCACTGGCTGGTCTTTTCTCCGGGCAAAATTTTGGCAAGCAGCTGGTAAAGATCTGATTGCCACCACTGAATAATAACAATAGAACAGCAGGGGTAAATAGATATGGCAGGTAGATTGGAAGGCAAGGTAATTGTTATTCTCGGCGCGTCCGACGAGCGCAGTATGGGTGCGGCAACTGCCCAGCGCTGTCAGGCCGAGGGCGCCAAATTGGTGTTGGCGGCGCGCAGGTTGGATAGGGTACAGGCTATCGCCGATAGTTTGGGTGCGCTGGCGATTGGCTGTGATATTACTGATGAGCAGCAACTTGCTGGACTGGCCGATGCAGCCGTATCCCATTACGGCAAGCTGGATGGGGCAATTAACTTTGCCGGTATTGAAACCTCTTCACCGATCGCTGATATCAGCCGCGAAGTGCTGCAGGAAAACTGCGATGTACACCTAATTGGAACTACTTTATTTATCAAGCATATGGCGGCCCGTATGACCGATGGTGGCTCTGTGGTGACAACCTCCTCCCAGACGGCTCTATTGGCGCCTCCCGGGCTTGCGGCCTATGCGGGCACCAAGGCTGGGGCCGACCATATAGTGCGTATAGCGGCGGTAGAATACGGCGCGCAGAATATTCGGGTGAACTCTCTGTCTCCAGGATTTACTCCCAGCGCTATGACTGAGGGTTTTCTGGCTATGCCGGCCATTGAGCAGGCTTTTATTAATGAGATACCCATGGGCAAACTGCCCTCCACCGATGATATGGCTAATGCAGCACTGTGGCTGCTCTCTGATGAGTCATTTATGACCGGCAGAATGCTGGATATTTCGGGGGGGCAAACATTGCGTCGTATTCCTACGGCAACAGAGATGGGGTTCTGATTCAAAGACATTATAGTAGTTTAGTATAAGAAAGCCGCTGGATTCAGCGGCTTTTTTTTGTCATTGGGTTTGTTAAAGGGTAGTTATTGGTGGTCCATAAAAAAGGCGGTTGAACCACGTTCAACCGCCTTTGGGTCTTGCTTGAGTTCAGGTGTTTAGAACTCGTATCCTACTGAAATACCCATCTGACGACGAGGAGCCAGTTCGGCCCAGGCAAAGGCGCCTGCATCATATCTACGGCTTACTCTGTTACCGTTTTCCAGTAAATCCGTGCCATAGGCGCGAATCTTCAGGGTACCGTTAGCGAGATCCGTGATAAAGGTTGCAGACAGATCCAGTGACTCGTAGCTCTCGATAGTCACTTCTGGGCCTGTAGCAGGATCGTAGGTAGACCAATCAGCCTGAGTCTCAACGTCATCCTTGTAACTAAAGCCAGCATTGACGGTCAGTTGGCCGCCAGCCATTGCAGAGGTGTGTTCAGCACCCAAATAGGCAGTCAGCTCAGGCGCATACAGCAGGCGAGCTTGATTGGCTATGTCTACACCATTGTAGTCATACTCGTCATATTCACCATCAAAGGTACCGATTGTTGCTCTTAGGGTCAGGTTGTCAGAGGCCATCAATACACCTTCTAACTCGATGCCGTCCATGCTTACTTCACCTGCGTTACGAACGAAGGAGCAGGTTACACCAGCAGCATCCTCAGCAGCGCCACCTTTGCCACACACAGGGTCACTGGCGGCTGTAATTACGGTTACCTGTTTGTCTGTGTACTCGGCATTGTAGTATGTGATGTTAAGTTGCGAATTGTCGGTTGGGTTGCTGCGCAGACCGATTTCGAAGCTATCAACTTCCTCAGATTCGAAAGGTGCTACTTCCGCGTCAGTGGTACCGCGGTTAAAGAAGCCGCCACTGCGGAAGCCTGTTGAGTAAGATGCGTACATCATGCCCATTTCAAGTTCGCGCTGCAGGACAATTCGGTAGGATACATTGTCATCTTCGAAAGTTGGGCTTGCGGCATTAAGTAGATCAGCTGCAGCACTACTGTCGGCAAGTCTTGCAGCATTACCCGTTACCATGGGATAAGAGCGAGTATCCAACTCCTTATCTTCTTCAGTGTATCGAGCACCCAGGGTAACCGACCAAAGATCATTTATTTCATAGCTCATCTCGCCAAATACGGCGAAAGTCTCTAACGAATGATCCGATGTAAAGTTCTGAATTGGACCGGAAGTGATGTAAGAATCGGCTTCCATGCTATACAAACCAGCTACAAAATTCATTGGACCATCGTAGTCTGAGATAAATTGCAGTTCATGGGATGTCTGTTTAAAGTCCTGATCACGGTCTACAGGGAAGAACACCGCAGGTGTGCCCCAGGAAGCTTCATCTGCTGCTTCCTCGTAATCCATAATACCCATGATGTACTTTATCTCGTAGTTATCAGCACTATGGGTCACTTTTAGAGTGGTATTTTCACCCTTTAATGTGGCTGTCAGCGGAATGCCCTGTGGAGATGTTTTCCAATCATTGGCTTCCGAAGCGCGAGCACCGTCTCCCAGAGCTCCGGCACTGACAAACACGTTATCTGGAGCAGTTGTGTTGTGGTCATAATCATCATAGGTTAAAACCGCAGAGGTATTCTCAGTGAAGTTGTACTTAACTGCGAGGCTCATTGATTCTGAATCTTTGAATGGGCGACGATCATTCAGAGTAGTGTTGTAAACATGAGAGTCGGACTCAGTATTCTTGAAGGATAACTTGATGCCGCCTTTGTCTGATAGTGGTAAATTGATTACCCCTTTCAGATCAGTCAAGTTCTCATCACCGGCAACAGCTTCCAGTTTTACGCCGAACTCACCGGTCGGTTCTGTCCTTTGTACGTTGATCACACCACCAATAGTATTGCGTCCGAACAGAGTGCCCTGGGGACCTCGAAGAACTTCTACTGATTCAATATCAAAAAAGTCGAAAACCGCACCGGAGTTACTGGCTAAGAAAACGCCATCAATTGCAACGCCTACAGTAGGTTCGATAGATTTCTCGATATCGTCATAGCTCAGGCCGCGGATCGATGCACTGAGTGATTCGGAACCAATATTTGTCTCGTGGAGCTCCACGTTAGGGACCAATTTAGCTAGATCAAGAGAGCTAGTGATGGATCCGCGCTCTAACTGTCCCGGGCTGATTGCGGATACAGCAACAGGTACATCTTGAATAGATTCTTGACGCTTTCGGGCTGTAACCACGATTTCTTCAAGACCCACAGACTCTTCTTGAGCAATAGCCCCGCCCGCGTACAGAGGCAGAGTACAAATTGATATGATTGCTGGAAGTAATTGTTTTTTATAGGTTTTTTGATAATTCATTGTTATATACCTTCAGGATACTATTGTTATTTTATTCAAGGCCGCTGCGGATCGATCTACTATAGCCTCGCATCTGGCGCTCTCCCCTTTGTAGGCCAACAAAAAACAAGCGAGTTGGCTTTTTATCTGCTGGATTTCGAATATAGCGCTAGTAATCGCAAAATTCAACCTATTTTATCGCCCTAATAAACAATCAAGGTTGTATGTTTTTAGCATTTAAGTTAACTTAATCACCACAAGTTTTGCGTAAAAGCTCCGTTCTGGTAATGACTTAGCTAGACGCCTGCAAATCAAAAATATACTGAACTAGAGGCATAAGGCCGCTAATGCGACTACGTACTAAAAATCTCGCGGACTATGCCCAGCAGAAGGCAAGCAGCACAGCTGAGGCTGTGGCTATCTACACAGAAGATGGTGAACATATCCGCTTTGGTAGCATCTTTGATGAGGCGCTGGCTCTGGCGGCATCAATGGCGAGTTTAGGCCTAAGGGCTGGAGATGTGATTAGTTTCCAGCTGCCCAACTGGCGCGAGGCTGTTGCAGTTGATATTGCTGCTGTATGGCTTGGGCTGGTGGTCAACCCGGTGATACCTATATATAGAGACCGTGAATTAGCTTTTATTCTGGCTGATAGCCGCAGCCGCTGCCTGTTTATTCCCGGCGTCTATCGCGGTCATGATTTCCCTGAGATGATTGAGCGCTTGAAACCCCAGTTGCCTGATTTGCAGCATGTGGTCTCTGTGCGCCACGATAGTGCAACAGATGCAATGCTGCGCTATGAAGACTTGATACAACAGAGGGCCGGGCCAATACCAGATAAACAGCCCACAGATATGCAAGCGGTAAAGGTGGTTATGTATACCTCTGGAACCACAGGTCGGGCAAAAGCCGTGCGCCATACTCATCAGTCTCTGGCTCGAGCTATAGATAATGGTGTTGAAGCCTGGGAGCTGGGTGCTGAGGATGTCATGCTGATGCCTTCACCGGTCACCCATATCACTGGTTTTGCCAATGGTATTGAGCAGGCGTTTATCAGTGACTGTAAAACCGCCTTTATGGAGCGCTGGGATGTTAACAATGCCGTCGCCTATATAGAGAAGGTCGGGGCAACTGGCTGTGTCAGTGCCACACCGTTTTTACAGGAGCTGGTAGAAAAGGCTAAAAACGATTCTCTGGATTTGCCGTCGCTGCGCTTTTTTGCCTGCGGTGGTGCCTCTGTGCCGCCGAACTTGATTACCGACGCCCATAGCGCTCTGGCAAACTGCCGGGCCTTTAGAGTTTATGGCTGCACCGAAGCACCATTAATTACGGTGGGGTTTGTAAAGCCTGAAGAAGAAATGCTGGCCGCTACAACCGATGGCCGCATTAATAACTGGGATGTGATTATTGCCGATGATGATGGCAAGCCACTGGCCCAGGGATTGGATGGAGAGATTCTGGTCAAGGGCCCGGCAATGATGCTCGGCTATGGTGAAGAGGAGCAAACCAGACAGGCGATTGATGATCGCGGTTACTTTTACACTGGCGATATAGGACATATCACAGCCCAGGGTGCCATTGTTATCACTGATCGCAAGAAAGATATCATTATACGTGGCGGCGAGAATATTTCCGCCCGGGAAATTGAAGATGTGCTGCACCAGCATCCGCTGATTTCCGAGGCCGCAGTTGTGGCCATGCCCCATGAACGGCTGGGGGAAGGGGTCTGCGCATTGCTGGTAACCAGAGACTCAGTGCAGCTAGACCTTGCCGAGCTGCAGCTTTTTCTGGAGCGCAGTGGGCTGGCTAAGCAAAAGTGGCCCCAGCGATTGGAGCTGCGCGACAAATTGGAAAAGACAGCATCGGGCAAGGTGCGCAAGGATGTGTTGCGGCAAACTGTCAAAGCCGCCATTGAATCTGAGTAATCATAACGAGCTTTGCAAACAATAGGGCCAGTATCAATGGTATTTCATTGCAATAACTTTTCATTAACCCTAAACTAAAAAACAATGCTGTTTGTTTATGTTGTGACGGCAGATTTCTCAACTGAGATAAATTATGACTGATAATGTATTCCGCGAAGAAGTCAGGGCATTTCTCGAAGAGTCTTTAACGCCAGATATCAGCCGCGCTGGCGCACTGATGACCAGTGTCTTTGCGGACTTTGACGCGACCATGAAATGGCACCGAATTCTCCATGCCAAAGGCTGGATCGCACCGGACTGGCCCGAAGAATATGGCGGTACTGGTTGGACATTAAATCAGCGCTATATCTTTCAGGAAGAGTGCAAGCTAGCCAATGCGCCAGCATTTCCTGCTATGGGTCTGCAGATGCTTGGCCCGATGCTTATGCACCATGGCACCGCCGAACAAAAAGACTATTACCTACCGAGAATACTCTCCGGCGAGGACATGTGGTGTCAGGGCTATTCTGAACCCGGTGCAGGTTCTGACCTTGCCTCATTAATTACCTCCGCTGTCCGCGATGGCGATGACTATCTTATTAATGGGTCCAAAATTTGGACCAGCTATGCCCAGCATTCCAATATGATTTTCTGCCTGGTAAGAACCTCAAAAGAAGGGCGGCCCCAGGCGGGGATTAGTTTTATTCTGGTGGATATGGCTACAGAGGGTTTAAAGGTTGAGCCTATTGTTGGCCTGGACGGTACGGTCGAGCAATGTCAGGTGTTCTTTGACAATGTGCGTGTCCCCGCAGCCAATCTTCTCGGCGCTGAGAATCAGGGCTGGGATGTTGCCAAGTCACTGCTTGAGTTTGAACGGGGCGGCCACAACTTCACCATCGACCATAAAAAACAAATGGCTAAAATCAGCAAACAGGCTGCTTCCCAGAAGGGTGCCGACGACAGACTGTGGCAAGACAACCCGGTATTTTCAGCCAAACTGGCAGATGTAGCGGTGGATGCTCTGGCTCTGGAATTTACTGAGTTGCGGATTAAAGGTGCATTTGAAGCAGGCGGCAATGCCGGTGCACTGTCTTCCCTGACCAAGATAATGGGTACAGAGATCGGCCAGCGTTTTAATGAATTAAGTGTAGAAATAATGGGTGAACATGCACTGGTTAAACAGCTTCATGCGTTGCAGCCAGGTTATGAGGGTGACTCCATTGGCCCTGACTGCGGACTCACCACAATGGCGGAATATATTAATAATCGCGCCTCAACTATTTACGGCGGCTCGGCAGAAATCCAGCGAGATATTATTGCTAAGCGAGTTCTGCGCCTCTAACTAAATTTTTATTGAGTGTTAATTTGCATGTTTATTGAGTACAGCGAAGAACAGACAATGTTGCATGATAGTGCTGATAAGTATCTTCGTGAAAATTACAGTTTTGAAAATCGTCAGGCCACTGTCAAGCAAAGCTGTGGTTTTAGTGCTGAGCAGTGGCAGATGTTTGCTGATTTAGGCTGGCTGGCCATGACCTTTGAAGAAGATGCTGGTGGCTTTGGTGGCGGCGCGCTCGAGACCATGATTCTGTGCGAACAGTTTGGCAAGTATCTGGTGCTTGAGCCCTATCTGGAATCTGTTGTGCTGGTGGGTGGATTAATTGCCGCTGGCGCACAGCCTGCTATTAAAGAGCATTATCTCTCCGGCCTGATGGCCGGCGAGTTGCAGGGCGCACTGGCGTATTTGGAAGAGGGCAATGTGGCCAACCCCCATTATGTGGAAACCAAAGCGGAAGTAACAAGCGATGGTTATGTGCTTAATGGCAGCAAGGCTGTTGTGCTTAATGGCCCTGAGGCGGATATGTTTTTGGTATCAGCCCGTGTTGGCGATAGCTCAATCGACGCAAAAGAAGGCATCAGCCTGTTTGTGGTGGACATGAGCAGCCAGGGTTTACATTGTAATAATTATAAAACCTACGATGGTCGTTCAGCCTGCGAGTTGCAGTTAGACAATGTGGCAGTGGATGCCGACGCTTTGGTCGGTGAAATAGGCAATGCCTCTGCTATGGCAGCGCCAATTTTTTCTCGCGCCATTGTGGCTGTCTGTGCCGAGGCGGTTGGTGCCATGGATGCACTGTTGGAGGCAACTGTGGATTACACCAAGCAGCGCAAACAATTTGGCCAGTCAATTTCCAGCTTTCAGGTGTTGCGACACCGCATGGTTGATATGTATATGGAAATTGAATTAACCAGATCACTGCTAATGGCCACGGCCTGGAAACTGGATAATGGTTCTGGGGATGCAGAGCAATGTGTTGCCGCCCTGAAAGCAAAGGTGGGCAAGGCAGGGCGCTATGTGTCGCACAATGCGATACAGCTGCACGGAGGAATAGGGACGACTGACGAGTTTAGTGTCGGTCATTATTTTAAACGCTTGACGGCTATTGGTGTGATGTTTGGGTCGCGAGATTCCCATCTGTCGCGCTATATGCAAGCCTGAGCTTTCGCGTCATATAAAAATTAATAATAAGGAGCGATCAATATGGATCTGCAATTAAAGAATAAATCAGTTTTGATTACCGGCTCATCCAAAGGTATTGGTTTTGCGCTGGCAAAAACCCTGGCCGCTGAGGGCTGCAATGTGGGTATCTGTGCGCGCAATGCCGATGAGGTTAATGCAGCGGTAGATACCATTAAGGCAATGGGCGTGAAAGCCCATGGTGAAGTGGTTGATGTTACAGACTCCGCTTCTTTGGAAGCCTGGGTGGGTAACTGTGCCGATGCCCTGGGTGGCGTCGATGGCTTTGTCGCCAATGTCAGTGCCGGTGGTGCTGATGCAGAGGAATCCGGATGGCGCAGCAATTTTGAAGCGGATGTTCTGGCCAGTTGGAAAGCAGTTAATGCAGCTAAGCCCCATCTGGAAAAATCTGACTGTGGCTCTATTGTCAGCATTGGTTCTACCGCCTCTCTGGAAGCCTTCGCCGGTGCTGTGCCCTATGGCGCGATGAAAGCTGCACTGCTTAACTACTTTGGCAATCTGGCTCAGGATCTGGCGCCCATGGGCATCCGCGTTAATACCGTAAGCCCCGGCCCTATC
>CAXAJC010000029.1:0-17693 GCA_963969005.1 uncultured Cellvibrionales bacterium | reverse complement strand
GGCCAGACTTTTCCCACAGACTAAAATCTACTACCTGAGGAGTCTTAATTTCCTGATAGCCACGCTCAATCTGCTTGTTACGCATAAAGTCTTCAATGGCTTTGTAAATACTCCAGCCTTTCTGGTGCCAGAAAATAGAGCCAGGCGCCTCTTCCTGCATATGGTAGAGATCGAGTTTTTTGCCGATCTTGCGGTGGTCCCGCTTCTCGGCTTCCGCTAGGCGATTGATATAGGCTTTTAGTTCTTTTTTATTGGTCCATGCTGTGCCATAAATACGCTGCAACATTTCATTATTGCTGTCACCACGCCAGTAAGCCCCAGCTACCTTAGTCAGCTTGAATGCAGACAGTTTGCCGGTTGAGGGCACATGGGGTCCACGGCATAGATCGACAAAATCCCCCTGACGATAGAGGCCAATAGCCTGGTCAGCAGGAATGCTGGCAATAATCTCAGCCTTGTACTGTTCGCCAATACTTTTAAAAAACTCAACAGCTGCGTCACGGTCCCACTCTTCCCGGGTAACCGCAATGTCTTCTCTCGAGAGCGCAGCCATACGCTTCTCAATAGCCTCTAAATCCTCTGGGGTAAAGGCCCGTTCAAAGGCAAAATCATAGTAGAAGCCATCCTCAATAACAGGCCCAATAGTCACCTGAGCTGAGGGAAATAGCTCCTTAACCGCCATCGCTAACAAATGTGCTGATGAGTGACGGATAATTTCCAGTGCTTCATCCGAGCGATCAGTAACGATGGCCAGAGTCGCATCTTGCGCCACCATAAAGGACGCGTCGACAACCTCTCCATTGACCACTCCAGCGAGGGTCGCTTTGGCAAGACCTGCACCAATATCAGCAGCCACATCAGCCACAGAAACAGGATTATCAAAAATGCGTTGGGAACCATCAGGGAGCGTAACAGCGGGCATAGCGTTTTCCTTTTCAGTGGTGACCCATACTAGGGGCCACATGAGTAACTTAATTCAGCGCGCATTCTACCCTGAATACATAAAGTTACAAGGGCGCGGCCCGTACTCAAGCCGTTTCGCAACCTTGAATGATCCCGCGACTTACAGCATTTTAAAATAGGGCAAAATATTGAAGAAACTTCGTTTATTGTCTAACTTTTATATATACAAATGTTCAATTTGATTAACTTAGGAAAGAGCACCATTAAATTTAAGGGATTAATATGAAAATACAGTATGTTATCAAATCGACAGTTACAGTAATGCTAGCAACATTGGTAACTCTCCAAACTAATGCCGGTGAGCAGGTAAAAACCAATAATTTCTGGTGGCCAGATCAACTCGACCTCTCGCCACTGCGCGACCATGATATCCGCTCGAACCCACTGGGTGAGAGTTTTAGTTATGCCAAAGAATTCAACTCTCTAGATTTGACAACCGTGAAACAAGATATCAACGCTGTACTCACCGACTCTCAAGACTGGTGGCCAGCAGACTACGGTAACTATGGCCCATTCTTTATTCGCATGACATGGCATAGTGCTGGCACTTACCGAACATTAGACGGCCGCGGCGGCGGTGACGGCGGCCAGCAGCGCTTTGATCCACTTAACAGTTGGCCAGATAACGGTAATCTAGATAAAGCCCGACGCCTACTGTGGCCAGTTAAACAAAAATATGGCCAGGCTTTGTCCTGGGGAGACCTAATGATTCTAGCGGGTAATGTGGCCTTGGAAAATATGGGTCTTGAAACCTATGGCTTCGCCGGAGGCCGGGAGGATGATTGGGAGCCCGATGTGGTTTACTGGGGTCCAGAAGTTGAAATGCACGCCAGCGACCGCCACAACATAGATGGCGAGCTACAACGTCCGTTAGGTGCAACTCATATGGGCTTGATTTATGTGAACCCAGAGGGTCCAAGAGGTGTTCCAGATCCAGCGGCATCTGCGAAAAATATTCGTGTGGCGTTCAGTCGCATGGCCATGAACGATGAGGAAGTTGTAGCCCTGGTTGCAGGCGGCCATACCTTCGGCAAAATGCACGGCGCCCATAAACCCGGCAAATGTGTTGGCAAAGAGCCGGGTGCCGCTGGGATTGAAGCCCAGGGAATCGGCTGGAAAAATAGCTGCGGTAAGGGCCATTCAGAAGACACTGTAACCAGCGGTCTTGAAGGCGCCTGGACACAGGCTCCGACACAATGGACTTCGCTGTACCTGTCTAATCTGCTTAACTTTGAGTGGCAACAGACCCGCAGCCCAGCCGGTGCGATACAGTGGATCCCAACCGATGAATCCCTTCATCAGTCGGTCCCCGATGCCCATGTGGAAGGAAAATTCCACGCGCCGGTTATGACCACTGCAGATCTGGCGCTCAAGTTTGATCCTGAATATAAGGCTATTGCCGAGCGCTTTTTGGCCAATCCCGATGAATATCAACAGGCCTTTGCCAAGGCATGGTTTAAGCTGACGCACCGTGATATGGGCCCCAGAGGATTGTATCTGGGTGCAGAGGTACCAGCAGATGAGCTTATCTGGCAGGACCCGGTTCCAGCCTCTAAAGCCAGACCGCTCAGCAACTATGCAATCAAAACCCTTAAAAAACGCATTCTCAATTCTGGTCTTACCGTACCTCAACTCGTGGGTACTGCCTGGGCCTCAGCATCGAGCTTCCGCGCCAGTGACAAGCGCGGCGGCGCCAATGGGGCACGCATTGCTCTGGCTCCCCAGAAAAACTGGGCCGCGAATAACCCCCAGAACCTGGCTATGGTGTTAGCCAAGCTGGAGGAGATTCGTTCCGACTATGGTTCAGCCAAGGTATCTCTGGCGGACATGATTGTTCTGGGTGGCGCGGCAGCGATTGAACAAGCCGCGAGTGATGCAGGTACAAAACTTGAGGTGCCATTCCAATCAGGCCGTGGTGACACGACCCAGGATAGAACTGATGTGAACTCCTTTGCCTTACTGGAACCAACAGCTGATGCATTCCGCAACTACTATAACGCCAGTACTGCTTATCGCTCTCCTACAGAGATGCTGGTTGACAAGGCTGATCAATTAAATCTAAGCGTACCCGAAATGACTGTCCTGATGGGCGGCATGCGCACTCTAAACACCAATGCAGATGGATCCAGTCATGGTGTGTTTACCGATGCCCCCGGCACACTGAGCAATGACTTCTTTGTCAATCTGCTCGATATGGACACAGTATGGTCAAAGGCTGATGTAGATGGGCTATATCAAGGAGTAGATCGCAATACCGGTGAAGCGCGCTACACCGCAACGCCAGTAGATCTAATCTTCGGGTCCAATACCGAACTTAGGGCAATCGCTGAAAGCTATGCTTTTGATAACGCAGAACAAAGATTTGCCAACGACTTTGTCAATGCATGGGTAAAAGTGATGCAGGCCGACAGGTTTGATCTGAAGTAACAATATAATTGAACCTGTAGCACCATAACGAGAAAGACCCGCGATGGCATTCCATCGCGGGTCTTTTATTCCAGACACAACCCCAACAGCCTACTTGCAATGCAGCTAGGATCAATCTATAAAAGCCCCCTATTTCAAGTTCGAGAGCTGTGCTTTGAAAATTTATGTCGATGCTGATGCCTGCCCTACCGTGATCAAAGATATTCTCTATCGCGTTTCACAACGCACAGGTATTGAGTTGATCTTAATCGCCAACCAACCCCTATCAACACCCAGAATCCCAACGGTGCGATCGATCCATGTAAGCTCTGGTTTTGATGTGGCTGACGACCACATTGTTGAGATGGTCGAAAAAGACGATCTGGTAATCACCGCCGATATTCCGCTGGCAGCAGAAGTTATTGAAAAGGACGGAAAAGCGCTTAACCCGAGGGGCGAGCTGTATACCAAGGCAAATATAAAAGCGCGGCTCAATATGCGGGATTTTATGGACAGTATGCGTAATAGTGGCGTACAAGTAGGTGGCGGGCCACCGCCATTGACCCAGCGCAATAGAATGGATTTTGCCAATGCACTAGATAAGTATGTGGCGCAGTTTAATTAACCTGAAGCCTGCCGAGAATCGCTATGGCCGAGTCGACTGCATGAGATCCCGCAACTCTTAGCCAGCCCCGTCTAATAAGCGGCCAATCTGCGCCGCAGTAAATGGCCACCCCTTTTCATCACCATTGGGCAGTACAACAACAGGAATACGGATGCCGTATTTTTCTTTAAGTGCTTCATCATCCTGAATATTCACCTCCAAAAAAAACCAGCCTTTCTCTGCCAATAGTGGATAGAGAATGGCCTTGGCCTGCTCGCAGAGATGGCAGTTGGGGCCAGTATAGAGAATAAGCTGATTAACCAAAGGTACTGCGCCGAGTAATCTTCCACACATTATGAATTCTGGGGTTTCTCTCAAAATCCATATCCAATACTTGGGCCGTTATATTCTCTACCTCAAACTGACGTGTAATAAGCTCGTCCATCTTAAATTTGCGGAAGTTATTAGAGAAAATCAGCGTGCCGCCCGGCGCCAGTTTGGTCATGGTACCTCTAATCAACTCGGCATGGTCGCGCTGCACGTCCAGCACCGACTCCATTTTTTTGGAGTTTGAAAATGTCGGTGGATCGAGCAAAATCAGATCAAAGTAATCGTTGTAGGTGGTGGCTTTTAGCCATTGCAGGCAGTCCGCGCGCTCTACCCCATGGGCTGTTGGGTCGAGCTGGTTTAGCTCAAAGTTGCGCCCAGCCCAATCGAGATAGGTGTTGGACATATCCACACTGAGAGACTCTTTAGCACCCCCAAGCGCAGCATGAACCGTTGCCACAGCGGTATAACAGAATAAGTTTAAGAACTTTTTGCCCTTGGCCATCTCACCAAGCATTTTGCGTACTGGGCGATGATCTAAAAATAGACCAGTATCCAAATATTGTGACAGGGTAACTTCTAATCTAGCGCGGCCCTCACCAACAATCATAGATTCGCCCTGCTCTTCGGTCATACGCTGGTACTGATTGTCGCCCTTTTGACGGCGGCGCTCTTTGTAAAATACTTTGCGGCCAGCTTTGGGCGCGTAGGCTTTAATAGCTTCCTTCACCTCAGCGAAACGCTGGCGCGCATCTTTCTCTGGAATGGTCGCCGGTGGCGCGTATTCCTGCACATGAATGGCGCCCTCGTATATATCAATGGCCACTGAATACTCTGGAATATCGGCATCATAAAGTCGGTAACAGCTGATATCACCGCGTTTTAACCAACCGTCCAAACGACGTTGGTTTTTCTTTAGGCGATTGACCAGCATTAATGTGCCATCGCTTAATTCTCGCGCTGGTGCTGGCTGCTGCAATCGCGCGGCTATTTGCGCCGACTTTGAAGTCATGTCTTCAAAGATTAATAATTTACAGGGTATGGTCCCGTTAAATAGACTGTACTGCTTGTGCGGACTTAAATCGGTTTCTCGAGCCAGATCTACATTGCCGGTAAATATCGCGGCGCGCCAGCCCTGAAAATTCTTTTGCAATACTATGCCTAGCTTTTGATACAGAGGAATCAGCTCGTCCACTTCACCCAGACGCTCGCCATAGGGAGGGTTGGTAAGCAGTAAACCTTTTTCGGCTGTGGGCATACCAAACTGATCTATGGGTTTATGGGCCAGGCGGATATGGTCATCCAATCCCGCATTCTCGATGTTGGCAGCGGTGAATTCCAACACGCGGGGATTGGCATCGTAGCCGCGAATATCCAGCTCGAGATTTTCTAGACCGGTAACCTTGCGCTGCTCGGCTTCCCTAAGAATGCTTTCCCAAAGTTCGGCATCATGCTGTAACCAGCTTTGAAACCCATAGCGCTCGCGCAGCAGGCCCGGCGCTATATCGGCCGCCATCATCGCGCCTTCAATAATTAAAGTGCCACTACCGCACATAGGATCGAGCAGTGCGCCGCCGTCGGCAGCCATATCTGGCCAACCCGCGCGCAACAGCAGTGCCACCGCAAGGTTCTCTTTGATGGGTGCGCTGCCCTGCCCAGTTCTATAGCCGCGGCGATGCAGGCTTTCGCCGGAAATATCGAGAGATATAGTGACTCGGCCCTTATGCTGACGCACTTGAATACGAATATCTGGATTCTTAGTATCCACATCGGGGCGCTCGCCTTCAACGCGACGAATACGATCAACAATGGCATCTTTAACCCGCTGGGAGCCATACATGGTGTTGTCGATATGGCGAGAGGTGCCAATAAAGTCGATCGCAATGCTCTGCGCTGCCGTAAAGTGGCTCTCCCAGGCAATATCATTGCAGTCTTGATACAGATCATCTGCGCTGTTGAGCATAAAGCTATGCAGCGGCATCAGAATTCGGTTGGCCAGTCTTGACCAGAGGCATGCGCGATAAGCCAGCTCCAGAGAACCCTCAAAGTGCACGGCGGCCACAGTCTCCTTGACGCCCGTGGCTCCGAGCTCTTGCAGTTCGTTAGCCAGCAAAAGCTCCAGTCCCTTGGGACAGGTAGCCAGCCATAACTGATGATCTAACCCAACACTCACAAATGTTATCCTTTCATTACTTCTAGGAATAAAGCGCTCTCTGTATAGACAAACAAAATCTTCGACAGGGCCGATGAAATTTGGTCAACTGGAACAAGCGCAAAAAAGGCGCTCATTCTATCGCTCTTTACACAATTTTGTTTGATAAAAACTGCTCTCAGCAGATTTTACCGGCTGAAAGGCAGTTTCCTAAATAAACTATTAGGAGATGATGTGAAAAAACATAAAAGAGATCAGGACCACCGCTCGTACGTAAAAGGCTATCAAGCCGCAGTTCAGCAGCGCTCATTGGCAACATGCCCCTACCAGGAACAGTCGGTAATGGCATATCACTGGTCAAGAGGTTGGCGCGAAGGGCGCGAGGACTACTGGAATGGATTTAACCAGGCTTCTTTCCAACAAAAAGTCGCTAGCTTTTAGTGCTTGAACTGGAACCTTTTAATTTACAGCTCTTAAATAACGGCTCTCTCACTAAATTATTGGGCAATACCTTAATAGTAGCTACCAAAAAATAGACTTAAGCAGGAATTTATCCTGCTTCCGGCTCACAGAAGATATATTTACTGAGCCACCAAAAAGGCCGCAACTCATGTGAGTTTGCGGCCTTTTTTTACTTTGGCTTTCTATTCGAAGAACTGTCGGCTCGCCTTATTAATGGTGCCTGCTAAACCTGCCACTGATCTATCAGGGCTGGAGTATCATCTTAATCATGCCGCTTCAAGATGCAGGTATAGCGATTGTGCCAACCCCCTGCCTCTATGTCTGGATAAAATACCCGCACTGAGGTACAGCATCCATTGACCGGTTCAGCGGCAGTTCTGCCAAAAACTAGCAGTTCCCAGAGACTACTAAATATCGCCTCGACCGGGCGACGGAGATACTCAGTATCCGGGTGAAAGTAAACTGCGCTGGTGAGAAATTGCTGGAACTGCCGAAGCTGAGATTTATTGAGTTTTTTCTTGGCAATACTATTCAGCGACTACAGCATTTAGCTACGTTGTATATTATTTTCTGCATCCATGAGCGGGTTTTGCAACCTTTATGTAATTTATAAGTCTTTAACTTGGTTCTATAAAATTCCTGTGGCTGATGTAACAAAAGATATTCAACCTTGGGTAGTAAAAACCCAACAATTTTTATCCGCCAACTGCCGCCACAGAGCAGCACTAAAAAACATAATTGAGACTTACTGCCTTAGGCAATAGAATCAACATCCGCATTATTAACTGAATCAATGTAGAGGTAACTTTTGCACCAGAACATCAACCAAATCAAGCAGTGGCTGGCGAGTAAAATTGTCGGTCAGGAACATCTTGTAGAGCGTCTGATTATTGCCCTACTCGCCGACGGCCACCTTCTAGTGGAAGGGGCACCGGGGCTGGCAAAAACCAAAGCAATTAAAACATTATCTGAAGGACTTGAAGCGGACTTCCACCGCGTGCAGTTTACTCCTGACCTGCTGCCAGCAGATATTACCGGCAGTGATATCTATCGTCCGCAACAGGGAACCTTCGAATTTCAGGCCGGCCCCTTGTTCCACAATCTGGTGCTGGCGGATGAGATCAACCGCGCCCCGGCCAAGGTGCAGTCAGCTCTACTGGAAGCCATGGCTGAACGGCAAATTTCCGTCGGCAAAACTACCTATCAGCTACCAGAGCTGTTTCTGGTGATGGCGACGCAAAACCCCATTGAGCAAGAGGGAACCTATCCACTGCCGGAAGCCCAGATGGATCGCTTCCTGATGCATATTATGGTCGACTATCCCGCACCGGAAACCGAGCGTGCCATTCTGGCCCTGTCGCGACAAGAAGCCAAAGCACAGCCTCAGGATACTGTTAAACCATTACCCCAGAAAACATTGTTTGCCGCCCGCAGTGAAGTCCTGGAAGTTCATATGAGTGAATCGGTGGAAGAATATCTGGTGCAATTGATTCTGGCCACCAGAAATACCCAAGCCTACGGTGGCGATCTGGCCCTGTGGCTGGACTATGGTGCCAGCCCCAGAGCGACCATTGCTCTGGATCGCTGTAGTCGAGCACTGGCCTGGCTTGAGGACAGAGACTTTGTAACCCCGGACGATATTCGTGCCGTTGCCCATGATGTATTGCGCCATCGCCTGATTCTGAGTTTTGAGGCAGAAGCCGCAGGCATCACCGCCAATCAGGTTATCGACAAACTGCTGGAGACCGTGCCATCCGCATGAGTGAATCAGTGGACCCAACAGCTAACAGCGACAACCCGGCGGTTGCCAGTCTCGCCCAGATGATCAGGCTGCGCTATGGCGCCCGCGAGTTGACTGGCTTTCCAAAAATTCAGGCCAGACAAATGCTGGCTGGCGGCCATAAATCACGCTTTCGCGGGCGCGGTATGGACTTTGATCAGGTACGCATCTATCAGCCCGGGGACGATGTGCGCAGCATTGACTGGCGGGTGACTGCCCGCACTCAGGTGCCCCACACCAAGATCTTTAGCGAAGAGCGCGAGCGCCCCATATTAGTGATAAGCGATCTGCGCGGGCCAATGTTTTTTGGCAGCCAGCGCCTTAAATCGGTGGTCGCTTGTGAAATTTCTGCCGCCCTGGCCTGGGCCGGACTGGCCGCCAATGACCGCGCCGGCGGTCTGGTCTTTGGCTCACAGCAACAGGTCGATATTAAATCTCGCCGCAGCCATCATGCGGTGCTGCAATTTATTCATGCCCTCCACGAGTACAGCAGCCAGCTGTTAGAGCCGCAGCCAGATCGCTACAGCCTTGGGGATATTCTTGAGGAATCCCGACGTTTTATTCTGCCGGGCAGCACAGTATTTATTGTTAGTGACTTCCATGATTTGGACAGCAGCTGCGAGCGCCACCTGTTTGAACTGGCCCGCCATGGCAATCTCAATTTCTGCCATGTCTATGACAACATTGAAACCGAACTGCCACCGCCCTCTCTCTATGCCGTCACAGATGGTCAGCAGCGCATTATGCTCGACAGCAGCAATAAACAGCTGCGCCAGCAATTTGTCGATGCCTTTAGCCAGCGCAGTCAGCATTTACGCAAACTCAGCGAGCAACTGTCCGCAGGGTTACTGTCTTTTAACAGTGCCGAAAATGTAATGTCCGTGCTGGCACGAGCCTACGGCAAGCGGCGCAATGCTGCGCGCTCCAGAGGTGAAGCAAAATCATGATGGTGTGCCAATGAACCCCAGCGATCCCCTGGCCCAATTGCGGGATATCCATCTGCCGGCAGATATCTCAACCTGGCCAATGGCGCCAGGCTGGTGGCTGCTTCTTATCGTCGCTGCCAGTCTGCTTGGCTGGCTCACCTGGTTGCTGGTAAAACGCTATAGGGCAAGACTCTATCGTCGTCAGGCCATATTAAGAATCATCCAACTGCAACAGAACCAGGGGGCAGATCTGCTGCCAGCTCTTTTTGCCACATTAAAACAGACTGCCAATAGTGCCTACCCAGAGCGACATTTCAGCAGCCTGAGTATCAACGACTTTATCGCCTTTATGCAGAGCAGCTGCAACCAACCATTATTCAAAAACCTGCCCTCTAATCTGGATAATATGCTCTACGCCGAGCAGCCGGAAATCGATAGCGCTCTGACAGAGCAGCTTATTAGCAGCGCCATTATCTGGATCAAGCAACATCAAACCAAGGTTCCACCAGCATGTTAAATCTACTCTGGCCATGGGCACTGGTTCTGTTACCCCTGCCGTTTATTTACCGTCGCTTGCGCGCTCCTGCAGATATCAATATTCGTGCGCTGCGCGCACCAATGCTGGCCAGTGCAGCTCAGGGTACTGAGCTGTCAATCAATGCCAGCAACTGGCGCAAAAACCTGGTGCTGTTGTTATTAACATTATCCTGGGTAACCGCCGTGGTGGCTCTGGCACGCCCGGTTTGGATAGGTGAGCCAATCGCAGTGCCAACCAATGGTCGGGATATTTTGCTGGCAGTGGACATCTCCGGCAGCATGGAACGGGAAGACATGCAATTGCGCGGCCGTGAGGTCAATCGACTAGTGGCGGTAAAAGCCGTGGTCAGTGACTTTGTTATCAAGCGTGAAGGTGATCGCCTAGGGCTGGTTCTATTTGGTGAAAAAGCCTATCTGCAAACCCCTCTAACCTTTGATCGCAAAACCATGGAGACATTATTAAATGAAGCCCAAATTGGTTTTGCTGGCAACAATGGCACAGCTATAGGTGATGCTATTGGCTTGGCAGTCAAGCGCCTGCAAGACCGCCCGGAAAACCATCGGGTGGTAATCTTGCTTACCGACGGCGCTAACAATGCCGGCGAACTGGAGCCTTTAAAAGCTGCAGATCTGGCCCGCCGCGCCAAGGTAAAAATCTACACTATTGGCATAGGTGCTGATGTTCAAGAGACCTGGGGGCTATTTGGCAAACGGGTCACCAATCCCAGCGCTGATCTCGATGAAGCCACATTAACTGGCATAGCCGAGGCCACTGGCGGACTGTTTTTCCGCGCCCGCAATCCGCAGGAACTGGCCGCTATCTATGCCGAACTCAACAGACTGGAGCCCATTGAGCAAGAGGCAGAAACCATTCGCCCTGTGGCCAGCCTGTTCTACTGGCCGCTGGCTGCGGCCTTTATTTTAAGTCTGTTGATCGCTGCGATAAACAACCGCAGAGGTGCCCATGGCTGATTGGCTGCAAGGCATAGAACAACTGCATTTTCTTAGGCCCTGGTGGTTTATGGGCCTGCTACCCTGTGCCCTGATAATCGCATTCTATCAATGGCGCAAACGCAGTGCTGGCAACTGGGAAAATATTATTAACCCGGAGTTGCTGCCGTTTTTAATGCAGGGGGGCAGTGGGAAAAAAGGTCGTTCCAGTGGTCATATGTTCCGCTTGGTTGCAGCAGCCTGGATACTCTGTTGCACTGCCCTCGCCGGCCCAACATGGAAACAACTGCCACAACCTGTGCACAAGCAAGATAGCGCCCTGATCATTATTTTTGATTTATCCCCCAGTATGCTGGCTCAGGATATTGCTCCCAGCCGACTGGTCCGGGCCAGATTTAAACTGATCGATATTCTTAAGCAGCAGGATGAAGGCTTTAATGGGCTGGTAGTCTATGGCGGCGAAGCCCATACAGTGTCGCCCCTGACTGAAGACAGCAACACCATTATCAGCCTGGTGCCAGTGCTGCATCCCAGTCTTCTGGCCGAGTACGGCAGCAACACTGAGGATGCCATAGAGATGGCCATTAATCTGGCCACCAATGGAGGTTATACCCAGGCAGATCTGTTGCTGATCACCGATGGAGTCGCTAGATCTGCATTTAGTACCATTCAGGCAATGCTTGCTCAGGCAGGCAACTTTCGCCTGTCGATACTTGGCGTAGGCACTGCCCAGGGGGCACCTATTCCCTATGGCAATGGCAGCTTTGTCAAAGATAGCAGCGGAGCGATTTTAATCCCCAAACTGGATTCCTCTTCACTGCAGATACTGGCTGGTTACAGCGGCGGCATCTACCGTCAACTCAGTGCCGACGACTCAGATATTGAGCAACTGCTGGCCGGTACAGAGCAGCTATTCCCGGATGCCACCAGAGAACTGGATCGCTCCTTTGACCTGTGGGACGACCAGGGTTTCTGGCTAATCATATTATTATTGCCGGCATTACTCCTTAGCTTTCGCAAAAATATTGTTGCTATGGTGCTGATAGCTCCATTTCTAATGCAGCCGCAGACTGCAGACGCATCAGTCTGGCAGGATCTGTGGCAAACCCCTGATCAACAGGCAGCCGAAGCATTGGCCGCTGGAGATGCAGCCGCAGCTCAGGCACTTTTTGAGGACAGCCAGTGGCGCGCCAGCGCCGCCTACAGAGCTGGTGATTACAGTGCAGCCATTGATGACTTTGTCAGCTCCGACAGTGCCGATGCCCATTACAATCGCGGCAATGCACTAGCCAGAGCCGGAGATCTGGAGGCTGCGATTGAAGCCTATAATGAAGCTCTGGCCAGACAGCCAGAGATGGAAGATGCTATCGCCAATCGCAATCTGCTGGAACAGCTAAAACAACAGCAAGAGCAAAAACAGGAACAACAGCAAAACTCATCCGATCAACAGCAAGATGATCAGCAGCAGAATCAAGAGCAGAACCAGCAGCAGTCTTCCAATAATGAAGACAGTCAACAAGAGCAAAACCAAGATCAATCACAACAGGATCCGCAACAAAATAACCAGCAGGATCAAGAGAAAAATCAGGAACAGGACACAGACAACCAGGACAAATCCGACAAGGAACAGCAGCAATCTGAGCAAGAATCCAAGCAAAAGTCCGAGCAAGAGCAGCAGGCACAGACTCAAGAGGCAGAGCCTAGCGAGGAGGAGAAACAAAACCAGCAAGAGATTGAACAGATGCTTCGTCGGGTACCAGATGATCCCGGCGGCCTGCTGCGGCAAAAATTTCGCTATCAGTCGCGACAACGTGCACTGGAGCAACGACAACCCAAACCACCCAATGAGCAAGAGCGCTGGTAAATGAATGTATCCATGGTAAAAAACCTTCTCCCATTGTTGCTGCTGACAGCATCCACATTGAGTTGGGCCGCGCTGACCGCAACTGTTGATCGCAGCGTTATAGATAGCAATGAAACCCTGCAGTTGGTGATCAGATACGATGGCCAGGTCATGACTGGGCAGCCGGATTTTAGCCCTCTGGAAAACGACTTTGAGATTCTGTCCAATAATCGCCAGCAGCAGTACAGCTGGGTCAATGGCCAGTCTGAATCCTATACCGACTGGACCATGGTGTTAATGCCCAAGCGCACGGGGTTGATATTAATCCCCTCCCTAAACTTTAAAAAAGATATCAGCAATGCGGTGGAAATCAGGGTGCGCAGTGCCAGCGCCGCAACCACCGGTGCTGGAAAACAGCCTATTTATACCGAAACCCTGGTGGATAAAGAGTCTGTCCATATTCAGGAACAGCTGGTACTTACTCACCGCCTTTACACCTCCGTGCAACTGTCAGATTTGAGTCTCTCTGATCTCAATGTCCCCGATGCGATAATGCAAAAAATTGGCGACAATCAATTTCAAAAAATCATCAATGGCCGAAACTATCTGATTGTGGAGGTAAAGTACGCGCTGTTTCCTCAGGTGGCGGGCAAACTTGTTATTCCCGCTCTGCGTTTTGGTGCCTATGAAAGCAATGGCCGTAGCCAGTTCGGCGGCTTTACCAATCGAGGCACACGTATTTTTCGCAGCACAGAGAGTAAGACTATCGACGTTATGGTCAGGCCTGCGCATATAGCAGCAGATCAATGGATGCCAAGTTCTGAAGTCCAGCTTGCCGAGCAGTGGAGTACTGATCTGAATAATCTGACGGTGGGCGAACCAGTCACCAGAGCCATTGCCATTAGTGCCGCGGGATTGACCGGCGCCCAGATAACCCCAATCCAGATGATTGAGAGCGACGACTATAAAATCTACCCGGATCAGCCCCAGCTCCAGGAGCAGGCAAAAGGCTCGACCATAGTAGGTACCCGCACCGAGACCCTGGCCATGGTGCCCGGTCGGGCCGGTGAGATTACCTTCCCCGCAATCAACGTAAAATGGTGGGATACGGTCAATCAGCGTATGCAAACCGCGAGCCTGGCCGCCAAAACAGTGCGGGTCAGCCCCAGCATAGCAGTGGCTATTAGCCCAGCCACTGTTCAGCCACAATCTATGGAGTCGATGGCTATTGGGGCCAGTGAAAAGCCCACTGCGCCACTCCTGCTGACTAACTTATCCCTCGCACTCAACGCACTATTGATTGCCACTCTGGCCATGCTGCTATTAAAACGACCCAGGTCAGGCTCAACTGGGCGAACCAGCACCCAGTCAGCCACACCGGCATTGCTGAGCCTGAAACAAAAACTTAAAGCCATTGAAATTCAGGCAGATAAAAATAATCTGATGGGCATGCGCGATGCTATTTTGGTCTGGGGCCGACAACTGTTCGCCGAGACGCCACCGACAACATTAAAAGACCTCAGCCTGTTATTGGCTGATATGGAATTGCAGCAACAGTTTACTCAGCTTGATCGGCAACTTTACAAAGCTGATACCAGTGGCGACCCACTTGATATTCCACTGCTGCTAAAACGTCTCAAACAGCAGTCCAGCTTCTCCCGCAAAAGCACAGCCGAACGCGGGCAGGAATTACAGTCACTGTATCCTGAGTAAGCAGGTTGTTTAACTGAGTTCATTCCTGCGCCCCAAAAAAAGGAGGGTCAACATTAACCCAACCTATTGGGCACTCATAATGGGGTACAATGTGTTCAGCAGTAAAATTAGGCTAACATAAAAAAAATAATCAAAGGAAGCAAGCCAAATGTCACAGCAGCCATATCGCCATGCGGGTGAAAACCCCAACTCCCATGACCACAATAGCCAAAAACACCTAATGGAAAAAAATGCCGCAGATTATTGGCGAGCCAATTTACGCTTGCTGGCAAAGCTCTTAGTGGTTTGGTTTGCAGTTTCTTTTGGCTGTGGAATTCTTCTGGTCGACTGGCTCGATCAGTTTACATTTTTCGGTTTTAAACTTGGCTTCTGGTTTGCTCAACAAGGGGCTATCTATGTATTTGTTGCGCTGATATTTATTTACGCTTGGCGAATACAAATTATTGAACGCCAATTTGGCGTCGATGATGATGCTGAGGAGGATTCCCCATGAGTACTCAGCTACTGACTTATTTATTTGTCGGAGCCTCTTTTGCGCTCTATATAGGTATTGCTATCTGGTCCCGCGCAGGCTCAACCAAAGATTTCTATGTGGCTGGCGGTGGTGTTAATCCTGTGGTCAATGGTATGGCCACCGCGGCCGACTGGATGAGCGCGGCTTCATTTATTTCCATGGCAGGTATTATTTCCTTTATGGGCCGCGATGGCTCTGTATACCTACTCGGCTGGACCGGTGGCTATGTGCTGTTGGCACTGCTAATGGCCCCCTATCTGCGTAAGTTTGGCCGCTTTACCGTGCCCGACTTTATTGGTGAGCGCTACTATTCCAAGACAGCTCGTATAGTCGCGGTTATCTGCCTGATCTTCGTCTCCTTTACCTATGTGGCTGGCCAGATGCGTGGCGTAGGTATTGTATTTTCGCGCTTTCTTGAAGTGGATGTAGAAACCGGCGTAATTATCGGCATGGCCGTAGTGTTTATGTATGCGGTTCTCGGCGGCATGAAAGGTATTACCTACACCCAGGTAGCCCAGTACTGCGTGCTGATTTTTGCTTATATGGTGCCGGCTATTTTTATCTCCATTATGATTACAGGCAACCCTATTCCCCAACTGGGTTTTGGTTCTGAGGTGGCCGATGGCTCAGGGCTCTCTGTATTACAAAAGCTGGATGCTGTATTAACCGACTTGGGATTTAATGCCTATACTCAGGGTAGTAAATCAACTGTCGATGTGTTTGCCATCACTGCAGCTCTGATGTTCGGCACCGCTGGTCTGCCCCATGTACTGGTGCGTTTTTTCACTGTACCCAAAGTCTCTGACGCGCGAAAATCTGCTGGCTATGCTCTGGCCTTTATCGCCATTCTTTACACCACGGCACCAGCTGTCGCGTCCTTTGCCCGCCTCAACCTGGTAGATACTGTCCACAACACCAGCTATGAACAGGCGCCTCAGTGGTTTAGTAACTGGGAGAACACTGGTCTGGTGGCATGGCAGGACAAAAACAATGATGGTTTGATGCAATACAGTGCGGGTATAGATAATGAAGTAAAAATTGATCGGGATATTATGGTGCTGGCCAATCCTGAAATTGCCGATCTTCCAGGCTGGGTAATTGCCCTGGTGGCTGCTGGCGGTGTAGCCGCCGCTCTGTCAACGGCTGCCGGCCTACTACTAGTAATATCCAGTTCGGTGTCCCATGATTTGCTCAAGCAAACTCTTATGCCAGCCATCACCGAGAAGCAGGAACTGCTATTTGCCAGAATTGCAGCCGCTGTGGCCGTCTGTATCGCCGGTTTATTTGGCATCTACCCACCGGCCTTTGTGGCACAGGTGGTCGCCTTTGCCTTTGGTCTGGCGGCCGCTTCATTATTCCCTGCCATTGTGCTGGGCATCTTTAGTAAACGCATCAATAAACAGGGTGCTATCACCGGTATGCTGTTGGGATTGATCTTTACTTTTTCCTATATTGTGTACTTTAAATTTGTATCGCCGCAGCTTAATAACGCCGAGCACTGGCGGTTAGGTATTTCACCCGAGGGTATTGGTTTTATAGGGATGTTGCTCAATATAGGGGCCGCTTTTGCAGTTAGTCGCTTCTCACCACCACCCCCTCCCAAAGTGCAGGATCTGGTGGATGATATTCGTATTCCCAGTGGAGCGGCGGTGGTTCGCAGCCACTAATGAGGCCAAAAAGCTGCCGTAAAAAAGCTGCCGTAAAAAAAGGAGGCTTAGAAAGCCTCCGAGGGAGGGAGTTACATACTGTTCAGACGGAACGTGCTAATCGGGTAATTAGCACTCCAGGCTGCCCTGGTCGTCTGAACATCAGCTCAGATCGTGCAAGATCGGGAAGCTGATGCTTAAATAGTAGTACATAGTTTCGTGGTCTGCCGAAAACTTAGCCGAAAGTATCTATCCGCACCTAAATAGAGAATTTAGAGGGACTTTGTGACAATTTCCTGCAGGTCTTTTACTAAGTTTTGCTGCTTGCCAATATTCTGCAATGCATCCCGCATCAGCTGTCTATTAGGCTCGGGGAATTTCTTCCACCTGGTCAATGGGGTTACAAGTCGCGCAGCCACTTGGGGATTAACCGAATTCAGGGCACAGATCTGCTCCTGCAAAAACTTATAGCCGCTGCCATCTGCACTATGGAAATTAACTAGATTAGCCGAACAAAATGCACCGATCAGACTGCGGATTTTATTTGGATTGGTCATATTAAACGCCGAATGCTCCAACAGTGCCTGCACCCGCTGCAACCCACCGGGCTGACTATTAGTCGCCTGAATCTGTAACCACAGATTCATGACCAGGGCTTCATCTCGATACTGCTGTTCAAACTGCTGCAGCGCCTGCTCTGCATAGGCAGCTGCCTCAGGGCAGTTCACCAGTGCCGACAGTGCCGCGGCCTGATCGGTCATATTGTCGGCATTATTAAACTGCTGCCAGGCCAGCTCTGGGCCAATATTATCTACCAGAATCAGATAGCTTAGTGCCGCATTTTTAAGGCCCCGACGGCCAATCTGATC
>CAXAJC010000028.1:0-17849 GCA_963969005.1 uncultured Cellvibrionales bacterium | reverse complement strand
ATTCTGGTATGCAGAAGAAGCTTGAGGCCTACAGCAAAAATCTGAGCAGTAACCCACTAATCCACTATCCATGCCTGACCGATTCATCCAATATCCGCCTGTTGTTCAACAGCCAAAATACCAAGTACGCCTCCACTAACTCAATATGCACAGGTGCTTGCTAGCCCTTGGGATCCATCAATTTTACCGGCTGGGTTTGGCTGGCAATCTCATCAGCACTGGTATTAACTCTGGTTTCAAGTTCTCTAGGCGTCGATGACAGCCTCATCTCATCTTTAAACCCACAGCTCACGCATTCCCTGTAGTTAATACCATTCTCTGAAAAGGCCAGAATTTTGTCCATCTGGCCACATTTAGGGCAGGTAACGCCAGCAATAAATTGTTTTTTAGTTGTAAAAGCCATGGATAGTTCACCACAATAGGAGCTTTATTATATCGGACAGCAATGATTATGGATCACTCAATTCGCTCTCACCGTGGCATTAGCCCAAGACTTGGCCAGCGGGTCTATGTGGATCCCGCTGCTACTGTGATTGGTGATGTGAGCCTGGGAGACGATGCCTCGGTCTGGCCCGGGGCGGTTATCCGCGGGGATATGCACTCCATAAAAATAGGTGCCAGATCTAATGTGCAGGACAATGCTGTACTGCATATTACCCATGCCTCTGACTTCAACCCCGATGGCTGGCCTCTGACCATTGGCGATGATGTGGTTATTGGTCACCGCGCGGTACTGCATGGTTGCAGCGTTGGCAATCGAATTTTGATTGGCAACGGAGCCATCGTAAATGATGGCGCCATTATTGAAGATGAAGTGATTGTGGGTGCCGGCTGCATGGTGCCACCGGGCAAAGTTCTGCACAGTGGTTTTGTCTATGTCGGCAATCCCTGCAAGCAGATGCGGGAGTTGTCAGAGAGCGAAAAAAACTTCTTTACCTATTCACCGGCTAACTATGTAAAGCTCAAAGATCAATATTTGGCAGAACAACAGAGCAGCTAGTACTCGTCTAGCCTTCCGAGGCCAGTTTGATACGCAGGGCATCAATCACATGGGATGTGTCCGGACGTATACCGCGCCACAGGCCAAAAGACTCTGCAGCCTGCTCGACCAACATGCCCAAACCATCTGCCGCCAGTGCGCCCCGCTGACGGGCCCATCCCATAAAGGGGGTCGGTTTGGCGCTGTACATCATGTCATAGCAGGCTGTTTTGCCCTGCTCAGAAGCTGGTGCCAACAGGCTGTCTGGTAGCGACGGCATACCTCCCTGCAAACTGGCGCTGGTACCATTAATAATCAGATCAAACTCCTGTCCGTCGAGCATATCGAAACCACAGCCCAAAATATAACCCAGCTCGGCAAAGCCTTTGGACAGCTGCAATGCCTTTTCAACAGTGCGATTAGCTACAACAACATGTTGCGGCTGCTCAGCCAGCAGTGGCTCCAGCACACCTCGTACCGCACCCCCGGCACCCAGAATCAAAACCCGCTTGGTGCGAATGTGCCAACCTAAATTGTCTTTTAAATCCGTCACCAGACCCACACCATCTGTGGTATCCCCCAGCACGGTGCCGTCATCCTGCATCGCCAATGTGTTGACTGCTCCGGCGCGACGGGCTCTGGGGGTAATTCTTGAACCATAGCTATAGGCATCCTGCTTGAAGGGCAGGGTGATATTTAACCCGCGGCCACCGGCCTTGAAAAAACTGTCTGCCGCAGTATTAAAGCCATCTAGCTCTACCAACTGTCGGCTGTAATCCATGGCCTGCACAGTCTGCACAGCAAAGGCCCGATGAATCTCTGGGGATTTGCTGTGCTTGATGGGATTGCCAAAAACGGCATATTTGTCAGTCATGGTTAAACCCAGTCGCGGTGAATAAGATATTTTTCATAGAGCTCGACTTCTGCACTGCCGGGCTCTGGTGCCCAATCATACTCCCAGCGCACCAGTGGCGGCAGTGACATAAGTATAGATTCTGTGCGGCCACCTGTTTGCAACCCAAACAATGTGCCCCGATCCCAGACCAGATTAAACTCCACATAGCGCCCGCGACGATAGAGCTGAAAGCTGCGCTCTCGCTCGCCGAATTCAGTGTCACGACGACGCTGCACAATGGGAAGATAGGCTGCAGTGTAGCTATCGCCAATGCTGCGCATAAAAGCAAAGCTGCGCTCAAAGCCCAGCTCATTAAAATCATCAAAAAACAGACCGCCTACACCCCGGGGCTCATCTCGATGCTTGAGGTAGAAGTACTTGTCACACCAGTTTTTTAACCGTGGATACAGGTCGGTGGAAAATGCATCACAGGCATCTTTGGCGGTACTGTGCCAATGGCGACAATCCTGTTCATTGCCATAATAGGGGGTCAGGTCATATCCCCCACCAAACCACCACACCGGATCTGCGCCCTCTTTTTCAGCGATAAAGAAGCGAACATTGGCATGGGATGTCGGAACATAAGGGTTCTTAGGATGAATCACCAGAGACACCCCCATCGCCTCAAAACTGCGCCCGGCAAGTTCTGGCCGATTCTGTGTTGCAGAGGCGGGCATCTGGTCACCAAAAACATGAGAGAAGTTGACCCCGCCTTTTTCAATAAAGGCGCCGTCCACCAGCACCCGGCTACGACCACCGCCACCCTCTTTGCGAACCCAGCTGTCCTCTTGCCAGTCGCAGCCATCTTCCGCATGCAGGGCCACACAGATGCTGTCCTGCAATCCAAGAAGGTAGCTCTTGACCAGATTTTTGTCGATCTGCTGCACTTTATCCTGCACGGATAACCTCGCCGGTTATTAAATGTCTAATCTCACTGCTGTTTTTGGCTCGCCCAACGATGCCGGGGGTTTGAAAATCAATGCGGCTGCCAAAATATGATTTCACTTTAATCCCTGTTGTCGCTGCGGGCAAACCCTGAGGATTTGCTGAAGTGGACACAATGGGGCCACCAAATGCCCGGCAGAGCTCTGCAGCTAGAGGATGGCGAGTAATACGCAATGCCAGGCTCTGATGCTCACCAACAATCCACGAGGGGGCCACGCCATTATCCGGCACCAGCCAAGTAGTGGGCTTGTTGTAATCAGCGACAAAGCGCTGCAAATGATCAGGGTCAAGACCCTGAAGGAAGGGAGCAAAATGCTCAGCGCGATCAGCAATTAGTATCAAGCCTTTGCTGACGGGCCGGCGTTTGAGTTGGAGAATCTTGTTGACTGCAAATTCGGACCAGGGATCACAGCCCAGCCCCCACACAGCTTCTGTGGGGTAGGCAACCACCCCAAAGTCCTGCAGCGCAGCGGCCGCACGGCATACTTTGGCGTGGTTACTCCAATTGATCACAGCAGATTTAGCTGTTT
This sequence comes from uncultured Cellvibrionales bacterium, assembly GCA_963969005.1. Classification (GTDB taxonomy): domain Bacteria; phylum Pseudomonadota; class Gammaproteobacteria; order Pseudomonadales; family Porticoccaceae; genus HTCC2207. The sequence continues at coordinate 14,500 of CAXAJC010000028.1, read as the reverse complement.
TTCAGCTTTTCCTGAAGCGCCGCGTCTTTGGCCAGAATAGCCTGCGCATTAGCCGCTCGCTCAGCAACCAGCTTGCTGTGCATTTCTGAATCAGATGCCCCGATAATCTGTGCCGCCAGATAGGCCGCATTCTTGGCACCGGCTTTACCTATGGCAACTGTGGCCACTGGAATGCCACCAGGCATTTGTACTGTAGAAAGCAGGGCATCCAGTCCGTCGAGAGAACCATTAATTGGCACGCCGATTACAGGCTTTAATGTGGTCGCAGAAACTGCACCTGCAAGGTGGGCAGCCATACCTGCAGCACAGATAAATGCTGCACAGCCACGGGCATCGGCATCGGTTACAAAGCTATGGGTAGCTTCTGGGGTACGATGTGCCGAGGTCACCTTGACTTCAAAGGGAATATCGAATTTTTTAAGGATCTCAAAACTGGCTTCCATAACCGGCAAGTCAGAATCGGAACCCATTAAAATCGCAACAAAGGGTTTGCTCATTTTTTAGTCACCATATCTAAGGATCGCGCAATCTACCGGAAGTTTGAGCCCGGTGCAACTACGGATGGGGGACCCATGGGAGCTGATTGGGTCTAGAGCAATCGCCGATAAAACCCACTGTCATTGGTGATCAACCCTTTGAGCTCCAAAGACACTAATAATTGTGCTAGTTTAGCCGCATCAAAGGGACTACTGAGACTGTCTATGGCCACAGCATCAAAGCCCAAAGACTGAAAAACCGCTGCTTCTTCTTTACTTAAACCATTCTCCGGGTCGGGCAATGGCGCTGCTATGGGCTGACTTATTCCAGCGGTTAACCCAGCTGTTAACCCGGCCAAGGGCCCAGCCAACTCAGCGACCAGATCATCTGCCTGTTCAACCAGTTGTGCACCCTGTTTGATCAGCATATGACAGCCTTTGGTCTGGGGATTGTGGATGGAACCCGGGATCGCAAAAACCTCTCGGTCCTGCTCCAGGGCGTAGCGGGCAGTAATCAATGAGCCGCTTTTCAGTGCAGCTTCAACTACCAGCACTCCCAGACTGAGGCCACTGATAATGCGATTACGCTGGGGAAAGCGAGGGGGTAGTGGCTCTGAATCAGGATCAAACTCCGTCACCAAAGCGCCACCGGACTCGAGTATCTGCTCGGCAAGCGCCCTGTGTCTTTGGGGATAAACCTTGCCTATGCCTGTGGCCATAACCCCTATGGTAGTCCCAGAGCAAGCCGCATTTGCCTCCAGCGCTCCGCGGTGGGCGGCACCATCAATGCCCAGTGCCAAACCGCTGGTAATGGTGAAACCGGCATTGGCCAAATGCTTACCCCATTGATAGGCATTCGTTTCGCCATCTCTGGTCATACGTCGACTGCCGACCATGGCAATCTGGGGCAGATGCAAACTATCTATATTTCCGCGAACATAGAGCAGTGGAGGGGCTCCGCCGATTTGGCTGAGCTGGGCAGGGTAGTTTGGGCTGGTGATACTGATAATAGATGCTGCGCAATGCTCCGTGGCAGAGAGGATTTTTTCAACCTGGGGCCGCCAGTCACCCTGTTGATACTGCTGCCTGAGATTCTCCAACAGCGCCTGTAGTTCCCTGTTCAAATCTAGGTCAGTTGCAGTAAAAATCTCAGTGTAACTGTGCAGCAGACTGAGTAACTCTGCCTGCAGCCTTAGTGGAAAGCTCTCAAGATGTTGAGCGACCAGGCAGTAATGGGTTTCCAGATCATCGGACATGGCACAGGGCTACTTTGTATTATGGATTGCGAACCAAATCACCGACATCTAACTGACGATCTGCCTCCATCACCAGGCCGAAACTCATCTTTTCGTAACTGTAGAACACCATTAGCAATCCAATGCGCTCATCTGGAAGTCGGACTTGATTTTTGGCGACAGGGTCTTTGATCCATTCGCCAGCCTTATAAATGGCCAAGGTATCACCTGCTTTAAGGCTCTCACGATCACCGCGATTGATAGACACCACATCGAGAGCACCGCCAATACGCACGCCACCCTCAATATTTATCACCTGACCGCGTATTTCCTGACCAGGTGCCCGTGGATGAAAATCAGGGGGCAGGGCCCGCTCTTCACGGTTTAGTAGGCGATCGCGAAGACGAATCTCACCTTTGGATCTGGTCACGCCCAATGTGCCAATATCCTTATCTACTGCCTTGATTCTCGCAGAGGCGATATCCTCGGCTCGAATACCCAGGATCTCACCACTAACCGGGTCGATATAAGCATCGCCCGGGCGATAAACTCCGTAGTTCAACTGGTTCCTGGTAAAATCGCCGCGGGCATAGAGGTCGTCCCCCATACCCATCAGCAACCGGGACTCATAGCCCCCCAGCACATAGGGTGCTACTTCGAGTTCAGCGGTGTTGGTCACGCGGTTTTTAGACAGAAAGTTATTGATGATATCTAGTGGCAGGGCCTCTATAGCGCCGTCTCGATCCTCAGTGCGAATACTAGGTGAAAGCTTCTTATCACGGCTGCGGCTAACAACTAATTTAGGCCGGCCATCGACATAAACTAACCTGATAAGATCACCGGGGTATATAAGGTGCGGGTTGGCAATCTGCTGATTAGCATGCCAGATTTCCGGCCACATCCAAGGGTCACGCAGAAACAGGTCTGAGATATCCCACAATGTATCCCCTTCAACCACCCTATATTGCTTGGGTACGGTTTCATTGAGTAGGTTTTCCGTCTCACTGATGGCAGGCTGTGGAGCAACAACAGCAACTAAAAGAGCAAATCTCAATATGAGTTTTTTCATGGCGACGAGTCCTTTCCCTGCACTCGGTTAGTGTATAATTGCCACCTGAATACCCAGCAATGATTTTTATGGCTACGGGCTACGCTAATGTTAGCAGTGCTTTTAACTCAATTTTTAGAAATTCATCACATTCGCTATGGCTAGACTAAATATTCTTGAGTATCCCCACCCGCGTCTGCGGCTCAAAGCAGCGCCGGTAACTCAGGTCGATGAGCGCATTGTGCAGCTGGTCGATGATATGTTCGATACTATGGCCGAAGCACAGGGTATTGGCCTTGCCGCCTCCCAAGTGGATGTGCAGGAGCGAGTGATCGTGATGGATATCTCTGAGCAACGCAATGAGCCAAGGGTCTACATCAACCCAGAGATTGAGGTTATTGAACCAGGCACAATTCCCTATGAGGAAGGCTGCCTGTCGGTACCTGGCTTTTATGAAGCCGTAGATCGGCCTGCCCATGTCATGATTCGAGCCCTGGATCGGGATGGCAATGCCTTTGAAGAAGAGGCGACCGGTCTGCTAGCAGTGTGCATCCAGCATGAAATCGACCATCTGGAAGGCCGGTTGTTTGTCGACTATCTGTCTCCACTAAAGCGCGATCGCATTCGCAAAAAGCTCAAGAAGCAGAGAGCATAGGACGCCCATACATTGAAGATCGTCTTCGCCGGAACACCTGACTTCGCTGCGACACATCTTCGAGCACTCCTTGATGACGCCCGTCATCAGGTTATTGCCGTTTACACACAGCCCGATCGACCCGCAGGCCGCGGTAAAAAATTAACTGCCAGTCCGGTTAAACAGCTGGCCGAGGAACGGTGCATAGAGGTTTATCAGCCCCAGTCCCTGAAACAGCCAGAACAGCTGGCAATCCTTGAACAGCTGGGGGCCGATCTTATGGTCGTCGTTGCCTACGGACTTATCCTGCCCCAGGCTGTGCTGGATACTCCCCGTCTTGGCTGCATCAATGTGCACGGCTCAATACTGCCCCAATGGCGCGGTGCCGCACCAATTCAGCGGGCCGTGGAAGCTGGCGATACAGAGACTGGCGTCACTATTATGCAAATGGATGCAGGCCTGGACACAGGCCCCATGCTGTCGATAACCCGCTGCCCAATTGGCAACACTGACACCAGTGGCTCAATCTATAACCGCCTAGCAGAGCTTGGCGGACCAGCACTGGTGCAAGCCATAGACAAACTGGACAATGGTACCGCCGTCGCACTGGCTCAGAACAACAGCCTGAGCAGCTATGCAGAAAAAATTGATAAGGCGGAAGCTGAGATTAACTGGGCCGATTCAGCCCGTATGATTGATAGACGCATCCGTGCCTTCAACCCCTTCCCATGCACCTACAGCAAAATCGATGAGCAGCGGGTAAAAATCTGGGCAAGCTGCTTAGAGGGTCTAGAGGCCGAGGAAACTACACAGGGTAAACTACCCGGAGAAATTCTACGCGCCGACGCTGACGGTTTATTAATTAGCTGTGGTCAGGGCTGTCTGTTGGTCAGTGAAATTCAACTGGCGGGAAAATCCAGAATGGCCGTGGCTGAGGTATTAAAATCCCGTGCCGATCTGTTTGCTGTCGGCCGGCAGCTTGGGCAATAAGCGGTGAATGTTCGCGCCGCCGCCGCCGAGGTTATTGCCGGGGTTCTGCGCGGTCAGTCCCTGTCGGCCCTGCTGCCACAGTACAGTACCAAGGTTGAGGACAAAGATCGCGCGCTGCTAAAAGAGTTGTGTTTTGGCACCATGCGCTGGTATCCACAGATTGCCATCATCCTGAAAGAATTAATCAGCAAACCATTGCGTGAAAAAGATCTTGAGATTCAGGGCCTGATTGCCTGTGGTATTTACCAGCTCATGCATATGCGCATTGCTGAACATGCTGTGACCAATGAAACTGTATCTGCAACCCATAAGCTCAATCGCCAATGGGCCAAGGGGTTGGTCAATGGGGTACTGAGGAGTTTCCAGCGCCAGAAACAGGATCTACTGGCAGCCAATGCTGATAACTCTGTATTTACCTCAGCCCACCCGAAATGGTTGTTAAAGCAAATTTCCGCAAGCTGGCCGGAGGAACTGGCCGCCAATATTGTCTCGGCAAATAATGAGCGTGCACCCATGGTGCTGCGGGTCAATGCTGTGCGCAATTCAAGGCAGCAATATCTGGATCTGCTCGAACAGGCTGCTATAGAGGCCAGCCCAACGGAACATAGCCAGCAGGGCATTATTCTGGCCAGCCCCAGAGATGTCGGCGAATTGCCCGGGTTTGATCAGGGCGCTGTCAGTGTGCAGGATGAAGCAGCGCAGCTGGCCGCGCCTCTGTTGCAACTGCGCTCTGGGGATTCGGTGCTGGATGCCTGCTGCGCTCCGGGAGGAAAGACCTGTCATATTTTGGAGACCCGCTCAGATCTGGGCTCAGTGCTGGCCATTGACCTTGAGCCAAGGCGCCTGCTGCGGGTCGAAGAGAATCTCAACCGCCTGGGTCTTAACGCTGAAACAAAGGCCACAGATGCGGCAGATTTAGACCAATGGTGGAATGGCCAACCGTTTGACCGAATTCTTTTAGATGCCCCCTGTTCCGCCTCTGGGGTTATTCGCCGTCATCCGGATATCAAAATACTGCGCAAGCCTGCGGATATTGTTAAGCTGGCATCTAACCAGAAGCGGCTGCTAGAACGTCTCTGGCAGACTTTATCCACTGATGGCATTTTGTTATACGCAACCTGCTCAGTACTGCCGGAGGAAAATGATCAGGTAATCGCACAATTTATGGCAGATAATGCCGATGCTGCTCTGCTAACGATTGAGGCAGACTGGGGCATCACAACAGATTTTGGGCGGCAGTTATTTCCCACAATCAATGGTAGCGATGGCTTCTATTACGCCAGGCTGCAGAAGAAAGGCTGATAACAACTCGGAATTACCATGAAAATAGTAATAGTTGGCGCTGGGCAGGTTGGTGCTACATTGGCAGAAAATCTAGCCCGAGAATATAACGATATCACTGTCATTGATATCAATGAAAACGCCCTGCGCGCCCTGCAAGACCGTCTGGATATACGCACTGTTATAGGCACTGGCTGCTACCCGGATGTGTTGGTGCAAGCCGGTATTGAAGATGCGGATATGCTGGTGGCCGTGACCAATAGTGATGAGATCAATATTATCGCCTGCCAGGTAGCCTACTCGTTATTTCACACGCCAACCAAGATCGCCCGGGTCCGAGCACGCAATTACACAGACCCAAAATATAAAAACCTGCTGTTTAATGACAAACATATGCCTGTAGATGTGATGATTACCCCGGAGCAGGTGGTGACAGACTATATCCGCAAACTGGTAGAGCAACCGGGAGCTCTTCAGGTACTGGACTTTGCCGACGGCGTTATTCAACTGGTTGGCCTGCGGGCAGTCAAAGACAGCCCCCTGGTCGGCCAGGAATTGCGCACCCTAAAAGAACATATGCCCAAGGCAGACGCCAGAGTTGCTGCCATTTACCGCAAAGACGGCGCTCTGTTTCCGGTGGGAGATACAGTAATTGAAGATGGCGACGAAGTATTCTTTATCGCCGCCAAGAAAAATATTCGTAAGGTGATGAGCGAATTACGACGCCTTGAAAAGCCCTATCATCGTCTGGTGATTGCCGGCGGCGGCAATATTGGTTTCCGCCTGACCAAAGCATTGGAAGACCAATACAATATTAAAATTATTGAGTACTCGCCAAACCGGGCCGCCTATCTGTCGGAAAAACTTAACCGCGCTGTGGTTCTTAATGGCTCAGCCACAGATCAGGAATTGCTGCTCGATGAAAACATTGATAAGACCGATGTGTTTCTCGCGCTGACCAATGATGATGAAGTTAATATTATGGCCTCATTGCTGGCCAAACGGCTCGGCGCCAAAAAGGTTATGACTCTGATCAGCAACCCTGTCTATGCAGACCTTATGCAGGGGGGTGAAATTGATATTGCCATCTCTCCACAGCAGGCTACCACAAGTTCACTGCTGGCCCATGTCCGCAGAGGCGACACTGTAAGTGTGCATTCACTGCGGCGTGGTGCAGCAGAAGCACTGGAGATTATTGTTCATGGTGATGAAAAAAGCTCGAAAGTAATAGGCCGCGCCATCGGCGATATTAAGTCACCCCCTGGTGCCACCCTTGCGGCTCTGGTGCGCGATGGCGAGGTTATTATTGCCCATCATGATATTGTGATTCAGGCAGAGGACCATGTGATTGTCTTTGTAGTGGATAAAGAAAATACCAAAGCTGTGGAAAAGTTGTTCGCCGTTGGTTTCAGTTTTTTCTAGGACATAAAAGCTATGCATTTTGCCATCACCGCTCGAGTACTTGGTGTCCTGCTGATGATCTTCAGCCTGACCATGCTGACGCCCATTATTGTCGCCTCTATATACGGTGAGAACACCGCTCAGACTTTTCTGGTTGCCTTTGCTATTACCTTGCTGATAGGCCTTGCCTTCTGGCTACCATCGCGAAATCGCACCGGGGAATTGCGCACTAGAGATGGCTTTATTGTGACTGTATTTTTCTGGCTGGTACTCAGTACCTTTGGGGCACTTCCCTTGATGCTATCTGAGGCACTACAGCTGAGCTTTATGGATGCTCTTTTTGAGTCTGTTTCCGGGCTGACCACCACTGGCGCCACCGTGATTTCCGGGCTAGACGATCTGCCCAAATCCATTCTCTATTATCGCCAACAGCTGCAGTGGCTCGGCGGCATTGGTATTGTTGTAATTGCAGTTGCCATCCTGCCAATGCTCGGAGTTGGCGGTATGCAGATTTACCGCGCTGAGACCCCCGGGCCAATGAAGGACTCTAAGCTGACGCCGCGCATTGCCGAAACCGCCAATGTGCTGTTTAAAATTTACCTCGCCCTGACTGCAGCCTGCGCACTGGCATATTGGGCCGCAGGTATGAGTGGCTTCGATGCGATTGGTCACAGCTTTTCGACGGTGGCGATAGGCGGGTTCTCGACCCATGACAGCAGCATTGGTTTTTTCGACAGTGGCGCCATTATGGCAATCTGTGTTTTCTTTATGATTGTCTCCGGACTTAACTTCGCCCTGCACTACCTTGTATGGCACAGCCGCAACCTAAAAGCCTACTGGGGCGATCCAGAAGCCAGAATGTATATTTATCTGTTGCTGGTAGGCATGGTAATTACCTGCCTCTATCTCTACTACAGCGGTACCTATGGCAAGGAAGAGAGCCTGACCCAAGGTATTTTTCAGCTGGTCTCGATTATGACCACCACTGGTTTTGCGACGGCAGAGTTCAGTACCTGGCCAACATTCCTGCCATTCTTTTTACTGTTTCTGTCGTTTTTTGGTGCCTGTGCGGGCTCAACCGGTGGCGGTATCAAGATTGGCCGCATGCTGATCCTTGCGCAGCAGGGCATAAGAGAAATATATCGCCTGGTGCATCCCAATGCGCTACTGCCGATCAAGATCCGCAATCGCAGAATTCCAGATCGGGTGGCGGATGCCATCTGGGCTTTTGTGGGTGTTTATCTGGCGATTTTTTATCTGATGGTGTTGTTGCTGCTGGCATCTGGTCTAGACTATGTCACAGCCTGGTCCGCCACGGCAGCCTCATTAAATAATCTGGGTCCTGGTCTGGGTGCTGTGGCGACTAACTATGGGGACCTTGGCAGCTTTGCTAAATGGGTACTCTGCTGGGGCATGCTGCTGGGGCGTTTGGAAATCTTTACCTTACTGGTGCTGTTCACCCCAACCTTTTGGAAAAACTAACCTTTAGAACTCCATTTAAGCTGCTGCTCAATCGCCTCAATCATCATTCCCGCTACATCTTTTTCCGTTGCGGTTTCTATACCCTCTAGGCCAGGAGAAGAGTTCACTTCTAGAAGTAGTGGTCCGGTTTTTGAACGAATAATATCCACACCGGCAACAGCCAAACCCATCGCCTTGGCTGCCTTAACCGCCAGTCGTCTCTCTTCCGTTGTTGCACGCACCACCGAAGCTGTGCCGCCCTGATGAATATTGGCGCGGAATTCCCCAGGAGCAGCAGAGCGCTCAATGGCAGCTTTTACTCTGCCATTAATGACAAACAGGCGCAGGTCTTTACCGCCAGCTTCCTTGACGAATTCCTGTACCAGCAGATTAGCTTTCACGGCCTTAAAGGCATTAATCACACTCTGGGCCGCCTTTTTGGTTTCCGCCAATACCACACCACGACCCTGACTGCCTTCAAGAAGCTTAACGATCAATGGTGCACCACCAACCATATCAATCAGCTCATTGGTATCAATAGGCGAATTGGCAAAGCCTGTGAGTGGAATATCCAAACCACTTTTAATTAACAGCTGCAGGGAAAATAACTTGTCCCGTGACTGGCTGATGGCCAGCGAACTGTTTTGCACATAGACGCCCATGCTTTCAAACTGTCTGGTCAGGGCGCAGCCATAAAATGTAGCACTGGGTCGAATGCGGGGTATTACCGCATCAAGATCATTAACAATATGGCCACCGCGATAGTGCACTTCCGGCATTTCGTCGTCCAGCTTCATGTAGCAGTCTTTGATATTGTAAAAAACCATCTGGTGACCGCGCTCTTCACCGGCCTCCATAATGCGCTGGTTGCTGTACAGATCCGGGTTGCTGGCCAACAGCCCAATCTTTAAACCAGTCTTGGCACTGGGTGTAATCCCATACATTTCGCGCAGCTCTAAATCACTGATGCGGCCGAGGTTCATGCTTGCAGAAGGGTCCACCAACACCCGACCTGTCATAGCCTCGCGACCCAGCAGCATTCTGTAACCCATGCTGTCACGATTACTCAATGTCAGTTCAATATCCCAGATTTGTTCACCCAGGCGCATAGGCACTTTAATAACATAGCGCTTTTCACTGGCACCGCTGGTGTTTTTGACCATACGCCGATCGAGAATTGGCGCCTCACAGCGCAATGATACTTTGCGATTATTTTGCAGAGGATGAACATCAAAGGATACCCAGGCAGTGGCACCGCGCTTAAAGGCCTGTATATTAAAGGCATGAAGGACAGAGGTTTTGGCACCTGAGTCCACGCGCACTTTTACCGCAGGAATACCCAACTGGGAAATGGCGCACCATTCCTCACTGCCAATAATGATTTTTTCTACTGGTGCTATATTCAAACTCTGCTCTCCACTTATGAGCTGCCTCAAGGCGGCAATTAGATTTCAAAATGAAGCTGGAGTACAGCTATATTTTCACAATACACAGACAAAAAAGGCCGATAAAAATCGGCCTCTCAAGTCAGGACATAATAGCCTGGCTGCTACTGTTTGCGTGCATTGTAATAGGCTTCTTCAGAGATACCATGATAGGTCATAGCCTGCTGTTTAAACGCAGTTACAGATTCTGCGATACGCTGAGCGATCTCTGAATCTGTGGCCAGCTCGGCCAATACTTCCTCTGACAGTCTGCCCAGTTCAGCTATAACCTCGTCTGGTAACTTACGAACTTCAACACCATGAGTCTCCACCAACTCAACCAGGGCAGTATTATTTCTCGCGGTGTATTCATCGAGCATATCCTGATTAACCGCGCGGGCGGCAGTCTCAACAATGGCCTGCAGATCAGCGGGCAAACTCGCATAGGCGTCTTTATTGACGATAAGCTCAAGGATTGGACCCGGCTCGTGCCAGCCTGGATAATAATAATATTTGGCCACCTGATGAAAACCAAAGGCCAGATCATTATAAGGCCCCACCCATTCAGTAGCATCAATCACGCCAGTCTGCATTGAGGTGTAAAGCTCACCCCCAGGCATGGTCACAGAGATACCACCAGCGCGGGTAATCACATCACCGCCCAACCCGGGAATGCGCATTTTCAGGCCCTTGATATCTTCCATGGAATTAATCTCCCGATTAAACCAGCCTGCCATTTGCACACCAGTGCTGCCACCGGCAAAGGGAATCAAATTAAATTGATCATAAAGCTCACGCCACAACTCAAGGCCGCCACCGTAATGGAGCCAGCCATTCATCTCCTGCGCATTGAGGCCAAAGGGAACGGAAGTAAAAAAGCCAGTGGCTTTGGATTTACCTGTCCAGTAGTAAGAAGCACCATGACCCATCTGGGCTGTACCCTGACTCACGGCATCAAAGACTTCAAATGCGGGCACTAACTGACCGGCACCAAACACTTTAACCTGCAATCGGCCACCGCTCATGGCCTCAACTTTTTTGGCAAAGTTTTCTGGTGCAGAACCTAGGCCGGGATAATTTTTAGGCCAGGTGGTAACCAGCTTCCATTTATATGTTTGCTGCTTGTCTGCTGTAGCTGCAGATGTATCCGCTGGCTTCTCACCGCAACCCAGTATTAATAAAGACAGCAGTGCAATAATTCCAATACGCATTTTGTACCCCTTGCTATAGAAATAACTTTTAGTATTTAGATGGCACTCAAATTAGCTGAGGCCAATATTAATATTTTTGTACCCACTTCTTCAAAGCTTACATGGACACGGGCTCTTGGGCCATTGCCCTCAAAATTCAGAATCACCCCTTCGCCGTAGACATTGTGAACAATTTGCTGACCCAGACTAAACCCCGTGGCCTCTCCCTGATCACTTTGAATAGCACCGGCGGCATAGCTTGTGGGTCGGGCGATATTATTTTGCAGTCGAACTTCTTCAATCACATCAGAAGGAATATCGCGGACAAATCTGGAGACGGAATTAAAAGATTCATTGCCGTAGATAGAGCGACTTTCGGCAAAAGTTAAATACAGCTTTTGCATAGCTCTGGTAATACCCACATACGCCAGCCGTCGCTCTTCTTCAAGGCGACCTGGTTCATCCAGAGACATCTTGTGAGGAAATAAATTTTCTTCCATGCCCGCCAGAAACACCAGAGGGAACTCCAGACCTTTGGCACTGTGCAAGGTCATAAGCTGCACTGCATCCTGATCTTCATCTGCCTGACGGTCACCGGAATCCAATGCCACCTGATCCAGAAACTGAGGCAACACTGGCAGATCGTTATCTTCAGCCTCAAAGTTGCGGCAAGCATTGACCAGCTCTTCAAGGTTTTCAACCCGGGCCTGTCCGCGCTCGCCTTTCTCACGTCGGTGCATATCCACCAGACCACTAAGCTGTATGGCATTTTCGGCCTGCTCAACCAATGGCAGCTCGTCCAGCTGGCCGCTCATTTCATTGATCAGTTCAATAAACACAGCCACGGCATTGGTCGCCCTTGCCGCAAGGCGTTTTTCACTAACAATCAGACTAGCTGCAGACCACATTGAAGTACTCTGCTCACGAGCCAGCTCGCGGATCAACTCCAGAGTACGATCGCCAATGCCTCGGGGCGGCACATTGACTACCCGCTCAAAGGCAACGTCATCGTGACAATTGAGCATCATCCGTAAGTAAGACAGTGCGTTTTTAATCTCAAGACGCTCATAGAAGCGCTGGCCGCCATAGATACGGTAGGGAATTTCGGCCTGTAAAAGGGCGGCTTCCAATACTCGCGACTGAGCATTGGATCTGTAGAGAATGGCTGAATCTTCCCGCCGGTTGCCATCATTGACCCAGCTGTGCAGACGATCGGCGATATAGCGCGCTTCATCATGCTCATTAAAGGCTGCATACAGTGCAATGGCTTCGCCTTCCCCCGCATCTGTCCACAGGCTTTTGCCCAGGCGCTCGGCATTTTTAGCAATAACCGCGTTGGCGGCATTGAGGATATTGGAAGTGGAACGGTAATTCTGCTCCAGTTTAACCGTATGAGTATCAGCGAAGTCCCGCTCATAACTGAGAATATTTTCAACCTTGGCACCGCGCCAGCCATAGATCGACTGGTCATCATCACCTACGGCAGTCACTGCACTTACCTTACCCGCCAGTATTCTCAACCAAGCATATTGCACTGCGTTGGTATCCTGAAACTCATCCACCAAAATATGTTGAAAGCGCTGCTGATAATGCTCCAGCACATCTGGCTTGTTTTTCCACAGTTCGAGAGCTCGCAACAACAGTTCGGCAAAATCAATAACGCCAAGGCGCTCACAGGTCGCTTCGTATTCCCGATAGATGCGCAGCATGGTCGCCAGATAGGGGTCACCACCCTCCTGAATATGGGAGGCGCGCAGGCCTTCATCTTTCTGACCATTGATCCACCACTGGGCCTGCTTGGGGGGCCAGCGCTGCTCATCCAGATCCATAGCTCGCATCACGCGTTTGACAAGTCTCAGCTGGTCATCGGAATCCAGAATCTGAAAGTTTTCCGGCAAATTAACATCTCGCCAATGGGCTTTAAGCAGGCGATGAGCCAGGCCATGAAAAGTACCCACCCACATGCCACGCAAGGACATTCCCAGCAGCTCGTCAATACGCTCGCGCATTTCACGGGAGGCTTTATTAGTAAAGGTGACCGCGAGAATACTGTAGGGTGAAAGTCCGTCCACCTGAATTTTCCAGGCAATACGATGCACTAAAACTCGCGTTTTACCGCTGCCTGCACCGGCCAAAACCAGAAGATGTTGCTTGTCACTGGTAACTGCTTCTTCTTGTGCTGGATTGAGATTATTGAGTATTGGGGTGACGTCCATAGGCAGTTATTCTAGCAAGTTAGTGGTAGAAATATGGGCGCATAAGAATTTCTTTTTCAGTTTTTTGCAGGGATATTTTGCCTGTTCACAAATCAAATAACGGATATTGCCCATAGCTTAGTCTTTTTTTACTACAAAACTGGCATTTATACTGCTTTTCTTGTAAATTTTTTACATGATTTTATTTTGGACTATTTATGAAACCTGCTGAGCTCACCCAGACTATTAGCGATACTTTAACCGATCTGCGCAAGTCGGAGCGCAAGGTCGCCGACTTTGTACTGAATAACCTGCTACAAGTCATTCGTATGCGCATTGTCGATCTGGCTCAGGAAGCCGATGTCAGTGAGCCAACAGTAGTACGATTCTGCAGAGCAGTTGGTTGTCAGGGTTTCCAGGATTTTAAATTGGCTCTGGCGCAACAGCTGGCCTCTAGTCCCAGTTATGGACAGATTGCCGTCACGGATACTGACTCTACCCGGGAATATACCCACAAGGTGTTTGATTCTACGGTGGATACTTTGCTTAAGGTTCGTGAGAGCCTGGTGATGGAGCGCCTCGATGCGGCAGTGGCCGCCATCTGTGCCGCGCAAAAGGTAGAGTTTTACGGCTTTGGTGCTTCAGCAGCTGTTGCCTTTGATGCCCAACATAAGTTTTTCCGCTTGCAGATTACCTCTGCTGCATATTCAGACCCTCACCTGCAAAATATGTCAGCCACCTCACTGCAGGCCGGTGATGTGGTAATGGCGATCTCACAGTCTGGTCGCACCCAGGCACTGTTAGATTCTATGGATCTGGTTAAAAAAGCCGGTGCTATTGTGATTGCCCTTGCCCCGAGCGGCTCTCCAATTGCTCGCAGCGCCAGCATTGCGATTGAAGTTGATGCCAAGGAAGATTTTCAAATCTACACGCCGCTGTCATCGCGGATTGCACACCTTGCAGTAATTGATGTGCTGACCGTTGGGTAGCACAGAAAAAAGGCCCCCAATTGAAGGAACATCTTCAGCAATTGCAAGAAGGGCTAACTTCTCTACGTAGCAATTAGACGTACCTGCGAAGCAAATAAAAATTCGCTAACTTACAGAGCAATATATCCTGTCTTGGCGGCTTTTTGCCCACCATATTTTTAGTCTACGTTTAATCC
>CAXAJC010000027.1:0-17887 GCA_963969005.1 uncultured Cellvibrionales bacterium | reverse complement strand
AAGCTATCTTGCGCACCGGTACCATTAGCAAAAAATGTCCCTGCAGGAAATGAAAATCCGGCTTCGAGGGCACCAAGAGCACCGGGAGCGCCCAAGTTAGCAACTAAGATATCAAAATAGTTTCGTGCTTGTGGTCCCCATAAAACCTCAGAGTCATATGTCACATCCTCATCGAAGTAAAAGGCTCCAACCATCCAGTTTAAATTGCCATCACCCGTTGAAGTAAGTCGGAATTCCTGACTAAAGGTGTCAACATTTAAGTCGTTGGGACTAGTTTGACTTAAGGGCGCGCTGGTAAAGTCGATATCAAGAGCCTCAAATGTGTCACTGAAGCGCTGTGAAGTAATCGAGGTTAAGACGAAACTGCCATAATCGACATCGATTTGAACCGACATACCACCGTTTTCAACCTCATTAAACGGGTCAATGTCTGTGGCTATGCGATATGCGAAGGGTTGATCGGGGACCAACGCGCCGCCAAGTGCAACGATTGCGCCGCCAGTAGGGCCGTTAATCAAGTTTGACACACCACAGCAGACTTCATCGATCTCATCGTAATCGGCAATTATGCGCACTTCAGTGTTGTCAGTTGGACTCCATGACACCTGACTGCGAACACCCCAGCGCTCTCTCTCATTCATGGCATCGCCGCCAGCTACATTGTCAAAGTAACCATCGCGTTGGGTCATGTTAGCAGATACGTCGAAGCTCAGATCTTCAGAAATTGCGCTTTCAAATAACGCCTTAGTATTTTTATACCCCATGTTGCCGAGACTAGCTTCAATATAACCACCAGTCTCACCAGAAGGCTTAGGGGTAATGATGCTAATGACGCCAGCGGAGGCGTTCTTGCCAAACAGAATGCTCTGTGGGCCACTAAGTACTTCGACCCGCTCTAAACGTGGCAGATCAGAAATTGATGATCCGGCGCGTGAACGATAGACACCATCGATAAACACACCGACAGAAGGCTCTATACCTTCGTTGTTTGAACCGTTACCAAAACCACGAATTGAGAACGAAGTGTTGGTGGAGGACTGCAATTGAGATACCCGCAAGGTAGGCACAACGCTTTGTAGATCGATAATATCTTGGATCGCGGCTTTTGAAATAGTATCGCCAGTGGTCACTGTGACTGACACTGGAGTATCTTGCAGAGTTTGTTCGCGTTTGTTGGCTGTTACAATTACTTCGTCGATTGCCGCTTGCGCCATGCTGCCGGCAAAAATACTGGCCACAGCAAGAGCCAAGCACGACTTCCGTGTACGTATCATGTTCATGAGTTCCCTCTTTAATTAATTAATAATCACAATTGCATGTGATCTTATTTCTCGTGATTTTTAGCCTCTGAATAAAGCGCCAGACTGCATAACAAACACTATTTAGAGACTATTACTTTAGAAGCAATAAGCTTCGATAGCAACTCGTTTTGACGGGAAAATAAGCCAAAGGCGATAATACCTCTCTTGAGGTTGAGGCTGCAAGAGAGGCGGCATTTAGAGCTATTTCCTGCTTATGTGACCTGCTCCATTCTGAATATGACTGGTCAACGCTGCAGTACCTAGAGTCAGAGGCAGGGATTAGTTCTATGAAAGTCCTTCAAGCTCAAAACATCCCGACCTTATCTGATGTAGGTTGGCATAAAATCCGTCTACATTTATTGAAGCCATGTATATAGGGGCAGAAGCTCAGTTGGATATAGTAGATCACTTCGAACTACTTGGTCGGGGTTCGAATCTCTCCGGCTGCACAAAATACAATCTAACCAAAGAGTCATTGCTGAATGTGCAGAATTTTCCCTTTTAGCGCTGCGTTTTAGCCCGCCCATATTCCAGCTCCTTGTCTCTCAGTGAACCGAAACGCAAGGTAACTAAATCCCAAAGGTAATTCTGATACAGCCGCCAGGGAGAGCTAGTGCCTTGTTTGGGAAAGTTATCAATAGCACGATTCACATAGCCTGATGCCAAGTCCAAAAATGCCACCCGATCCATATCTGGGTCGCGAATTCGAGCAACGCAGTACTGGTAGCCGGTGCGATCCATATGATTGAGCATGCGGCACACATATTCACTGGTCAGGTCGCACTTCAACGTCCAAGAGGCATTGGTGTAACCCGCAGCCAATACAAAGTTGGGCACATCACTCATCATCATGCCGCGGTAGCCGACTGTTTCCGGCAGGGAAATCTTGTTGCCATCGACAGCGATCTCCATACCACCCATCGCCAGCAACTCGAGACCTGTAGCACTGATCACAATATCAGCCTTTAACAACTCTCCAGACTCCAGCTTCACGCCGGTCTTGGTAAAGGTTTTGATCTGATCGGTGACCACAGAAGATGTGCCTTTGCGCAATGACCTAAACAGATCACTGTCGGGTACCAGACAGAGGCGTTGATCCCAGGGGTTATATTTAGGAGTAAAATGCTTGTTAACATCGACCTTTCCCTTCAGCTCTCTTCGGGTCAGGGACAGTAAAAATTCTTTCATTTTTTGAGGGCGGCGTCGGCTGTACTGAAAGATCAGCGCCTGCATGGTGACATTTTTCCAGCGGGTAACAAGATAGGCCAAGTTGGATGGCAACCAGCGGTTCATCCGACGTGCAAAGGGATCCTTGCCAGGACGAGAAACCACATAGGTCGGCGAACGCTGCAGCATGGTCACATGTTTTGCGGTTTTGGCCATTTCTGGCACCAGCGTAATCGCTGTTGCACCACTGCCTATCACAACAACTTTTTTGTCTGCATAGTCCAGATCTTCAGGCCAATGCTGGGGATGAATCAGATCCCCTTTAAACTGGTCTGAGCCGGGGAATTCAGGGGTATAGCCTTTGTCGTACCGGTAGTAGCCGGTGCAGCTATAGATAAAGTTACAGGTAATTTTGCTGGCCCGTTTGCCCTCTTGATCGATGCGCAATGTCCATTTAGCACTGTCGCTGTCCCAGTCAATTTTAGTGACCCGCTGGTTATAGCGGATATGCTGTTCAACGTCATAGTCCTTAGCAGTCTCATGGATGTAGTCCAGAATGGCAGGGCCATCAGCAATAGCGCGCTCATGTTTCCATGGTTTAAAGCTGTAGCCAAGGGTATGCATATCGGAATCAGATCTGATGCCCGGGTAGCGAAACAGATCCCAGGTGCCACCCATTGCCTCGCGGCTTTCCAGAATAGCGTAGCTCTTATTGGGACTATTGCGCTGCAGATGACAGGCAGCACCAATACCGGAAAGGCCGGCGCCGATAATAACAACATCAAAATGATTTTGGGACATAGCAGTCTCGCAATTATTTTTATTATTGGATTTTACGCACCGCAGCAGTAATTCGATGTCTCCGGCGCGACAGCCCTAAAAGAACCAGCCTTTGACCGCCCGATCCAATTTGCCACTGCACTTGTTGAGCTGCGCCCCATAAATCTCGGCCTGACGTTTAACCTTTGTTGCCACTTTAAGCAGCTGCGGTTTCTTGTTGAACGAACCTCTTGAATATCCGCCCCAGCCTTCGTGGTAGGCAAGATACTGTTTATAGGGGTCCCATTTAGAAATACCCAGGCGCTTGTTGGAAGTATTGGTGTACCAGCCAACAAAGTTAATCGCATCGCCAAAATCATCTCGGTCGTGGCTCCAGTTACCCGTCGCTTTACGATAGTCATTCCAGGCGGGGTCCTGAGCCTGGGCATAGCCATAGGCGGAGGATTTTCGCGGCAGCGGGATAAACAAAAATTTGGGGCGCTCCGGCCTTACATCGGCACGAAAGGTGGATTCCTGTTTGATGATCGCCATCATCACGCCGATTGGTGTTCCCCAGCGCTTGTTCGCTTTGCGGGCGTCCTTGTACCAATCGGTTTCACCCCAAAAAATGCGGCAGACATCCTCCACTTGGCTGGGCTTGTAAGTAGCACAGCCAGAGAGCACGACGGCGAAGATCAAGATTATCAAACGATTTATTCCCATGGTGGGAATAATGCAATGTCTAGCGACGAATATCCAGATAGTTAGCAAACAATAATGCCAGTGCGAACAGTCGCGTCAGCAACAGTATCACTGCTGCAGTGGTCAGACCCCCTGCTGCCGACAAAATATTTGCCTCAAGATCAGACCAGAACAGCGAGTAGGCAACAATCAGACCCACCACAGACACGGTTCGAAAGTACTTATTGGTCCACAGGGAATAAATATAGATGGAGCCAATAACCAGCAACAGCAGCCCCCGCACTAAAATCACATCAGAAACCAGATAAGGACCTTCCGGATTAGGTTCCAAATTGGTTTGAACAAACAACTCAGGGTATAGAAACGCAACAATGGCTCTGCTCACCAGAACCAGACCTATAATGCCGGTGCGGATTCCAATGCGCTTTTTGATACGTTTGAAGTAGCTGTTCTCAACCTCGTAATAGGGCATCAAAGCGCGCAGCTCTTCTTCAGTGACTGAACTATTATTATTCATTGCGGCCTTTCAAGCATGGTTGGAATACAACATGTTGCAAGTATATCTACGAGTTTTAACCAAATTAGTATACTTCAACAATAAGCATATTTGCAGCTGATCAGTAGTATTACTAACGATGCAACCCAGTTATTGACCCCTCGGCAGTACAGCCTGCAATATGCAGGCCTGAATATAGCGTTGAGTCACCCTAAATGCTCAGGGTTGGCTTATAATCGCAGCTTTTCAACGACAATCAGGCAATCAACATGACCACCATGCCCCAAGAGGCCAACAACTATATTTTCACCGGCACCTGCCGCGCTGGCAGTGGCGTCGTTGCCGCAGTCACCAGTTTTCTCGCCGACCGAGACTGCTATATTTGTGCCCTTGAACAATTTGACGATGAGTCGACGGATAAATTTTTTATGCGTGCGGTTTTTCGCCGTCAGGATCAGTCTCCAGCCATAGAGGTTATGGGTGAAGAGTTTTCCTCAGTCTCGGATAGGTTTGCGATGGACTGGCAGTTTCACGATCCATCAGTCGCAGTTAAAACCATTTTAATGGTCTCCAAGTACGACCATTGTCTGGACGACCTATTGTATCGCCGCCGCAAGGGCGAATTTAATATGGAGGTCACCGCGGTGGTGTCCAACCATCAGGATCTGCGCCCCATGGTTGAGCGGGAAGGCATTCGTTTTATCCATCTGCCCGTAACCAAAGACACCAAGGCTCAGCAGGAACAGCGGCTATTGGAAATTGTTGATGAGACAGACACTGAGCTTGTGATTCTGGCCCGCTATATGCAGATTCTATCGAATAATTTGACTGAGCAACTATCCGGTCGCTGTATCAATATTCATCATTCATTTCTACCCGGCTTCAAGGGCGCTAAGCCCTATCACCAAGCCTATGATCGCGGTGTAAAAGTGATTGGTGCCACGGCCCATTATGTGACCTCTGATCTGGATGAAGGTCCAATTATTGAGCAGATGCTGACCAGAGTAGACCACAATTATGGCCCCAACCATTTGGTGCAGGTTGGCCGAGACAACGAATCTATGGCGTTGGCCAAAGCCGTGAAATATCACATTGAACGTCGCGTCTTTCTGGATGGCAATAAAACCGTGGTGTTTTTGGGAAGCTGACACAAACTATGGGGAGTGATTTATGCCTTTTGGGCTTCTGAAGTACGGACTCAGCAAAGAGTATCCAGCACAGCATCATTTCACCCCCGCCACAGAGCTTAAAAAGCACTACGATGTGGTTATTATCGGCGCTGGCGGGCATGGCACCGCCATTGCCTACAACCTTGCCAAATACCACGGCATTACCAATGTTGCTGTATTGGAAAAAAGCTATCTGGGTGGCGGCAATACCGCGCGCAATACCGCCGTTATTCGCTCCAACTATCTGACTGAGGAAGGCGTCAGCTTCTACCGCGAATCAGTCAAACTGTACAACAACCTGAGCAATGAATTTAATTACAACGTGATGATGGAAAATCGCGGCCAGTTAACATTGGCACACAGCGATGCCGCCATTCGCAGTTTCCGCTGGCGCGCTGAGGTCAACCAGCATATGGGCGTGCGCTCGGAACTTGTGGATCGCCAAACCATTTCCGACCTAGTGCCCAACCTCAATATGTCCGAGGACTCACGCTTCCCGATTATGGCCGGTCTGTGGCATGCAGATGGCGCAACAGCCCGTCACGATGCAGTCGCCTGGGGCTATGCCAAAGGCGCCTGTGAGCGCGGCGTAGAATTGCATCAACTGACCAACGTTGAAGATATCGAGATTGTTAAAGGCCGGGTCACTGCAGTTAAAACCAATCGCGGCCGGATTGAATGTGGCGCCGTCGTGCAGGCAGTAGCCGGAGCCAGTTCAGTGGTGGCAAAAAAGGCCGGTATTGCACTGCCCATCCATTGCTACCCATTGCAGGCGATGGTGACACAACCCTACAAGCCCATACTCACTCCCCATGTAAGCTCACCCCATGTACATGTCTATGTGCATCAGACATCCAGAGGGGAATTTGTTATTGGCGGCGGCTCGGACCCCTACCCTCTGTATCACACCAGAGCGACATTGGATCAGCGGGAATCTTTAAGTGCCGCTGCTATGGAGCTTTTCCCCTTTTTAGCCCAGGCGCGACTGCTGCGCCAATGGGCCGGCACCACTGATATGACCCCAGACTACAGCCCAATCATGGGCCTCAGCCCGGTAGAGAATTACTATCTGGATGCAGGCTGGGGCACCTGGGGCTTTAAGGCAACACCCATCTGTGGTGTGACCATGGCCGAACTGGTCGCTACCAAAAAGGTGCCAGAGATTATCAAGCCCTTTGCCCTCGAACGCTTTTATAACTACGAACAAATTAACGAAGCCGGCGCCACCGCCGCCAGCCACTGAGGGAAATGCCAATGAAACTATTAACCTGCCCTCTCAATGGCCAACGCAACATCTCCGAATTTACCTATGGCGGTGAATATCACCCTATGCCAGACCCTGACAGCACTGACTCAAGGCAATGGGCTGAACATGTATTTTTCCATGACAATGCCGCTGGCGTTGTGACCGAATGGTGGTGTCACACCGCCAGCTCGTTCTGGTTTTTAGCCGAACGCAACACCATTACTGACCAGGTTATTCGGACCTTTGAGGCCAACGAAATCTTTAACCAGCGTATTGATTTTGCGGAGAACCAGCAATGAAGCGACTGGCAGCCCCCTATGGTTCACTGATCGACCGCGAGCAACCCATCGAGTTCAGCTTCGAAAATAAGTCTTACCAGGGCTTTGCTGGCGACAGCATCGCCAGTGCACTGGCGGCCAACGACCAATGGTTGTTGAGCCGATCGTTTAAATATCACCGTCCGCGGGCAACACTGACCATGGCCGGTCAAGATGCCAATACCATGGTGCAGTTGCCCTCTAACCCCAACGCTCTGGCAGACCGGGAAGCAATCAGTCCGGGCCTGTCAGTGATGGGCCAAAATTACAGTGGCAGCCTGGAACATGATCGCGGCTCGTTACTGGGGCTGTTCTCAAGATTCCTGCCGGTCGGCTTTTATTACAAAGCCTTTTTTAAACCCAGAGGCATATGGGAAAAATGGGCCCCATTGATTCGCAAGAAAGCTGGCCTCGGCATTATCAACCAGCAGTTAGAGCCCGACTACTACGACAAGCAGTACAAATTTTATGATGTGGTTGTGGTGGGGGCAGGCCCAGCTGGTTTGCAGGCAGCCCTGACTGCCGCAGTGGATGGCTGTGAGGTCTTGCTGGTGGATGAGAATCCAAGTCTGGGTGGCTCTCTAAACTATGCCCGCTTTGATGCCGAAGGCACCATTGGCACTGAGGTTCGTGATCAGCTAGTGCAGGAGGTCACGGCTAACAGCAATATCACCTGCATGACCAATGCCTTAGTCAATGCCTGGTTCGCCGATAACTGGCTGCCAATTATCTGCGGCAAGCGTCTATACAAGGTGCGCGCCAAACAGACCATCCTCTGCACCGGCGCACTGGAGCAACAGGCTGTATTTCATAACAATGATCTTCCCGGCATTATGATGAGCAGCGCTGCCCAGCGGCTGATTTATCTCTATGCTGTGCGCCCAGGCAAGACCGCCGTGGTTGTAACGGGTAATAACGATGGCTACGCCAATGCACTGGATCTGCTGGATGCTGGTGTCATGGTTAGCGCTATTGTGGATCTGCGAGACCGGCCCAAAGCCAACCCATTGATCAAAGCAGCCAAAAAGCGCGGCATTACCATTAAAACTGGCTGTGCAGTTTACGGCGCAAAGCAGCGCAAGAATCACCTTAGCGCTGTGGAGATTCGACAGATTGTAAGCCCCGGCATATGCGCTGATAGTGGTGAAACTATTAACTGCGATTTGCTGTGCATGGCTGTGGGTTACACCCCCACCTACCAACTTGCCTGTCAGGCTGGCGGGCAGCTTAGCTACGACGACAAGTCGGCAATGTTTACCCTAAGCAACTTACCGGATGGCCTGCAAATTGCCGGTTCGGTAAATAGTCATTGGGATCTGGAAGCCTGCCTTGCGGAAGGGGCAAGAGCAGCCACTATCGCAACCAATAGTCTGGGCCTGAGCCAAACCGAAGTGCCAGCGCCCATAGCCCGAGAAAAACACAGTCCCAATCACAGCTGGCCCATTTTTGCCCATCCCAAAGGCAAGGAATTTGTCGACTTCGATGAAGATCTCACCATTGCAGATATTGTTAATGCAACTCGGGATGGCTATGAGCATATCCAGCTGGTTAAACGCTACTCCACCTGCGGTATGGGTCCCTCTCAGGGCCGTCATTCAGCACTGGCCGCTGCCAGATTAGTTGCCGCAGCGACCGACCGCACCGTTGCAGAAACCGGTGTTACCACGGCTCGCCCTCCATTTGCCCCTGAACATCTGGGCCATAGTGCCGGGCGCAGTTTTTATCCGGCGCGGCGCAGCAATATGCATTATCGTCATCTGCAGGCTGGTGCTCAGATGCTTCAAGCTGGTGCCTGGTATCGACCTGCTTTTTACGGTGAGGCCGCCGACCGCGATAACTGCATCAACCGGGAAGTGCACAATGTGCGCAACAATGTGGGGCTGGTGGATGTCTCGACTCTGGGTGGCCTTGAAGTGCGCGGCCCGGATGCAGGTGAATTTCTCAACCGTTTCTATACCTTTGGTTTTGTAAAGCAGCCAGTGGGCAGAGCCCGGTATGCCCTGCTGACTAATGAAGCCGGTGTGGTTATTGATGATGGTGTGGCATGCAGATTTAGCGAACAACATTATTATGTCACTGCCACCACTGGCGGTGTCGACCGGGTCTATCAGAATATGCTCAAGTGGAATGCCCAATGGCGTCTGGATGTGGATATTGCCAATGTTACCTCGGCCTACTGCGGCGTTAATATTGCCGGCCCGCAAGCGCGACAGGTATTGGCTAAAGTCTGTTCAGATATTGACCTCTCGGCCCGGGACTTTCCCTATATGGGTGTGCGGGAAGGCAATGTGGCTGGCATAGCGGCGCGGGTTATTCGCGTCGGCTTTGTCGGTGAACTGGGTTATGAGGTGCATGTGCCCCAGCAATATGGCGAGGCACTTTGGGATGCGCTGATAGCGGCGGGTCAGCCGGAAAATATCCAGCCCTTTGGCATTGAAGCACAGCGAGTTCTGCGTCTGGAGAAGGGCCATATTATTATTGGCCAGGACACAGATGCCATGTCCAACCCGATGGAAGTACAGATGGGCTGGGCTGTCTCGCGGAAAAAACCCTTCTTCGTCGGTGGCCGCACAATCAGTGAACTGGAAAAGAAACCAGCCAACAGAAGCCTGGTGGGTTTTGTTATCAATAACAGCAAGGCACCTATTCCCAAAGAGAGCCATCTGGTGCTTGATGGCGAGCAGATGACTGGCCGTGTTACCTCGTGCAACTATTCCCCCACATTGGGTAAGCCTATTGGTCTGGCCTATGTGCAGCCCCAAAATACTGAGGGCAGTGTTGGAGAGAGTGGTGCAGATGGCAGACAGATTATTATAAAAACCGACGGCGGTGTTTTAGTTACCGCCGACCTGGTGCCTCTGCCCTTTTATGACCCAGATACTTTGCGCCAGGAGCTTTAGCCATGACTGAATTAACCCCTGATCAGACGGCCAGACGCAGCCCATTATACCGCCGTCACCAGGCTCTCAATGCTCAGTTTGAAATGGTTGGCGACGCCTTGCTGGTAAGCAGATACGGCGACACCACTATGGAACCCAGACTGGCAATCAGCCTCGGTCTTGCCGATCTGTCCACATTGCCCCGTACGGGGTTTAAAGGCCCCGGAGCGCCGCAATGGGCGGCGAGCCAGGCCGTGCAATTGCCCGAGCAACCCAATACAGCAGTGACTCAGGCGGACGGATCGGTCGTAGCCAAGCTGTCCAATCAGGAGCTGTTTATCGTGTCTGATGTGGAGGCAAATTCCAACCTGGTCAACAGGCTCGATCAACAGCGACTCCCGGCGCAAACCTATTCACTGCCCAGGGCTGACAGTCATAGCTGGCTGGCGGTTACTGGTCTGCTGGCCCCAGAGATGTTCTCGAAAATCTGTGGTGTTGATCTGCGCACTCATAAGTTTGCCCAGGGTCAGATTGCCCAGACATCTGTGGCCAAAATCAATGCTGTGGTTGTACGCCATGATCTGGGCACCACCCCCTGCTTTTATATTTTTAGTGATATTGCCTCCACAGAATTTCTGTGGGACTGCCTGCTGGATGCGATGGAAGAGCATCAGGGTGTGGCCATTGGTGTCGCAGCAATAAGAAGTCTTGCCGCAGCCGAGTAACGCTATATCTTTTTCATCGCTTATACTGCGATGCTATGAAGAATCATAAAAATATTGAAATCGGCGCCCTGCGAGTTTTTTCAGCGGTTGCTGAAGCAGAAACATTGACCCAGGCTGCCGAGCGTCTGGGGATTACCCAGTCCGCTGTATCCCAAACTATCAAACAGTTGGAGAGCCAGACTGAAACCCAGTTGGTGGTAACTCGCTCACGCCCGATTAAGCTGACGCCCAGTGGTCAGGTTCTCAGGGACTACGCCTTCCAGATTATCAATGATACCCAGCGGATGCTGGCAGACGTGCGCATGACCGCTAAAGGCGGGTTGCTGCCACTCAATGTGGGAATGGTGGATTCATTTTGCGATGTGGCCGGGCTGCAGTTTATGCAGCAAGTAAACCCGTTTGTATCCAAGCTTGCCCTGTGTACCGGGCTGGGTTCGTCCCTGTCCCAAGATCTTATCAATCGCAATCTCGATCTGCTGATAACCAGCGATCCTATTGATGAACACCCATGGCTCGAGCGTCGACCACTTTTGCGCGACCCCTTTGTTATGATAGTGCCAGAGAAATTTGCCCAGGACGGTGCCGCAACGCCAGCTTGGCTGGCCGAAAATGTGCCCTTTGTCCATTACAGCAAACAGTCGCGACTGGGTGCCCTAACCAATTTAATTGCCCGACGACTGAATATTGAATTGCAGACCGTATTTGAACTGGACAGTACTCAAACATTGATGCGTTTTGTCCAGTCAGGACAGGGCTGGGCCATTACTACTGGACTGTGCATGGTGCGCTACCCGGAACTTCTGCAGGGCTGTCGAGTATTGCAACTTGCCAATGGTGCCAATGCCCGCTATCTCACCATGCTCTGTCGACAGAAGGAACTGGGTATATTACCCGACCAGATCGCCGATATTTGTCGCACAATCTACAGCGATGAAATAGTGCCACAGCTGACCCAGATCGCCCCCTGGCTAGACCAACAGGCCTACGCCATTACCGAGATGCCGAGCATCTGATGGACGCCACCGCGCAAGAGGATTTCCGTCTGCGCCTGTTGGCACTACGCACAGAATTACAGGATCTCGAAGCCATATCCGCCGAGGCTTGCAGACCGGTGGAACTGGATCAATCCACCGTCGGCAGACTATCAAGAATGGACGCTATACAAGGGGCACAGATGGCTCAGGAAGCATCGCGCCGACGCCAGCAACAGCTGGGGCGAATCAGCGGCGCACTGGCTCGCATTGAGGCCGGCGACTACGGTTATTGCAACCTATGTGATGAAGATATCTCCGTCGGTCGACTCGGTATCGATCCAACTTACAGCCTCTGTATCCGTTGCGCTGAAAAGTCCATCTAGCTCTGGCATTGACTGGCCCAGTGAATCTCCTGGCAGATAGGTTTTTCCCCAGGCCAGACCGGCAATACCGCGCTGCACCATAGACTCAATCTGCTTGTCGCTGTAGTTAACCGCCGCCAGAATCTCTCTGGTGGAATGGCCATGGGCCTCGGTGGGACTCACCGCATCAATACGCGCACAGGTGGGGCGAATCGCATAATGGTCAATCTGAGTGAGCTGGTGCCCACTCGGGTGATTGGGATAAACAGAGAAGGCAAAACTACCAAGTTCAGTACCCACTGTGCCATCGGCCAGACGGCTATATTGCTCGCGCAAGGTTTCAATGGAAACGGGCTGCGCCGCGGCCACATCTGCAGCCAACAGTCGCTCCACCCATACAGAGGAAGAAGCCTGCTGGAAAGCGACGGTTAAAAACACCTGAATATCTGCAGTGGTGGTAATCCCCTGAAGTCCCTGGATAGTTTCCAGAACCGGCAGATCAGCCTGTTCTGCATCGAGGAAAATCCAGTCGTCAGCAGTCTGATAAAAATGAGATAACTCATGATTGCCCATGGCCTGGCGGCCAGAGGGTTCATTGAAATCTTCAAGACCATCATAGTCAAAACAAAATGGCAGCTGGGCTAGGTTGGTCACAGCAGACAATGATGTTCTGGCACGACTGACCTCGCCAGTTTTAGCTTTGTGATAGAGCGCCAACGCCATGGCCAGACCGCCAGCAAACCCACAGTTCACATCCAGAGTACCCAAATGGGCATGCTCTTCTGGGGTCTCGGCACCACCGAAACGACTCATAATGCCGCTGTTGGCCTGAATAATATCGTCATAGCCAATATAGTTAGTCTTCTGGGCAGGCAGCGGACCACCCAGGCAATCCAGACGACAGAACAACACACCTGGATTGACCGCCTGTAGTGCATCATGGTCCAGGCCCAGTGGCTTCATCTGTCGCTCCGGGGCATTAATAACCACCATGTCCACAGAGCGCACCAGACGATTAAAGGCCTCGCGACCCTCTACCGTATTAATATCAATCAGGGCACTGGTCTTGCCCATATCCGCCTGAAAGGCAAACAATGTTCCGATCAGCGGATCATACATAGGAACCACTGGCTCAACCTTGATTATCTCAGCGCCAAAGCGACCGAGAAATGCAGTGGAATGGGGTCCGGCAATCACATTGGTCAGATCCAGTACTCGCAAGCCATCCAGCCAGCCTTTGTTTTGCTGCTGATGGTCTGGAGATGGCAAAGATGCAACCGGCACAGAAGTCAGCTCGGCCAGCGCCTGATCAAAAGTGACAAATTTGCGAGGCAAGGGGGCCAAAAGGCGACTCGCAGATTCTTCTAACCAGGACACTGGGCCGGGCTGTTTCATCAAACCGTACTCTGGGTCATTCACTTCAACAATCAATCCAGCATCATTGCAGTGTTTGCTATTAACCCACTCTTTAGTCGTGCGATGGGGAGCACCGGGAATCTGGCCCTCACCAAAAATTTTGCCCCATTCAGAGGAAGTTTTGGTCAGCATCACCAGTTTTATCTTTGCCGAGATAATGTCGGCCCAACGCTTGGGCAATGGGTAGACACCCAGTGAGCTCTCACCTTCCCACTCAGTTACTGGAAGGTGCAGATCTGTCACCTCTGGCATACCCTCCGCCATCACTTCTTCATACAGGCCCAAGGCCTCAAGGCAGCGACGGGCATGGTTGCGGTGGGACGGACACACAATATAAAACATGCGGCCATCGGCGCACTGATAGGTTCTATAGAAAGGGTCGAGGTATTCCTGCAGGTCTGTATAGCTAAGGTCAAAATCAATATTGTTAGCCTGCCGCCGCTCGATCTCTAACTCGCGCATGGTCTTATAGCGCTCAGGCAGATCTGCAACCTGATAGGAGTTGTAGGACAGTCCCTCCATCATCGCTGCAATTACTGGTACCTCTATATGGTCACCACAGCCTGACGTTTCCCGCGCCAGCAAGGCCAAAACAACAGCACTGGATGCCATTGTTATGGTGTAGGAAGAAGCCAGAGGCAATGGCGAGAAGCAGGGGTTCAAACCCATCAGCACGCGATTAAAGCCCATATCGGTAAAGGCGCCAGCGGTGGCAGCCACTACAGCTTCAGTGGCCTTCCACTGGTTGCGCAGCTGGTCATTGCTGGCAAAGCCAGGAACTGACAATGTCACCAACTCGGGACGAGTCTCTCGCAACTGGGCAAAGTCGATACCCAGACGCTGCATAACCCCCGGACGGAAAGATTCAATCACCACATCAGCATGGGCAATTAATGCCATGGCCTGATCAAAGCCCTCCGGAGTTTTAAGATCTACAGACAGACAGCTTTTGTTGCGGTTTAAAATGGCATTGGCCTGATGCTTCCACTGGGGGCCAGTAGGCGGATCAATATGCACCACAGTAGCGCCCAGATCTGCCAGCACCATTGCCACAGCAGGACCAGCAATCTGCTGACCAAAGTCCACCACCCGAATCCCCTTGAGGGGTAATTGATTCTGTTTTTCCACGATAAATAACACCAGCCGTCTCTATAAAGCGGGATGTTAGAAAGCTAATGAATTTCGCGCCAGCAACAAAAAAGTCGCCTCAGGCATGGTTTTTTTTATGACTATGAAATTGATTAAAAAAAGGCCAAATTTAACGGTTGCAAGCAGCTCTTGTCTGAATAACAATACGAATCATATCGTTTTAAAAGAAAATTAAAATAACATTATTCAGGGAAATTTTATGTCTCAGCAAAGCATCAATCCTCTTAAGGGTATTCATCCTGTAATGGCCATTAGCTCAGCAGGTTTAGTGGGCGCTTTTGTGCTGTTTACCTTGCTGAGCCCCCAGGTTGCAGATGCTCTGTACAACTCAGCAAGAGACTTTATTGCCACTGAATTGAGCTGGTACTACATCGTCCTGATGAACCTATATGTCGCCGTTGCACTGGTCCTGATATTTAGCAAATATGGCAAGATTCGATTGGGCGCGGATACTGATCGGCCGGAGTTTGGCTATTTCGCCTGGTTTTCAATGTTGTTTGGTGCCGGCATTGGGATTGGCATTCTGTTCTGGAGTATTGCCGAGCCCATGTATTATCTGCAGAGCAACCCGTTTGTAGCTGCTGACCAAGCCATGACAGCCGAGGCTGCCCAAGTAGCAATGCGCATCACAATATTTCACTGGGGGCTGCATGGTTGGGCTCTTTATGCCATTTTGGGTATGTGCTTCGCCTACTTCAGTTATCGCAAAGGTCTGCCCCTGTCTATTCGCTCCGCACTGTACCCGGTGTTTGGCGAACGCATCTATGGGCCCATTGGCTATATTGCCGATCTGTTGGCTGTTCTGGGCACTGTGTTTGGTATTGCCACTTCATTGGGTATGGGCGCACAGCAAATGAATGCCGGCATCAACTATCTGGTTGGTATCGACATCAGCATCAATACTCAGATCCTGCTAATAGGGGCAATTTCAATCGTTGCTACTATCTCAGTGTTAACCGGTGTTAATCGCGGTATTCGTATTCTCAGCGAGCTGAATATGCGCCTGACAATGCTTATATTGGCACTGTTTTTTGTCTTTGGGCCAACAGCCTATCTGCTCAGTTCTCTGGGCAGCAACACTCTCGACTATCTAGCCAATGCGCCAGCTCTGGGTGCCTGGTTGGCGCCAGCTCAACACAGTCAATGGCAGAGTGATTGGACTATCTTCTACTGGGGCTGGTGGATCGCCTGGTCTCCTTTTACCGGTATTTTTATTGCCCGTATTTCCCGCGGCCGCACCATCAGAGAGTTTCTTTTAGGGGTGCTGGGCGCACCAGCTGTACTGACCATTTTGTGGATTACTATTTTCGGTAACACAGCTATGCATATTGAATTATTTGGCGATGGTGGCGTTGCCGCCGCGGTCAATGCAGACCGCACCACCGCATTATTTAAAACCATTGAGTTAATGGATCTTGGCCTATGGTTAACCGGTGCGATGGCCACCATCTGCACGGTAATGCTGGTCACCTATTTTGTTACCTCAGCCGACAGTGCCACTCTGGTGATCTGCACATTGGTGGCAATGGGTGACAACAATCCACCGGCGCGCCTGCGTATTTTCTGGGGTATCGCCATAGCTGCAGTGGCTGCAGTATTGTTATTTGCCGGTGGTTTGCAAACATTACAAACCGCTTCCATTGCCGCAGCCCTGCCCTTTTCTGTGGTGCTGCTTCTGGCCACCTATGGTCTTGGCAAATCCCTTTATCAAGAAGGCCAAACCCTTAATAACAATAATCAGCAACAAGAGGGCTAGTTATGTCGACTCAAATAATTTTGCCGCGCATTATGCAAGTAGGTGCCGGTGCCAGCAAAGAAGCAGGGAATATCCTGCGTAGCCTGGACTGTCAGCGGCCATTAATTGTCACTGACAAAATGATGGTGCAACTAGGCTATGTGGCAAGTCTGCAGGATAGTCTGCAAGGCGCGTCCATCCATTCAGATATCTTTGATAATACTGTGCCAGAGCCTACCGTTAGCTCTATTCAAGAAGGTGTGAATAAGGTGCGAGATGGCAACTACGACAGCATTATTGCCATTGGCGGTGGCAGCCCCATCGACAGTGCCAAAGCCATTGCCATTCTGGGCAAATACGGCGGCGTCATGCGCGACTATAAATTCCCCCGGGTGGTCAATGAACCCGGGCTGCCTATTATTGCCATTCCCACCACTGCAGGCACCGGCTCTGAATGCACCAAGGTGACCATTATTACCGACGAGACCAACGACGAAAAAATGCTCTGTGTTGGCATTGGTTTTATGCCCACGGCGGCTCTGGTAGATTACAGCCTGACCCTGAGCCTGCCCGCCAGAACCACGGCAGACACAGGTATTGATGCCCTGACCCATGCCATGGAAGCCTATGTGAGCAAGAAAGCCAGTCTCTATAGCGACAGCCAGGCTATAGCGGCAATGAAGCTGATTGCTCCTAATCTGCGCAAAGCTTTCCACGATGGCAGTGATCAAACTGCCCGGGAACAGATGATGCTGGGTGCAACTCTGGCAGGTGTGGCGTTCTCCAATGCCTCAGTGGCTCTGGTCCACGGCATGTCGCGTCCGATTGGCGCCTTCTACCATGTACCCCATGGCCTCTCCAACGCCATGCTATTGCCCATGGTCACGGAATATAGTATTCCCGCCGCCGCAGAGCGCTATGCAGACTGTGCCCGCGCTATGGGCGTGGCCAGTCAAGATGACGCCGACGCTGTGGCCAACAACAAACTAATGGATGAGCTTTACGCTATTAATGACGAACTGCAGGTACCCACTCCCGAGCAGTTTGGTATTGATCGCGACCACTTTTTTAATAACTTATCGGTGATGGCAGAGCAGGCTCTGGCTTCTGGCTCACCGGGAAATAATCCGCGAGTACCCAGCGCCGACGAGATAATCGAAATCTATCGCAAGCTTTGGTAGCACAAGGCCAACAAATAGCTAAGACAATTTTTTGAGGACAACACAATGACAGTAGTAGGACATTTAATTAACGGCCAGATAACCAACGAGGGCGAGCGCACTCAGGATGTCTACAACCCCTCCACCGGCGAAGTAAGCAAGCAGGTTGCCCTGGCTTCAAAAACTACAGTGGAAGAAGCGATTACCGCGGCCCAGGCAGCTTACCCCGAATGGCGCAATACCCCGGCCATAAAACGCGCCCGGGTGATGTTTAAGTTTAAGGACCTGCTGGAGCAGAACGCGGATAAAATCTGCGCATTAATCGGCGAA
>CAXAJC010000026.1:0-17912 GCA_963969005.1 uncultured Cellvibrionales bacterium | reverse complement strand
GGGCTGCATTTCTGCTTCGACGGGCAATACCTGAGACAATAATGGATCATCGGGATTGCCGATTTCCATGCGCCGCACAAAGGGCCATGGCACCTGCATGGGGAAACTGAGAGCACTCTGCTGGCTGACCGAGAGCCGCTGCGGATCGAGCTGTAAATACTTGAGCAACTCGTCAGTTGAGTTGATGCAACGACTAAATTCAGTCTTCCAGTTGGGTTGAATGTCTAGAGCTTGGGCATCAATATTGGCTGGCATAGGGTCTGGCTTATATGGCTGGGCTGAAACCGCTGATTCTACGCTATTTTAAAGGCTGTACTAAAGGGTTGAAACCGTTGACAGACAGAAGACTAAACCGAGATGAATTTTATATGGCCCGGGCCCTGGAGTTGGCGGCCGAGGCTGGCGCTGCGGATGAAGTGCCGGTGGGCGCGCTGGTGGTGCAGGGTGATACCGTGATTGGCGAGGGTTACAACCAGCCGATCTCCAGCTGTGACCCCACTGCCCATGCCGAGATAGTTGCACTGCGGCAGGCTGCAGCAACATTGGGCAACTACCGCCTGCCCGGCTGTGATCTCTATGTCACCATTGAGCCCTGCACCATGTGTGTTGGCGCTATGATTCATGCCCGAATTCAGCGAATCTGTTTTGGGGCTAAAGAGCCCCGCGCCGGTGCCTTAATCAGCCAGTTGCAGCTTATGGATAACAGTCATTTTAATCATTCGATTGAATGGCAGGGTCAGGTGCTGGAACAGCAGTGCAGTGAGCTGATCAGTGAGTTTTTCCGCCGCAAGCGCAGCCGTTAGGTAACCGCCCTAAAGCGACGGCAGGGCATTATCCCAATCCACGGGGGTAGCGGCTTCCCCCTCATATTCATTGTCCAGTACCGACCCCTGTCGAGACAGTGAATAGAGCTGCAGGTAGGTTTTGTAATACTGAATATTGTCAACATAGAGCACTGGCTCGCCACCGCGGGCATAGCCATGTTTAACCGTTGAATAGAACTTCTTTTTACTCAGCAGAGGCAAATGGGCGCGCACATCTTCCCAGCTGTCAGGATTTTTGCCATTGCGTACAGTGAGTACCCGGGCATCTTCCAGATGGCCAAAGCCCACATTGTAGGCGGCCAGAGCAAAGAGCGTGCGGTCTGGGTCAAGGATACGCTTGGGCAGCCGGGCTTTAAGCTTAAGCAGATAAGCGGCACCGCCTTTCATGCTCTGGGCCGCATCCAGACGGTTTTCTACTTTCATCTCTTTCGCGGTGTCCATAGTCAGCATCATCAGGCCGCGCACCCCAGTGGGTGATTTGGCTTTCGGATTCCAGTGGGACTCCTGATAGGCCACAGCCGCCAGCAGTTGCCAGTCAACACCAAACTCAATAGCGGTCTCCCGGAACAGTGGCTCATATTTGGGTAGGCGATTTGCCACCAGTTTGCCCAGACGGTGGCTATCTGAGGCGGAGAAATTTTCTGTTTGTGCCAAGAGTTGATCGGTCAGAGACTGCAGCTCCCCCGAGGTAATATAGTCCTCCAGAAAGGCATTGGCTGCCGCCAGTACCGTGCCGTCGTTATGACTGGGAAAGGCCCAGGCAATAGGCTGGGGCTCCGAGATATCCATGGCACTGCGCGCCTTGGGATAGATATGGCGATTGATCAGATAGGAGAGGGAGTCCACCACACTGTAGCTGATCTCACCATCATGGACCTTGCGTATCAGTTCGCTCATCTCCGCATTGTCCTGTTCCCGCCATTTCAGGTTGGGGTGCTTATCTTTTAATTTTGTCAGGTTCTCACTGTGGGAAGAATCGGCGATTACCACCAACTCACCCTCAAGGCGATCCAGCGACTTGGGGCGCTTGCTGCCACCGCGATAAATCAATTTTTGGGTCACTTCCAGATAGGGCTTGGCAAAGCTTAGGGACTTATCTCGAACCGCCGTTTTTACCAGATTGGCGGCCGCAAAATCACCCTGAGGCCCACCCACAGAGAGCAGCAGACGGCGCAGTGTTGGTACTACCTTAACGTCAAGCTCCACCCCGAGGCTGTCGGCAAAGGCCTTAGCCAGCAGGTAGTCAAAACCATTTTTGCCGCGGCCATCTTCAAAATAGGTGGTTGGGCCAGGCAGCGTCAGCATCACGAGATGTCCCTTGGCTTTAACAATAGCCAGGTCGGTCTGGTGGGTGCTTTTAGAAATATAGCCGGCAAAAACCATCAGCAGCACAACCAGAATAGCCCGATTGCGCAGTTTTCTTAGTGTGATGGATAGTTCCCGCATTATTTTTAGTGAACCTCACCTAGGCTATGCTGCAAGCTTGAAATGCATTGTTATTCAGACGCCAATAATTGTCCATGGTTTAGCTAATTCAATCTGCCTAAAGCAGGTTTTTTCCTGCTAGAATACGCGCCTTTCCCAATTGACGATTTTTGAGACCAGTCATCCATGATAATCCTCAGCGGCGCCCCATCTCTGTCTGACTTTCGACGTCGAAAAT
This sequence comes from uncultured Cellvibrionales bacterium, assembly GCA_963969005.1. Taxonomy (GTDB): domain Bacteria; phylum Pseudomonadota; class Gammaproteobacteria; order Pseudomonadales; family Porticoccaceae; genus HTCC2207. The sequence goes on along the minus strand of CAXAJC010000026.1, from coordinate 15,425 downwards.
TACTCTCCAGTCTGCAAAAACGGGTTCCCTCTGTGGAGTCGGTGGCGGCTGAGCATGTGCATTTTGCCGAGGTCAGCGAGCCGTTGTCAGATGCGGACCAGACAACATTAAAAGCGCTGATGACCTATGGCCCCAGCGAAGAGTCAGTGTCCACCGATGGTAGCCTGTTACTGGTGGTGCCTCGTCCTGGCACTATTTCCCCCTGGTCTAGCAAGGCAACTGATATTGCCCACAACTGCGGCCTGAATAATGTGGTGAGGGTTGAGCGCGGCACAGCTTACTATATAAGGGCCAATCAACCACTTAGTGACCAGCAGTTGCAGCAATTGGGTGAGCTGCTTAGCGATCGCATGGTCGAGACAGTATTTACCGACCTGCAGCAGGCCGAGGCGCTGTTCAACCACCAGCAACCGGCAGCCATGACCCAGGTGGATATTCTGGCCGGGGGTGCGCCTGCACTCAAACTGGCCAATGTGGAGCTAGGGCTGGCCCTGGCAGACGATGAAATAGACTACCTGGTGGCCAGCTTTGAAGAGCTGCAGCGCAATCCATCCGATGCGGAATTAATGATGTTTGCCCAGGCCAACTCAGAGCACTGTCGGCACAAGATCTTTAATGCCAGCTGGACTATCGATGGTGTCGACCAGCCCCATTCCCTGTTTGGCATGATTCGTAACACCAATAATCTCGGCGGTGAAAATGTACTCTCCGCCTATTCAGACAATGCCGCCGTCGTGGCAGGCACAGAGGGCGGGCGCTTTTACCCGGACCCGGTGAGCAAAGAATATGGCTACAGCCAGGAGCCAGTGCACCTGCTGATGAAAGTGGAAACTCACAATCACCCCACAGCCATCTCTCCCTACTCGGGAGCAGGTACAGGCTCAGGTGGTGAAATTCGCGATGAAGGTGCAGTGGGCCGCGGCTCCAAACCTAAAGTCGGGCTTGTGGGCTTTACCGTGTCCAACCTGCAGATTCCCGGCTATGTTCAGCCCTGGGAACAGGATTACGGCAAGCCGGATCGCATCGTCTCGGCGCTGGATATTATGACCGAAGGCCCCATTGGTGGTGCCGCCTTTAACAACGAATTTGGCCGTCCCAATATCTGTGGTTACTTCAGAACCTTTGAAGCAGATTTTAATGGCGAGCGCCGCGGCTATCACAAGCCAATTATGATAGCCGGTGGCTATGGCAATATCCGTCAAGACCATATCGACAAGCCAGAGTTTGAGCCAGGGGCCCAGTTAGTTGTGCTTGGTGGCCCAGCCATGTTGATTGGTTTGGGTGGGGGTGCGGCTTCCTCCATGACCACAGGCCAGAGTTCTGCAGATCTCGACTTTGCCTCAGTGCAGCGTCAGAACCCGGAGATCGAGCGCCGCTGTCAGGAAGTGATTGACCAATGCTGGCAACTGGGTGATATCAACCCCATCGCCTTTATCCATGATGTGGGCGCGGGCGGTCTGTCCAATGCACTACCAGAGCTGGTTAAAGACGGCGGCACCGGTGGCCGCTTTGAATTGCGCAAAGTGCCCAACGATGAACCGGGCATGTCACCGGTGGAAATCTGGTGCAACGAAGCCCAGGAGCGCTATGTATTGGCAATCATGCCAGCAGATGTGCAGCGTTTTAAAGAGATCTGTGAGCGCGAGCGCTGCCCCTATGCCATAGTGGGAGAAGCCACTGAAGAGAAACAGATTACCGTTGTTGACGAGCACTTCGACAACAACCCGGTCGACCTGCCCATGTCGGTACTGTTCGGCAAGGCGCCTAAGATGCACCGCAGTGCCAGCAGGCGAGAATCACTGGGCACAGTATTTAATGCCAGCGACGTTAATCTCAATGATGCGATTTTCCGCGTGCTGCGCCATCCCGCGGTTGCCAGTAAAAGCTTTTTGATTACCATCGGTGATCGCTCGGTCAGCGGCATGGTTGCCCGGGACCAGATGGTAGGCCCCTGGCAGGTGCCAGTAGCCGACTGCGCCGTGACCACCGTGACCTATGACAGCACCGCAGGTGAGGCCATGGCCATGGGCGAGCGCACACCTCTGGCCCTTATTGATGGCCCGGCCTCAGGCCGTATGGCCATAGGTGAAGCCATTACCAATATCAGTGCCGCGCGCATTGGTGATATTAAAGATATCAAGCTCTCCGCCAACTGGATGTGTGCCGCAGGCTCCGCCGGTGAAGATGAAAAACTTTACCGCACCGTAGAAGCCGTAGGTATGGACCTGTGCCCCAAGCTGGGTATTACCGTGCCCGTGGGCAAAGACAGCATGTCCATGCGCACCGCCTGGCAGCGGGATGGCGAAGACAAATCAGTGACCGCACCATTATCCTTGATTATTACCGGCTTTTCGCCAGTGCTGGATGTGCGCAAGACATTGACGCCACAGCTGCGCACCGATCAGGGTGACAGCCAACTCTTGTTACTCGACCTGGCCGCTGGCGCCAATCGTATGGGCGGCTCGATTCTGGCCCAGGTGTTTTCAGAGTTTGGCCAAGTGGCCCCGGATGTAGATGATGCCGATGTCTTAAAAGGCTTCTTTAATGCCATGCAGCAGTCCCTGGAGCAGGGGGATATTCTGGCCTATCACGACCGCTCAGACGGAGGCTTGCTGGCCACTGTCGCGGAAATGAGTTTTGCCGGCCATGTGGGTGTTGACCTGGATCTTAGCGATTTTGGGGACAACTGGATGGCGGCCTTATTTAATGAAGAGCTGGGCGCCGTGATTCAGGTATCGGTCGATAAAGCCGAGGCAGTGATGGCCCGCTTTGCTCAAGCCAATGTTGCCGTCCACCAGCTGGGTGGATTAAATGCCGTTGACCGGCTGGTGATCAGCCGCAGTGGCACAGAGCTATTTAACGAAACCAGAACAGTGCTGCAGCGCTCCTGGACTGAAACCTCCTACCAGATGGCTGCACTTAGGGATAATGCCCACTGTGTGCGGGAAGAGTTTGAGCGTATCTCCTACGCAGATGAAGGCCTGTCCGCCCATCTGACCTTTGACCCAACGAAAGATATCAGCGCCCCCTATATTAAAACCGGGGTTAAACCCAAGGTTGCTATTGTTCGGGAGCAGGGCGTCAACAGTCATCTGGAAATGGCCGCGGCATTTGACCGCGCCGGCTTTACCGCAGTGGATGTACATATGAGCGACCTGCTGGCAGGTCGCCGTTCTCTGGCAGACTATTCTGGCATGGTCGCCTGCGGGGGCTTCTCCTACGGCGATGTGCTTGGCGCTGGCGAAGGCTGGGCCAAAACTGTGCTGTTTAATACCCAGATCCGAGATCAGTTTGAACAGTTCTTCCATCGTGCCGACACCTTTAGCCTGGGCGTGTGCAATGGCTGCCAGATGTTGTCCAACTTAAAATCCCTGATTCCCGGTGCGGAACTCTGGCCGCGTTTTGTGCGCAATCTGTCAGAACAGTTTGAAGCGCGCTTCTCACTGGTGCGCATTGAAGAATCCCAATCAGTATTCCTGCGCGGCATGGCTGGCACCCATATGCCAATCGCCGTATCCCATGGCGAAGGCCGCGCTGAATTTGCCAGCCCGGACGCCTTGGCGCAGCTGCAGCAGTCAGGTCAGATAGCCATGCGATTCCTCGAAAATAACCTGGAAGTAGCGTCTCGCTACCCGGCTAACCCCAATGGTTCGCCAGATGGTATTACCGGTGTTACCAGTGCCGATGGTCGCGCCACCTTGATGATGCCGCACCCGGAGCGGGTATTCCGCACAGTGCAAAACTCTTGGCACCCGGACGACTGGGGCGAGGACAGCGGCTGGATGCGAATTTTCAGAAATGCGCGCAGTTTTATTGATTAGCAGATATAAACTCAACAGCAGAGGGCCTGACAGATGAACAAAATAGCCAATGAAGACGAACTGGTTAAAAAGGCCCTTCAGATTGGCGCTGTGTATGCCAAGAAGCGTGCCTATGGTGCTTTTGAACAGCAGGACCCGATTAAGCTCAAGGTTGAGTTTGTCTATCGAGTGTTGGTCGAAGATAAGCTGATTCAGCCACTGGCCAAAGACCAGATATCAGACCCCAATATGCGCCACAAGCTGGCGCTATGGATTTCCCGGCAGCTGCCCCCAGACCATCCATTGTTGTCAGAGTCTAAATAAAGGACTCAATAAAAAGCTAGTTTAGCGGCAGCTGAATATGGAAAGTGGTGCCCACATCAGGTGCCGAGGTCACTGCAATCTGGCCCTGATGCTGCTCAGTGATAATAAAGTGAGCAAATGACAGGCGCTTGCCTGCATTGTAGTCACCATTGGAATCCCCATCAGCAGCATAGGGTTCAAAGATAGTTTTCTGCTTTTCAAGACTGATACCGCGGCCATTGTGCTGAATGCGAACCCACAGATTATCGTAAAACTTGGTCACCTCTATATTGATCACTGGGGTGTGGTCAGCGTCATCCACCTTGCCCAGGGCATAGCAGGAATGGCGGAACAGGCTCAGAAACACCTGCTGAATCTCGGTTACATAACAGGGGATCTCAGGAATATCATCGGCGCAGTCAATATTCACCTTAATATCCTTAAACCGCACCCCGGAGGTCACCGACAAGACATCATTGGCTAGCTCAACACTATGGTGAATGGCATCGAGCATATTGAGATCAGATTTTTCTCCGCCGCCGCCACCCGAGAAATTAACCAAATTGTCGATCACAGACGTCGCCTGCTGGCCGCGAATCACCGCATCTTCCAGTACCTCCCGCAAAGCCTCTTTATCAATCGGCTCATCGGTCAGGTCTTTGCGCACCTCTTTTACATCTTTAATAATCGCCCGCAGAGGGATATTAATATCATGGGCCATAATTGACGCCATCTCACCAATAGATGACATCTTGTCCCGCTGAATTAGCATGGTTTCATTTTTAACCCGCTGGGTAACATCATCCAGCAGAATCACCACCCCGGTTTCCCCATCGCCCTGTAATGGATAAATAGTAATATCAAAATGGTACTGTCCACGCTGGCTATACTTGATGCTCAGTGTTTTGTTTTCATCCAGCGCCTGCTCAATTTGCTGGGGGCTAATGGTAATGCCGGGATAGGCCTCCCACAGATCCTGACCCAGCACCGACTTTGACGCCATGCCGCTAATCTCCTCCGCGCGGTGATTCCACTGGGTAATCCGATTCTCTTTATTGAGGCCAATCAGCATCAAAGGCAGCGAGCGCAAAATACTATTAATATAAGCCTCAGAGCTGCGCAACCGTCCCGTGGTTGAGCGGTGTTCAACAATCTCAGCCTCAAGCGTCGCCGTGCGCTCCTTGACTCGCAGCTCCAGCTGGGTCCGAATTTCCTCTAACTCGCGGTTGTAGCGGTTGGCTTGAAGACGGGTAAAGAAAAGCCACAGTGCAGTAAGAGACAGAACAATAACTAAAATGCCGCTGGAAAAATTAGCCACATACTGCCAGTTGGTCGAGCCGTCATCATTGCGCACAAACCAAAACACATCAGCAGCAGCCCCCTGACTAAACAGAGGCAACATCAGGGCAGTACAGTTCTTTATTAGATTCAATTTGGGTACATCTCTAGAGCTGGGTTGAGATTCCTATTATAGCGATGAAAATCCAGTTGTCAGTGCCTGTGGGTGGCTTTGAACTTAAATTATTAGTGTTGGCCGCCTTGATAAATTCAGCCCAGAGGGACTGGTGAACTGGTTGTGTTGATTGGATAAGCGAGTTGGGTTCAGGAGTCTTATAAGTACAGTGACTTAAATCTTAATACTTTTTAGTCTGAAACTTTGTAGCCCCTGCTGGTCTGTATCACTCCTCCTCCTTACAGCAGGGGTTTAGGACGAGCAACTCACCGATATCTGCTCTGCCCAGTCGGGCGGCAATCCGGCGTAATGTTGCGCCTGGGGGTGCTCTGCAAAGGGGTTCTGCAGTATCTCCAGCAGCAAATTTACCTCTGTGTAATCGCTCTGATGAGCCTGCTCAATGGCGGCCTGGGCCATATAGTTGCGCAGCACATATTTTGGGTTTACGGCCTGCATCTGTTTGCGGCGCTGTGAGTCTGTACTGTCTTGTTTTTGCAGTCGCTTGCCGTATTTCTTTGCCCAGGTATCAAAACCTTCTCTGTCGATAAACTGATCTCTGATGCTATGGTTATCCGTGGAATAGTCTGCAAGCTGCCGGAAGAAGATTGTGTAGTCGACATTATTGGTGTGCATAATTTCTAGCAGTTGATTGATTAGCTGCTCATCTTCGGGTTGGTATTCTTCTAGGCCAATCTTGCTCGCCATAATCTGTCTAAACTGGTCTAAAAACTCTGGCTCGTACTGTTTGAGGGCGCGCACTAAATCTTCATTGTCGATCAAGCTGGTCAGTGCGGTTGCCAGGGCATTGAGGTTCCACAGGCCGACGCTGGGCTGGTTTTTAAAGCTGTAGCGGCCACTGGTATCTGAGTGATTGCAGATATGCTCTGGATTGTAGTTGTCCAGAAAGCCAAAGGGGCCGTAGTCGATGGTGTCGCCGATTATGCTCATGTTGTCAGTGTTCATGACGCCATGGTTAAAGCCGACCGACTGCCACTGGGCAATCGTTTTGGCGGTTTTAAGCACGCAGTTTTCCAGCATTAAATAGTATTTATCGTCGCGCTCGGCCCAGTCTGGGAAGTGGCGGTCGATGACATAGTCGGCCAGGGCTTTTAAGGCCTCGGGCTGGTTGCGGTAGTGGAAGTGCTCAAAGGAGCCAAAGCGGATATGGCTTTCGGCGATGCGGCAGACAGTGGCGCCGGGCTCTACTTCTTCGCGGTAGACTGGGGTTTTGCTATCTACTAGGCAGAGGGCTCTGGTGGTGGCTATGCCCAGCCCATGCATGGCTTCGGAGCAGAGGTATTCGCGGATGCTGGAGCGCAGCACGGCGCGGCCATCGGCAAATCTGGAGTAGGGGGTGGTGCCGGCACCTTTGAGTTGGATATCCCACAGGCGGCCATCTTTTTCCAGCTCGCCCATGGTGGTGGCACGGCCATCGCCCAGCTGGCCTGCCCAGACACCAAACTGGTGGCCGGAGTAAACCAGTGCGATTGGTTGTGCCTGGGCTGGTGCTGTGTTGGCACTCATTATTTGCAGCATCTCTGGGCTGTTGAGTTGCTCTGGGTCTATGCCCAGTTGCTCGGCGAGTGCTCTGTTGATGCTGACCATGCGGGGCTCTTGCAGCCCCTCCATGGTTACCCGACTGCAGTGCAGATCGTCTTGATGTTTAAATGTATCGTAAAACTGGTGCTGCAGCTGGTCGGTAAATAGGCTCATTATATTCCGGCATCTTCTCGGCTAATTCGGGCCAGGTTATCGGCGTGCAGGCTGCTGATATACAGCCAGTCGTCGGTTTCCAGGGCGCCGGTGTTGGTGTGGTGTTGGCCATTGGCATCTTGCAATGAGGTGAGCACGTTGCCTTCTCCGTCCATGGCAAATATATGGCTATGGGCTTCTGCCTTCAGTTGCAGTGATTTGGGCAGGCGCAGGTTCATCTTGCGCACGCTGGGCCAGTTGGACAATAGATCCAGCATCTGGCTGCGCGGTGAGACCAGTCCCACCCAGAAGCGCCCGTCGCGGCCGCGCACTATATTGTCCGGGAAGCCGGGCAGGTTATCGATCAGCACTTCTGCTGTTCCTGCTTTGTCGCCCTTGAGCCAGTACTTTTGGATGCGGTAGTGGCCGGTTTCATTAACCAGCACAAAGCTGCTGTCTGCGGCAGTGGCTACGCCGTTGGCAAAGTTAAGGCCATCCATTACCAGTTTGGTGCTCTGGTCAGCAGGGTCATAGACCAGCAAGCGGCCATGGCTGCCATGTTCGGCCACATCCAGTAGGCTGGCGGCGTAGGTGCCGCCATTGCTTTCGGCGCCGTATTTGGTGGAGGCGTCGCTAAAGTAGATTTTGCCATCGGCAGTTACATCCAGATCATCGGCATAAACTATCGGCACGCCATCCATGCTATCGGTGAGGGTGGTAAGTTCGCCGTCTTCAGTCATGCTGAGTATGCCTTTGTAGGCGTCGGCTATCAGTAGGTTGCCGCTGGCATCAAATACCAGGCCCAGGGGGCTGCCCTGGGTGTTGGCCAGTTTGGTAATTTCGCTGCTGGCTTCGTTGTATTTGAGTATCCAGCCTTCGCGGGTGGCGGTATAAATTTCGCCATTGAGCAGGGCCAGTCCCTCTGGGCCATGGGTGTCTGTCAGCTCAATAATCTCGATATTGGCAAGCTTTTGGTTGGCTGCAAAGTCGCCAACGTAGCCTTGGTTTTGCGGTGCGTCCCAGCCTACAGGGTCTATGGCTACTGGCCACAGTAGCAGGTAGGCTACCAGGGCGCCGATTATTGTTAGGCTGATTCTTTGCATGGCGATTGTCTCCGGTTTTGTTGTTTTTATTTTTGTGCTTATGGTGCGCTACTGCTGCGGCTTAATCAACTGTGTTTTAGCTTGGTGTGGCCTGTTAGCTGGGGTAAAATGCGCGGCTTAATTGGTTCAGGCACTGTTACCCAATGGAAGTTAATCCGCTTTACAACGCTCTCGATGATCTGCAGGCACGCACTGACGTGTTGAGGGGGTATCTTTGACTACGTTAATCGTAAGGACCGTCTTGCTGAGGTTGAGTTAGAACTCGGCGAACCTGATGTATGGAATGATCCCGATCGTGCCCAGGAGTTGGGCCGCGAGCGGTCGTCTTTGGAAGCTGTGGTAAAGACTATTGAGGATCTGGATACTGGTGTCTCTGATTCTCGCGAGTTGCTGGAGATGGCGGTTGAGGAGGATGACGCTGATACTGTGGCTGAGGTGGAGTCTGAGATTGGCAGCCTTGAGGCGCAGTTGGCTAAGCTTGAGTTTCGCCGTATGTTTAGCGGTGAGATGGATCCTAACAATGCCTATTTGGATATTCAGTCGGGTTCTGGCGGTACTGAGGCGCAGGATTGGGCGGAGATGCTTCTGCGTATGTATTTGCGCTGGGCGGATGATAAGGGTTTTAAGGCGGAGTTGGTGGAATGCTCTGCTGGTGAGGTTGCTGGTATTAAGAGTGCGACTGTGCAGGTGACCGGGGAATATGCTTTTGGTTGGTTGCGCACGGAGATTGGTGTGCATCGGTTGGTGCGTAAGTCGCCGTTTGATTCTGGTAATCGTCGCCATACGTCTTTTTCGGCGGTGTATGTGTCCCCTGAGATTGATGACAATATCGATATTGAGATTGATCCGTCAGATGTGCGTACGGATACTTACCGGGCCTCTGGTGCTGGTGGTCAGCATATTAATAAAACTGATTCGGCGGTGCGTTTGACCCATGAGCCCAGTGGTATTGTGGTGCAGTGTCAGAGTCAGAGGTCGCAGCATCAGAACCGGGATAAGTGCTGGCAGATGTTGCGGGCGAAGTTGTATGAGGCGGAGATGCTGAAGCGCGCTGAGGCGGCTCAGGCGACTGAGGATACTAAGTCGGATATTGGTTGGGGCAGTCAGATTCGGTCTTATGTGTTAGATGATGCGCGGATTAAGGATTTGCGTACCAGTGTGGAGACGCGTAATACTCAGGCGGTGTTGGATGGCAAGTTGGACCAGTTTATTGTGGCTTCGTTAAAAGCTGGCCTGTAGGACTGAGTTCTAAATGCGGATGCAACACAGGGCAAGCATCTGAGACACGCTGTAAATACTTCCCTGTTGCTCGAGGTCTCAGATGCTTGCCCTGCATTGCATCCTAGATTGAGCGTAGTTTGGTTAGCGGGGACATAAACTTTTTACTAAAGACTGAGATATGACTGATCAACAAGATGAGAATAAGTTAATTGCTGAGCGCCGGGCCAAACTCACTGCATTGCGTGAAGAGGGTGGGGCGGTCTTTCCTAATGATTTTCGGCCGGAGCATAGTGCGGCTGAATTGCAGTCTGGCTTTGGCCATGAAAGCAAAGAAGATTTGGAAACCTTGGGCAAAATTGTGTCGGTTGCGGGGCGGGTAATTCGCAATCGCGGTGCCTTTATGGTGGTGCAGGACAGCTCGGGTACGATTCAGCTGTATGTGACCAAAGAGGCCCGTCCTTTTGCCAAGTCGCTGGATCTGGGTGATATTGTTGGCGTGAAGGGCGAGCTGCATCTGTCTGGCAAGGGCGATCTGTATGTGCAGATGGATGAGTATCAGTTGCTCACCAAGGCGCTGCGTCCGCTGCCGGATAAGTTTCACGGTCTGGCTGACCAAGAGATGCGCTACCGCCAGCGTTATGTGGACCTGATTGTTAATCCTGAGGTGCGCAATACGTTCCGCGTGCGCTCCAAGGTCGTAGATTTTATTCGTCGCTATTTAAATGAGGCGGACTATCTGGAAGTTGAAACACCTATGTTGCAGGTGATTCCCGGGGGTGCTGTGGCGCGGCCCTTTGTGACTCATCACAATGCGCTGGATATTGATATGTATATGCGTATCGCGCCAGAGCTGTATTTGAAGCGTTTGGTGGTGGGTGGTTTTGAGCGGGTCTATGAGATTAACCGCAATTTCCGCAATGAGGGTTTGTCGACGCGGCACAACCCTGAGTTCACTATGTTGGAGTTCTATCAGGCGTACTCAGACTTTAATGATCTGATGGATCTGACTGAAGATATGCTGCGCAAGATGACGACTGAGGTGCTGGGTTCGACCAAGGTGGTCAATACGGTGAAGGATGCTGAGGGCGAGGTGGTTAGCGAGACTCATTATGACTTTGCTGAGCCCTTTATTCGCCTGTCGGTATTTGATTCTATTTTGCAGTACAACCCGGATATTAGTGCTGAGCAGTTAGCCGATGAGGCTGGTGCCCGTGCAATCGCTGAGGGGCTGCATATTCCTCTTAAGGATATCTGGGGTCTGGGCAAGGTGCAGATTGAGATCTTTGAGAAGACGGTTGAGCATCTTTTAGAACAGCCTACTTTTATTACCATGTATCCCGCCGAAGTGTCGCCGCTGGCGCGCCGCAACGATCAGGACCCCCATGTCACTGATCGTTTTGAGTTCTTTGTCGGTGGGCGCGAGATTGCCAATGGTTTCTCGGAGCTCAATGATGCGGAAGATCAGGAGTCGCGCTTTAAGCAGCAGGTAGCTGAGAAGGATGCCGGTGATGATGAGGCGATGCACTTTGATGCGGACTATATCCGTGCGCTCGAATACGGGATGCCGCCGACGGCTGGTGAGGGTATTGGTATTGACCGGTTGGTGATGCTGTTAACCGACTCGCCTTCTATCCGAGATGTGCTGCTGTTCCCTCATATGCGACCTGAATAGTGTTTGATCCATCATTGCTTGATTAACTAATAGGTGTTAGCGTGTTAACTGTTGCATAACAGTAAACATTTGGCTAGTGTATTATAGAGTCTCAAATACAAGGGTTTGGACATTATTATCCCACTGACCATGCCTGTGTTGTGAACCATGAGGATTATTACTAATGGATACCCAGCAACATCAGCCCTTGCACCCTGGCGCATTTATTCGCCGTGTCTATTTGCAGCCTTCTGGTGTGGGGTCTAATCAGCTTGCGCGGCAGTTGAAGGTCAGTCCTGGTTTGGTTAGTCGGTTACTCAATGGGAAAACGGATGTGTCTCCTTTGATGGCGTTGAAGCTTTCGAAGGTGGTTGGGCGATCCCCTGAGAGTTGGTTGCAGATGCAGGATAACTATGACCTCTGGCTGGCTCGTCAGTCGATTGATTTAAGTGAATATAATGCATTGAACTTTGGTTAGGTATTTTTATATAACACTGGATCGCCGTTTAAAAAGCTCAGCAGATGCTGAGCTTTTTTTGTATTTGGGTTTTGGGGTTTATGGCTTAAATAAAAGTTATGCTAGTTTGTTTTTTTTGCAGGTGCTAATATCAGATCGGAAAATTTACGGGGAGTTTGGCCTTTAAAGCCTTTATTCAGGTTGGCAAATGGCTGCTTTTTCCCTTTGATTGTTGGCGTAACAAGGGCTGATTATGGAATACAACACAATTAAATATTTGGTTGAGGACGGCATTTTAACTCTGATGCTAAATCGACCAGATCATATGAACTCTTTTACTCTGGAAATGAGCGATGAGTTGGCTGCTGCGTTTTATCGCGCCAGTGAGGACGATGCTGTTCGGGTGATTGTTGTTACCGGTGCGGGCAAAGCATTTTGCGCTGGTATGGATCTGACTTCAGCAGGTAATGTCTTTGGCCTTGATGAAGGGCGTCAGCCTACTCTTGCCGAGATGGAAGATCCGGACAGTATGCCGGGTGTTCGCGACAGTGGTGGCAAGGTGACTCTGGCAATTTATGAATGTAAAAAGCCGGTAATCGCTGCGATCAACGGTGCTGCTGTGGGTATAGGTGCGACCATGATCTGCGCGATGGATATTCGTCTGGCGTCGGCCAAGGCGCGGATCGGTTTTGTGTTTGGCAAGATCGGCATTGCGCCTGAGGGTTGTTCTACCTGGTTTTTGCCTCGTATTGTGGGCATGCAGCAGTCATTAAAGTGGATGCTGTCCGGAGAAATATTTGATGCCAACGATGCCCTCAGTGGCGGATTGGTTTATGAGGTCTGCGAGCCGGATAATTTGCTGGCCAGGGCCTATGAGATGGCGGCGCAGATTGCCAGCAATACAGCGCCTGTGTCCTCTGCGTTGATTCGGCAGATGATGTATCGCAACTCAGCGGCAGCCCATCCGGTGGAGGCTCATAAGGTCGAATCTCTGGCGGTGTATTACACCAGTTCGGCGGATGGCAAGGAGGGGGTGTCGGCCTTTCTGGAAAAACGGCGGGCTGATTTTCAGTCCAGTGCTACGGCGGATATGCCTCCTTTTTACCCCTGGTGGTAAAGCATGGTGTTCCCCTGGGCAGTCTCTCAATCTGTCTCAATAATTAATTTGGCCTTTTCAAAAATATCTTTAGCGGAGTTCCAATATGTACCAAATCAGCGAAAAGTCTCAGCAATTACTCGTCCGGCTGAGTGATTTTTTCGATCAGCATATCTACCCCAATGAGGAGAACTATGCCCGTCAGTTAGATACCGCGGAAAACCGTTTCGCACCTCTGCCATTGATGGATGAACTCAAGTTAAAAGCCAAGGCTGCTGGCCTGTGGAATCTCTTTGTGCCTCCATCCCACGCGGAGCACTGTGACCATGGGGGCTTAACCTTTGCTGAATATGCGCCTCTATGTGAGTTGATGGGGCGTGTGATCTGGTCACCGGAGGTGTTTAATTGCAATGCGCCGGACACGGGTAATATGGAAGTATTTATGAATTACGCCACCAAGGCGCAACAGGAGCAGTGGCTGACACCATTGCTGGCTGGGGATATTCGCTCTTCCTATGCGATGACAGAGCCCCAGGTTGCATCCAGTGATGCCACCAATGTTGAGATGAGTATTGTAAAAGATGGGGATGAATGGGTGCTTAATGGCCGCAAGTGGTTTATCACCGGGGCAATGAATGAGCGCACCAAGATATTGATTGTGATGGGCAAGTCGGATCCGGATAACAGCAACCGTCATTTGCAGCAGACTCAGGTGCTGGTGCCCAAGGATACGCCGGGGCTGACATTGGTCAGGCCGCTGTCAACGTTTGGTTATGACGATGCGCCTATTGGGCATGCGGAGTTGGTTTTTGAAAACTGCCGTGTGCCCCTTGAGAATGTGCTGCTCGGTGAGGGCCGGGGTTTTGAAATTGCTCAGGGCCGTCTGGGTCCAGGGCGCATGCACCATTGTATGCGCTTGATAGGCACTGCGCAGCGATCGTTGGAGCTGGCTTGTCAGCGTGCTACGTCCAGGGTGACTTTTGGTCGCCCTCTTAGTAAACATCAGTCGGTGCGGGAAGATATTTCACGGATGTTTTCGGAAATTGAAATGGCTCGCCTGCTGGTATTAAAAACCTGCCACAAAATTGATCAGCAGGGGGTGCCTGCCTCCATTGATATGATTGCCGCAACCAAAACCACGATACCGCTGCTGGTGCAGAATGTGATTGATCGAGCCATGCAGATGCATGGTGCCGGTGGTTTAACCGAAGATTACTGCATGGCTGAGGGCTACAACTATGCGCGCTGGTGTCGCCAGGCCGATGGCCCGGATCAGGTGCATCAGATGGCGCTGGGTAAGCAGATTATTGAACGCTATTCCAATAGCAAAGCCTGAATAAAGTACCTGAGCATGCAGACTAATTTTGATTTTGATGTGGCCCGGCTGGCGGCTTATCTCGAGGATAAGGTCGCTGGTTTTAAGGGGCCATTGACTGCGGAGAAGTTTGCCGGTGGGCAGTCTAATCCGACATTTAAAATTACTGCGGCCAGTGGTGAATATGTGCTGCGACGCAAACCACCGGGGGAGCTACTCAAGTCTGCCCATGCGGTGGATCGGGAATACAGGGTGTTGTCGGCGCTGGCCAATACTGAGGTACCAGTAGTGGAGGTCTACCATCTCTGTGAAGATGACTCAGTGATTGGCAGTATGTTTTATCTCATGGAATTTAAGCAGGGCACTGTATTTTGGGATCCGGCGCTGCCTGAGATGAGCAACGCCGAGCGCAGGGTTATTTTTGATCGGATGAATAAGGTGCTGGTTGATTTGCATTCGGTAGATGTGGATAAAGTGGGTCTGGCTGACTATGGCAGGCCGAGCAATTATTTTGCCCGCCAGACCGATCGCTGGAGTAAGCAATACCGAGCGTCAGAACTTGAGACCATCGGCGATATGGACCGGCTTATGGAGTGGCTGCCGCAAAATATGCCCGCGGATGATGGCAAGCTGGTTTTGGTCCATGGGGATTTTCGACTCGATAATATTATGTTCCACCCATCTGAACCCAGACCCCTGGCACTGCTCGATTGGGAGCTATCAACATTGGGTCATCCCTACGCTGATCTCGCTTACCAATGTATGCAGCTGCGTCTGGATAATGATTCTGTGCTGGCCGGCCTTGGTGGTATTGATCGGCAGGCTCTGGGTATTCCCTCTGAGGAAGACTATGTGGGTCTGTATTGTCAGCGTATGGGTTTGGAGAATATTCCCAACTGGAATTTCTACGTTGTTTTCAGCATGTTTCGCTTTGCGGCAATTCTTCAGGGTGTTGCCAAGCGTGCACAGGAGGGCAATGCTTCAAGTGACAAGGCCAGTCGCATGGGCTTGCTGGTTAAGCCTCTGGCGAAAATGGCAGTTGGCTTGATAGCTTAGTTGCGCAGGGCTCAGTAATAATGGCTTTGCGTATAAATAAGGCAAGCATAATTGTTTTTATAGGCAAAGAAATTTACAATCACCTGCTTGTTTTTAAGGGCTGAAAACGTTTTACCTAAGGAAAAGGACTTTTTAATGGTGGCATTAATGAAATAATCAAAGGCAGATCAAAGTGACAGCGAAGGCAAAGGCGACAGAAACCAAGCGACCAAAACGCAATGAAAAAGGCTGGCAGGCAGAAAAGAGCGCCATGACCCGTCTAGCGATATTGGAAGCGA
>CAXAJC010000025.1:0-18216 GCA_963969005.1 uncultured Cellvibrionales bacterium | reverse complement strand
TGTGGGGTGTGGTCTTTCGATCATTTTTCAGATTATAGACCAATGCCGGCACTTTATCTGATTACAGATTACCCGGTCGACCGGGGTTGTATTGGCGTGGGAAATAACGGAATTTACTCCGCCAATACTTGAAAGGAACAATAACATACTGTAAGTTCAATTTTCGATTTTTCCTGATGCATTGCAGCACAGGCACCAGTTCTTCAGGCACTATAAAAACACAGTGACAATTAAAGGTAACTTAAAAAGCAGGAGCCCAATGTGAGTGATTTAAATGCTTTCCGCCAGGAAACCAGAGACTGGCTAGAGGAAAACTGTCCCCCAACTATGCGCAAGCCCGCCAAAGGTGGTGAGGAGATGTGCTGGGGTGGACGCAACTTTACGTTTGCCAGTGAAGAACAGAAACAATGGATGGAGCGCATGGGCGCGAAAGGCTGGACGGCGCCGGATTGGCCCACCGAATATGGTGGTGGTGGTCTGAATAAAGCCGAACATAAAATTCTTAAAGAAGAGCTGGGGCGCATCAATGCCCGCTCACCCCTGGACAGTTTTGGTATCTGGATGATTGGTCCAGCGCTGCTGAAGTTTGGTTCAGAGGCATTAAAGCAGCAGCATTTGCCCCCTATTATTCGCGGTGAGATTCGCTGGTGTCAGGGCTATTCCGAGCCCGGTGCTGGTTCTGACCTGGCGGGTCTGCAGTCCAAAGGTGAGGATATGGGAGACCATTTTATTGCCAATGGGCAAAAGGTCTGGACTTCCTATGGCGACAAGGCGGACTGGATGTTTTGCCTGCTGCGCACAGATTCAGAAGCCAAGAAACAGATGGGTATCAGTTTGGTGCTTTTTGATATGGAAACCCCCGGAGTGACACCAAAGCCGATCAAGCTGATTTCCGGTAGCTCACCATTCTGCGAAACCTTCCTTGATGATGTTCGTGTTGAGAAAGATCAGGTTGTCGGTGAAGTGAATCAAGGTTGGACTATTGCCAAATATCTGCTTACCCATGAGCGGGAAATGATAGGCGGTATGGGTATGACGGATGTTGGTTCCCAAACTTTGGGGCAGATTGCAGCCAAGGCTCTGGGTGTTGAGCATGGCCGCATGAACAACCCATTACTGCGTGCCGAAGTCGCCAAATGGGAAATTGACGGCGCCTGTTTTGCATTGACGGCAGAGCGGGTGACTGATGAGGTGAAATCAGGCCATGGCGTAGGTGCTACCTCAGCCATGCTCAAATACTACGGTACCGAGCTTAACAAGCGCCGCTTTGAAACATTGCTCAAGGTTAATGGCAGCGATGCCATGGTCTGGGAAGGTGAGGCTTCCAATGAAGGCTGGCTGCCGCGCACCTGGCTGCGCACCAAAGGTAATTCCATTGAAGGCGGAACTTCAGAGGTTCAGCTGAATGTGATTGCTAAAAATATCCTCGGCCTAGGCTAGTAATGCTGCGCAAGCACTAACAGAATTTAAAGGTACAGAATCATGGCATTAGTATTAAACGAAGAACAGCAGATGCTCAAAGAATCAGCCCAGGGCTTTCTCGCTGAGTTTGCCCCGGTGTCCGAGCTGCGCAAACAGAGGGATGCTGGCAGTGAAACTGGATATGCTGACAATCTGTGGGGTCAGATGGTCGAGATGGGTTGGGCGGCGATTTTGGTTCCGGAAGCCTATGGTGGCTTGGAGTTTGGTCATGTGGGCATGGGTCAAATTGTCGAGCAGACCGGCCGCACATTAACTGCCTCGCCATTGTTTTCTACTGGGGTATTGGGTGTAACAGCCATTAATGGGGCAGGTAGCGAAGAGCAAAAAACTGAACTACTCAGCGCCATTGCCAGCGGTGAAATTACCATGGCTCTGGCGGTTGATGAGAAAGCTCATCATGCGCCCGCACAGATCAGTATGGCCGCCACTAAACAGGGCCAAGGCTATAGTCTCAATGGCCATAAATGTTTTGTCGCTGATGGAGGCACTGCGGACAAGCTTATTGTGGCGGCACGCACCTCCGGTGAAGCGGGTGATATGCAAGGTATTAGCCTGTTTATTGTGGATCGCACGGCGCCGGGCGTTGTGGTTGAGCGTACGGCAATGACCGATGGTCGCAACTACGCCAACATTGGTTTTAATAATGTTGAGGTGGCTGAAGCTGCATTGCTGGGTGAAGAGGGCAAAGGTTTTAGCGCCCTGTCTGCCACTCTGGATGCAGGCAATGTGTATCTGGCAGCTGAGCTGTTGGGCATCGCTCAGGAGAGCTTTGACCGGACCTTGCAGTACCTTAAAGAGCGTAAACAATTTGGTGTGCTGATTGGTTCATTTCAGGCATTGCAGCACCGTGCTGCGGATTGGTGGAGTCAGATTGAGCTGTGCAAGTCTGTTGTGTTAAAGGCACTGCAAGCTATGGATGCAGCTGATGCCAAGGTTCCTGCACTGGCCAGTATTGCCAAAGCCAAACTGAGTGAAGTGGCTGAGTTGGCGACCAATGAAGCCATTCAGATGCACGCGGGCATTGGTATGACAGACGAATATGAGATTGGCTTCTTTATAAAGCGGGCGCGTCCAGCGCAGACATTGTTTGGTGATAACAGTTACCATACAGACCGTTTTGCTCTGCTTAATGGGTATTGAGACCGCAAAAATTTAATATAGCCGCCTCTGGAAAATTAAAAACAATTAAGGAATATAACGATGGATTTAGGTATTAGCGACAAGGTCAAACCCATACTTGAGGAAGTTAAGCATTTTATTGACACCGAGATTCTGCCTCTTGAGCAGGAGTATCACGGAGAAGTCTCCAAAGGAGATCGCTGGACTTTTACCGAACGTCAAACTGAGATTCTGGAATCCCTTAAAGCCAAGGCCAGGGCCAAGAATTTGTGGAATTTCTTCCTCACTCATTTTGAAGGTGGTCATGGTTTAAATACGGTTGAGTACGCCTACATAGCTCAGGAAACCGGCCGCTCTCACCTTGCTCCGGAAGTGTTTAACTGTGCTGCCCCGGATACCGGCAATATGGAAGTATTGGCCCGTTACTGCACAGAAGAGCAAAAAGAGACCTGGTTAAAGCCATTGCTGGCAGGCGAGATTCGCTCGGCTTATGCCATGACAGAGCCAGCGGTCGCCTCGTCCGATGCGACTAATATCTCCATGTCCTGCGTTGCCGATGGCGACGAGTGGGTGCTTAATGGCGAAAAGATCTGGATCTCTGGTGCCGGTGATCCGCGCTGTAAAATTATGATTGTGATGGTCAACACCAACCCTGGTGGCCCCCGCCATGCTCAACATAGCCAGATACTGGTTCCTTTTGAGACCCCTGGAGTGAAGAACCTGCGCCCCATGGAAATCTTTAATATTGACGATGCGCCCCATGGCCATATGCATATGCGCTTTACCGACGTCCGTGTACCCAAAGAAAATATGATCCTTGGGGAAGGTCGTGGTTTTGAGGTGGCTCAGGGCCGTTTGGGGCCTGGTCGGATTCATCACTGCATGCGCTCACTGGGTCTTGCTGAAGCTGCCCTAAAGTTGATGTGTGAACGCTCATTAAACCGCGAAGCCTTTGGTCGCCCCCTGGCCAAGCTGGGTGCTAATGGGGATATTATTGCCCAGGCCCGTATCGATATTGAAATGACCAGACTACTGTGTTTAAAAGCGGCCTGGTTGATGGATCACGAAGGCACAGATGCGGCCCAGCCCTTTATCTCGATGATTAAGGTGGCAGCGCCAAATATGGCATTAAAAATTATCGACGAAGCTATGCAGATGTATGGCGGTATTGGTCTGTCACAGGATACGCCGCTGGCAATCTGGTACGGCGCGCAGCGCACCTTGCGCTTTGCCGATGGCCCGGATTCCGTTCACCGTATGGTGATTGCCCGCCGTGAACTCAGTCAATACAGATAGGAGAACAAATATGACAATTCGATACGATGGACAGGTAGCAATAGTGACTGGCTCAGGCAATGGTCTGGGGCGTTCCCATGCGCTGGCACTGGCCGCACGTGGTGCCAAGGTAGTGGTCAATGACCTTGGCGGCAATGTTAATGGTGTTGGCGGTTCAAGCGATGCCGCCATGGAAACCGTTGCCATGATTGAAGCCGCTGGTGGTGAAGCCATTGCCAATGGGGCCAATGTAGCCAAGATGGATGACGTTGAAGCCATGGTTGCCCAGGCCGTTGAGAAATGGGGCAGGGTGGATATTCTGGTCAACAATGCCGGTATTCTGCGGGATAAAAGTTTTGCCAAAATGGATATGGATGATTTTCAGTTGGTAGTCGATGTGCATCTGATGGGCTCAGCCAACTGCTCCAAAGCGGTCTGGGAGTTAATGCGCGAGCAGGGTTATGGTCGTATTGTTATGACCACGTCTTCAAGCGGCATGTATGGCAACTTTGGTCAGGCCAACTATGGTGCTGCCAAAATGGCTGTTGTGGGTTTGATGAATACCCTTTGTATAGAGGGTGAAAAG
This sequence comes from uncultured Cellvibrionales bacterium, assembly GCA_963969005.1. Lineage (GTDB taxonomy): Bacteria > Pseudomonadota > Gammaproteobacteria > Pseudomonadales > Porticoccaceae > HTCC2207. The sequence continues at coordinate 13,754 of CAXAJC010000025.1, read as the reverse complement.
TACAATATCAAAGTTAACTGTCTGTCCCCTACGGCTGGCACTCGTATGCTGGAAGGACTGGTGACTGATGAGCAGTCGGATATTATGACTGTGGAATCAGTCACTGCTGGACTACTGACTATCTGTGATGAAGCGGCTCCCAATCGGATTATTCTCTGTGCTGGCGCCGGTGGTTATGCGCGCACCCATATCTATGAGACCGATGGCATCTATCTGTCACCAGAGCAACAGACGCCGGAAAATGTTCGTGCTCAGATTGAGGCTATAGAGAACCCAGAGGGCCAGCAGATGCTGGTGGGCGGTTTTCAGCAAACCAACAAGTTTGTTGCCAAAGCTGCGGCATATCTGACGGACAAAAAATAAAATTAATTGGGGCATTATTATGAGAGCACTCGTCTGTAAAGAATTTGGACCCACTGAAAATCTGGCGCTGGAAGAAGTTGACACACCGACCCCGGGCAAAGGGGAGGTTCTGATGGAGATTAAAGCCACGGGGGTTAACTTTCCCGATGTGCTGACGGTTCAGGGCAAGTATCAGTTTAAGCCTGAGCTGCCATTTATTCCCGGTGCGGAATTGGCTGGCGTGGTCACTGCGGTGGGTGAGGGTGTTACCAGCCGCAAGGTGGGTGACAAGGTGATTGCGACAACACAGATTGGTGCCTTTGCCGAGCAATGTGTGGTTAACGAACACACCACTTTTGAAATGGGCAATACCATGTCCTTTGAGCAAGCGGCTGGTTTTGCGATTACCTATGGCACTTCCTACTACGCATTAAAGCAGCAGGCTAATATTCAGCCCGGCGAAACTCTGCTGGTGTTAGGTGCTGCTGGTGGTGTGGGTATTGCGACTATACAGATTGCCAAGGCGATGGGCGCTACCGTTATTGCAGCGGCAAGCTCCGAAGAGAAATTGGATTTTGCCTGCGAAGCCGGTGCTGATCTGCGTATAAACTATTCCACGGAGAATCTTAAAGACAAGGTTAAAGAGTTGACCGGTGGCAAAGGTGCGGATGTTGTCTATGATCCTGTTGGCGGTGATTTTTCCGAACAGGCATTCCGCGCTATTGCCTGGGATGGTCGTTTTCTGGTTATCGGTTTTGCCTCTGGCCCAATTCCAGCTATGCCATTAAATCTTGCTCTGCTTAAAGGCGCTTCCCTGGTAGGCGTCTTTTGGGGTTCCTGGGCGGCCCGTGCGCCTATGGAGTCGCGCAAGAACTTTGATGAACTGATTGCAATGATTGATGGCGGTAAGTTTTCGCCACTGGTTACTGAGGTTTATTCTCTGGATGACTACAAGGCGGCATTTGCATCAATCTCGGAGAGGCGTGCGAAAGGTAAAGTGATTCTGTCTAACGGATAGCTGTTAGCGGGTTTTAAAAAGGGCTCGCCATTGGCGAGTTTCAGCTTGAATAGCTGTAAGCATTGATGCTTTAACTATATAATTTATCCGTCACAGGAACCTGTGACAATTCTCAGGGCGGGGTGAAAGTCCCCACCGGCGGTAATCGTTAAATAACGTAGCCCGCGGGCGCCTTTGGCTTTCAGTCAGGGGGACAAGCAGATCCGGTTAGATTCCGGAGCCGACAGTTAAAGTCTGGTTATGAGAATAAGACTATCATGGTAGGTGCGCTCTAGCGTACTTGTCAGGTTAGCTTGTTTGCCCTGTTGTTTAACCTAAACTAATGAGGCAAACAACAGATGAATACTCCATTCAATTCTGATTTTTCAAAAATACTGCAGTGCGATCGTATTGCATTTATCCAATCCTGTTGGCACCGAGATATTGTTGATAACCTTCGCGATGGGTTTTTGGGTGAAACCGCCAAGCTGAGCAATCGTTCAGTGGAACTGTTTGAGGTACCAGGCGCGTTTGAAATTCCATTGCGAGCAAAATTGCTGGCTGCTTCTGGCCAGTACGCGGCGGTAGTAGCAGCTGGTCTAGTAGTCGATGGCGGTATCTACCGCCATGAATTTGTTGCCAGTGCGGTTATTGATGGACTTATGCGGGCGCAGATGGATACTGGCACACCGGTGTTTTCTGCGGTGTTAACGCCACATGATTTTTTGTCTGACGGCCAGCCAGACTTCTTTTCTGAACATTTTGTGTCGAAGGGCATTGAAGTTGCGCAGGCTTGTGCTGCGACGCTTGAGCATTATTCTGTTGAGCAGGTGGCATAGGTTAGAGATGTTGGTGGGGGATGCTATTTGGAGGCGGCCTTGAGGTCGGTGCCATGCGCATAAGCGGGCCCTGATTGATCTCAAGGCCATCCTCAAAACAGACTCTCGATATAATGTGTTGCATCCAGAAAAAACGAAAAGAATTATGCTGCGGAGTCTCTCTGAAGCCGCGCTGATCCCAGTCAAAACCGAGGCCACCAGGGATGCTGGCCTCGAAATTAGATAGACGACATACTTGGATGCATAGGTGCAGAGGGAGGCAGAATGTCGTGAGCGACGCTATTCACGGCGTGTTGTGGCAGGGGGTAGTGCAGATTTATTGGCTTCTACCCATACCTGCAGCCACAAAATTCAAGTCGTGTTATAACAGGGTTTGCGGCAGCTTCACTAACTCGAAAACTGCAGCAAACCTAATCCAAAGACCAGTTAAGACAACAGTGGCCCAAGCTTCATAGCCACACCCATATCCCCCTGAATCTTCAACTTGCCGCTCATAAAGGCCATGGTGCCATCCAGCTTGCCATCAGCCATCTCCATAAAGTCTGCCAGACTGATTGCCATGGTGCAGGCAGCCTCAGTGTCTTCGTTGCTTATCACATTTGGCACCTGTGATGCGTCCAAAACCAGAATGCCATCATCGCCAAAATCAAATTTCAAGATTGAACCCAGACCGCAATCTTCCCCAATCTTTTCTTTTAAACCTGCTGTAACCAATTCCAATGACATTGTTATATCCTCTTTTTATTGATCGGCCCTTAATATTGGGCACGTTTATGAGCGTTGTTTCTATTACTGTAAAAATAATAGTCATTAAACTCAAGACAAATTAATACCACGCAAGGCTAACAGTTAATAATGTACTCCGTTGTCACCAGAGTGACAGTTTAAGTCGTGTTTTCGACTGTATTCTGTAAGATAGAACCCACAACAATAGTGGCTCTATTCAGGGAGCCTGTCCCACCGATAATAATTACCATAAGGTTATTTATGCATCAGCCACTAGCTGGACCACAAGCATCACCAAAAGCCACAGGCATACTGCTTTTTCTGCTGCTGCTCAATATTCTCAATATGGTCGATCGCACCCTGATTACCAGCTTTGGCACCGCCATTATTACTGATCTGGATTTGAGTGACTCCCAGTTTGGCCTGCTAACCGGGCCCATCTTTGTCTTTTTCTATTCCATTATGGGCCTGTTTATGGGTGCCTTGGCTGATCGTGTGCATCGACCACGGCTAATAGCCGCTGGCCTTGTGCTCTGGAGCGCTCTGACCGCAGTCTCTGGAGTGGCAAAAAACTTTGCTCAAATTGGTATCGCCCGGTTGTTTATTGGTGTGGGTGAGTCGGCCATGGCTCCTTCGGCTATCTCAATGATCTCCGATATGTTTCCCAAGGCCAGACGGGGTACAGCCACGGGGATTTACTATCTGGGTGTGCCCTTGGGTGCCGGAGCCAGTTTTATAGTTGCCGGGATTTTGGGTCCGATGATTGGCTGGCGCAATTGCTTCCTGCTACTGGGTGGTCTGGGGCTGGTTTTAGCCCTGGTGCTGTTGCTGATCAAAGACCCAGAGCGGGGCGCAATGGAAGAAAAGGGCAGCGCAGAAGAACAGCAGGAGAGCCTGATAGGAGGCAACTGGCGAAGTATTGTGTCCGATGTCTTTAACGTCGTGAAATCAACTCCAGCACTGGCCTGGACCATGATCGGCGCAGTATTTTTGCATATACCACTGGGCGCAGGGCAGTTTGCCATCGTCTGGCTGGAGCGAGAGAGAGGCTTTGGTATCGGCGAAATTAGTGCTACCTACGGGCTGATCTATATTGTATTTGGTACGGCGGGCACATTTCTGGGAGGCATACTTAGCGATTGGTATCAGGCCAGATACAGAGGCGGGCGAGTAAGATTTTTAGGCCTGCTGATGTTAGCTGTTACTCCACTGCTGATTTCATTCCGCTTTGTAGATCCCTCATCAGCATTGTTCTATATAGGTATGGCCGCTGGTATGTTTAGCGTAAGCTCCTTCTATGGCCCGGCATTTTCAACGGTTCAGGATCTAACTCCAGTGCGCTTGCGTGGGGTAATGACCGGCTTACTGCTGGTGGCCTGCAACCTTCTTGGTCTGGGAATAGGAGCCATGATGACCGGTGTGCTCAGTGATATGTTTTCTGCCAATGAGATTTTTGAGCCTCTAACCAAAGCCTTGCTCAGTGCTGATATTTTATCGGCCGCCGCGCCATTTAGTTTTATTATGGCCTCTATTTATCTTGAAAAGATGAAAGCCAGAGCCTAAGTCATCGATGCAGTCGGCCAGCTATTTGGATGCGATTGGCATGGGCTCTTATATTGCTGGCATAGAATCCAAAGAGTGCCAGGATTCAAGTTAGTAATATTTGGGCTCACAAATGCTGTTTTGGAGACAAAAGGCGATGGCAGAGAAAACCTTACGTATAGCGGGGGCCAGTGGGTTCTGGGGCGATGCTGCCCGGGCCACGCCGCAGCTATTAAAAGACGGCAATCTGGACTTTATCGCCTACGACTATCTCGCTGAAATTACCATGTCAATTATGGCTCGGGCCCGGGCTAAAAATCCCGACTACGGCTATGCCCTAGACTTTGTCACTGCGGCCATGAAGCCCAATCTAAAAGAAATTGCCCGTCAGGGTGTAAAAATTGTGTCCAATGCCGGTGGTGTGAACCCCCAGGCCTGTGCCAACGCACTGCGCGCACTTATCGCTGAGATGGGGCTGGAGCTGAAAGTGGCCTGTGTGCTGGGGGACGATATGATCGCCCAGCGGGATCAGCTTGCGGAGCGGGGTTATACCGAGATGTTTACCGGCGCGGCGTTTCCTGCGGCCGATAAAATTGCCAGCATTAATGCCTATCTTGGCGCCTTTCCAGTGGCGAAAGCATTGGATGAAGGAGCAGATATAGTGGTCACGGGCCGCTGTGTTGATAGTGCGGTGACTCTGGGTGCCTGTATCCATCGCTTTGGCTGGGGTCGTGATGATCTGGATAAGCTGGCCATGGGTTCACTGGCGGGACATATTATTGAATGTGGGCCCCAGGCAACCGGCGGTAACTTTACCGATTGGGAGGAGGTTGAGAGCCTAGAAACCATAGGCTATCCCATCGCCGACGTGCATGCTGATGGCAGTTTTGACTGCTCCAAACCCGAGGGCACAGGTGGGTTGGTTAGCTGTGCCACTATAGCCGAGCAGATGGTCTATGAAATCGGTGATCCCCAAGCCTATATGCTCCCAGATGTGGTCTGCGATTTCTCGCAGGTAAAGCTGGAGCAGTTGGGCGAGAATCTGGTACGAGTCACGGGCGCAACCGGCCTGCCCGCACCGGATACCTATAAAGTCTGCACCACCTACGCTGATGAATTTCGCGGTGGCACCAATATGACCTTTTATGGGGTCGATGCCGACCGCAAAGCGCAAAAGCTCGCCGATGCTATTTTTGCCGCCTCTCGCCGCACCTTTAAGCAGCTGGGATTGCCTGACTACAGTGAAACCAGTGTTGAGCTAATTGGCGCAGAGAGCCAGTTTGGTGCCAACGCCCAAATCAGCAACTGCCGTGAGCTAGTATTAAAAATAGCTGCCAAGCATCCAGATGCCACCGGCATTGGCATTATGCTCAAAGAAGCCGTGGGGCTAGGGCTGGCGACACCGCCGGGGTTATCCGGCTTTGCGGGTGCAAGGCCTAGCCCATCGCCCGTGGTACGGTTATTTTCCTTTGCGCTGCCCAAGGGTACCGCTCAGATTGAGGTTGAGATTGATGGTGCTAGCTATCAGGTGCCAGACAGTTCAGGCCAGTCCTTTAGTCCGCAAACTCTGGCGCGACCCACAGGGCCTGTAGCACCAACAGATGCAACTGTCCCAGTACCCCTGATCAAGCTGGCCTGGGGTCGCAGTGGCGATAAAGGGGATAAGGCCAATGTCGGTATTATCGCCCGCCGTCCGGAATATCTTCCCTATATCCATGCCGCGCTGACAGAACAGGCCGTGGCGGACTGCTTCGCCCACTTTTTACCGGCGCAAGCGGCTGGCAAGACTGCCAGCTATGTTGACCGTTACCTAATGCCGGGTAGTCATGCCATTAACTTTCTGATCCATGATGTGCTTGGGGGTGGCGGTATGGCCAGTATTCGCAATGATGCCCAGGGCAAAGGTTATGGGCAGATTCTTTTGGCCCTGTCGATCCCGGTCAGTGCCGAGATTGCCGAGCAACTTAAATAATAAAACCTGTAAGACGGAGATAGACCCATGGCAGTATTTGCCTCAAAAATAAATACCAGTTCAGAGACCTATCTAAAACAGCGGGCCGAGATGCTCGAGCTGGTGGATAAGCTCAATGAGTTGAATAGCCGCGGCCGCGCCATTTCGGAAAAGCGCAAGCCACGCTTTGATAAACGGGGTCAGCTGACGCCCAGGGAGCGATTGGCAAGATTGCTGGATCCCGGTATGCCATTTTTGGAGATCAGTAATCTGGCGGGCTACAAACTGGATACTAAAGATGAAGCAAAGTCGATTCCAGGGTCAACGGTGATTGCGGGTATAGGCTTTATTTCCGGTGTGCGCTGCTCCGTGGTGGTGGACGACAGCGGTATTTTGGCGGGCTCAATGACCACCGCAGGGGGCTACAGAATTCGCCGGGCACAGCAGGTTTCCCTGGAGCAAAAGTTACCCTTTGTGCATCTGGTGGAGAGCGCTGGTGGTGACTTGATGAACTATACGGTTGAAGGTTTTAGCGCCGGTGGTGATCTATTTGGCAGCCTGGCCAAGCTCAGTAAAGAGGGCATTCCGGTAATCTCAATATTACATGGCTCATCCACTGCTGGTGGTGCCTATATGCCGGGCCTGAGTGATTATGTTATTGCGGTTAAGGGCACAGGCCGCGCCTTTTTGGCTGGCCCGCCATTACTTAAGGCGGCTACTGGTGAGATAGCTACAGAAGAAGAACTGGGTGGCTCTGAGATGCATGCCACCACCTCTGGTCTGGCGGAATATCTGGCAGAAAATGATGGCCATGGTATTCAGATCTGCCGCGAAGTCGTGGCCCGTCTGCAGTGGAATGATAACTGCCAGTTACCTGAGTCCCGGGATTTTGCCGAACCTATTTATGACCCAGACGAACTGGCCGGGGTAATTCCAGTGGATTACCGCACTCCTTACGATATGCGCGAGCTGGTGGCCCGGGTGGTGGATGGCTCTGATTTTCTTGATTTTAAACCGCGCTTTGGTGTGTCTACTGTGTGCATTCAGGCAGAAATCTATGGCCAGGCAGTGGGCATTATTGGCAACAATGGCCCCATTGATCCCCAGGGCGCCAATAAGGCCACACAGTTTTTACAGTTGCTGGATCAGGCCAATATCCCCGCTCTGTTTTTCCAAAACACTACCGGCTATATAGTTGGCACCAAGTCTGAACAGGCGGGCATGATTAAGCACGGCTCGAAGATGATTCAGGCGGTGCGCAATATTGAAGTGCCGCGGATTACCTTTATGACCGGTGCCAGCTTTGGTGCAGGCAACTATGGTATGTGCGGCCGTGGCTATGATCCGGATTTTCTGTATACCTTCCCCAATGCCAAGATGGGTGTAATGGGCGGCGAGCAGGCGGCTAAGACCATGTCCATGGTGGCCCGGGGCAAGGCGGCAGCCATGGGCGTTGAGCCAGATGAAGAGGCGCTGGCGGCCCAGGAAAAGGGCCTGGCCCATGTATTTGATTCCCAGTCTGATGCCTTCTACTGCTCAGGCCACCTGATGGATGATGGCATGATTGATCCACGCAATATGCGCAAAACATTGGGATTGCTGCTGGAGACGGTGCGTGAAGCTCGCCATCGCACGGTGCGCCCCAATAGTTTTGGTATTGCCCGTCTGTAACTTTTAAGACCGAGAATAATTATGAGCGATTTATCAAAAAGCGAGTTGCCGGCCACTCAGTCTCTGATCTTGGAGCGGGATGAGTCGGTATTAAAAATCTGGTTTAACCGCCCGGAGGCCAAAAATGCCCTGTCGGCGGAAATGACTGATGAATTAGGTCTGGTGCTGGATGCGGTGTGTGATGATCGCAGTATCCGCACTATTGTATTGCGCGGTGCAGGCGGGGTGTTCTGCGCCGGTGGCGATATCAAAGGTTTTAAATCGGGCATGCAGGCCACCGATGCAGGTGAGGTGGCGGCAAGTAATCGCAGCTTCGGCGACTTAATGATCAAGCTGAATGAACAGCCCCAGGTAGTGATTATTCTGGTTGAAGGCGCTGCTATAGGCGGCGGTCTGGGCCTAGCCTGTGTGGGCGATGTGACACTGGTCACTGCCGATGCGCGGTTCCGTTTAAGCGAGACTAGCCTGGGCATACCCCCGGCTCAGATAGCGCCCTTTGTTACCGAGCGGGTGGGACTCACTCAGGCGCGGAGGCTTATGCTTACCGGTGCACGCTTTAAGGGGGAGGAGGCCGCAGCTCTGGGTATTGCCCATGGCGTCGCAACTGATACCGCAGATTTGGAAGCCCAGTGCGAGACCATACTGAGCCATATTAAGGCCTGCGCGCCGGGTGCCAATGCGGTGACCAAAGGTATTTTATTTGAATCACTGCGCCGTCCCCGTGCCGAGGCATTGGATTTTGCTTCAGAGGGTTTTGCGCAGTGCATGTTAAGCCCTGAGGGCCTTGAAGGGGTGGCTGCTTTTGTTGAAAAGCGGCCTGCCTCCTGGAATAAATAACAGGAATCGTATTAATGAAACCCTTTAATAGTATTTTGATTGCCAACCGCGGCGAGATTGCCTGCCGGATTATTCGCACCGCCAAACAGCTGGGCTATCGCACCATCGCGGTTTATTCCGAGGCAGATGCTGGTGCCCCCCATGTGCAGCTGGCCGATGCTGGTGTCTGTATTGGCCCCGGGCCAGTGGGCGAATCTTACCTACTGGCGGCTAATATTTTGGCCGCCGCCGCATCCAGTGGTGCCGAGGCTATTCACCCGGGCTATGGTTTTTTGAGCGAAAATGCGGCCTTTGCTGATGCGGTTGAGTCTGCCGGGCTAGTGTTTATAGGGCCAACTAAAGGTGCCATTGATGTGATGGGCAATAAGGCCGAGTCCAAACGCCGCATGCTTGAAGCAGGGGTGCCCTGCGTGCCTGGCTATGAGGGTATGGATCAGGCAGATAAAACCTTATTGGCCGAGGGCAAAAAGATTGATCTGCCCTTAATGGTGAAAGCTGCCGCCGGTGGCGGTGGTCGCGGTATGCGTCTGGTTCATGATTACAAGGAACTGGCCAATGCCATTAAGCTGGCCCGGGCTGAGGCAGAGAGCGCCTTTGGTTCCGGTGAGCTAATTCTGGAAAAAGCCATTATCCAGCCCCGCCATGTGGAGATTCAGGTATTTGCTGATACCCAGGGCAATACTATTCATCTAGGTGAGCGGGACTGCTCGGTGCAGCGCCGTCACCAGAAGGTGGTAGAAGAGGCTCCATGCCCGATTATGACGCCGGAACTGCGGGAGCAGATGGGTCAGTCGGCCATTGATGCGGCAAAAAGCGTGAACTATCGAGGTGCGGGCACGGTGGAATTTCTGCTTGATGCCAACGGTGCTTTTTACTTTTTAGAGATGAATACCAGACTGCAGGTTGAGCATCCGGTAACCGAGCTGATTACCGGCCTTGATTTGGTAGAGCTGCAGATTAATGTCGCTCAGGGTCGCCCTCTGGGTTTCACCCAAGAGGACGTAAAACTTCAGGGCGCTGCTATAGAAGTGCGTCTGTATACAGAAGACCCCAGCCAGGACTTTTTGCCCGCCTCGGGTCCGGTGGATCTATGGCAGCCAGCCAATGGGGTTGGTGTGCGTATTGATGCTGGAATCTGCACTGGCCAGGCAATCTCACCATTTTATGACCCTATGGTAGCCAAGGTAATTGGCTATGGTGATGATCGTGAAACTGCCCGAATAAGACTGATTGCTGCCTTAAAAGAAACTGTGTTGTTTGGTACGGCCAACAATAAAGACTTTTTGATTCAATGTCTGGAAAAGCAGAGCTTTATTGATGGTGCCGCCACCACGGCATTTATTGCTGAGGAGTTTGCTGAAGCGGATCTGGCTGTGGCTGAACCTAGCGTCGAAGATGCTGCGGCCGCGGCGGTGATTGATTTAAACCTTGAATATCAGCGTCATTTTGCCAGCAGTACATTGACCAGTCACAAACTTAAGAACTGGACCATGGCCAGTGGGCTGGTATCTAGAAAGCAGTACCAATTTGGCGACAGTCTCTTTGATCTTTCGATCTCACCTGTTGCCAATAGCGCAGACAGCTACTTGGTTACCTGTGCCGAGTCGCAACAGCAGATTGAAATTCAGCTATTAGCACTGGAGGGCAATAGTGCCAGCCTGTCGGTGAATGGCTCAGCTCAGTTGGCGACCTTTAAGCTGCGTCAGCAGGGCCAGCTGTACTGTTCGATTGCCGGCCGCGGCGCTCTGTTTAAAGACCTGATTATTCTTGATGGTGCTGTGGATGAAGCTGCTGGCGGTGGTCGTGTGATAGCGCCTATGCATGGTCTGCTGCTTGAAGTTTTGGTTAAACCTGGAGATCAGGTGGTCAAAGGGCAAAATTTGGCTGTTTTGGAAGCCATGAAAATGCACTATGAAATTAGTGCCGAGGTGGATGGTACCGTGGAAGAAGTCACTGCTGTAGCAGGCAACCAAGTGGCGGCCGATGACGTATTAATTGAAATAAACCAACAACAAGAGGCCAACTAATGGCACTAAAGCTTTGGCACTGCGCCGGTTCAAGATCGATTCGCCCCCTGTGGACATTAGAGGAAATGGGGATTGATTATGATATCGAGGTGATGAAGTTCCCGCCGCGTTTTGTCCACCCTGGTTACACCGATATTAACCCTATTGGCACTGTGCCATTTTTTACCGATGGGGAAGTGGAAATGACAGAGTCAGCCGGAATCAGTCAGTACCTAGTGGATAAGCATGGCCCCACAGATCTTGCCGTAGGGGTTGATGAACCGGACTATGGCCTCTACCTAAACTGGCTGCACCGCAGTGATGCCACCCTGACATTTCCCCAGACATTAGTGCTGAGATATACCATTCTCGAACCCGAAGAGAAGCGCCTGCCCAGTGTGGCAGCAGACTATGCCAAATGGTTTCATGCCCGTCTGCGGTCCGTAGAAGAGGCTACAGCAGATCGGGAATTTCTCTGTGCCGGCCGCTTTACCATTGCCGATATCGCCGTAGGCTATGCCCTCTATCTGGCCGAGACCCTGCGGCTGGGTGAGGGCTTTAAACCAAACACCATAGCTTATTATGAGCGTCTAAAGGCAAGGCCCGGTTTCCTACGTGCCACGCGTTTTGATTCAGCCTCAATGGTTTAATCACAAAATTTAAATCAGGCTTCAATAACAGGAGGTACCATGATCGACCAGCCCCATTCCCGATACCCACATCTTTTTACGCCACTGGATCTGGGTTTTACCCAGCTTAAAAACCGTGCCCTGATGGGCTCTATGCATACAGGACTGGAAGAGGTGGAAGGGGGCTTTGAGCGTCTGGCAGCCTACTTCGCCGAGCGCGCCCGGGGCGGTGTGGGCATGATGATTACCGGCGGTATTAGCCCCAATGAAGAGGGTGGCATGGGGTCTGAGATGTCGACGCCTGAACATGCGGCAGACCATCGGCAGATAACCGAGGCTGTGCATGGGGTGGATCCGGATATCAAAATCTGCATGCAGATTCTCCATGCCGGGCCCCTGGCCGAGACCCCAAAGCTAGTCGGCCCATCTGCTGTGCGCTCAAGGCTGTCGCCTCTGGTGCCTAATGAACTGGATGAAGCTGGTGTACAGAAACAGATTGACGATCATGTGCAGTGCGCCAAGATGGCAAAGCTGGCCGGTTATGATGGTGTAGAAATTATTGGTTCCGCTGGTTATCTCCTCAGTACCTTTCTGGTGGAAAAAACTAATCAACGGGAAGACCAATGGGGCGGCAACTTTGAAAACCGTATGCGCTTTCCCTTGGAGATTATGCGCCGCTGTCGTGCTGAAGTCGGTGATAATTTTATTCTGATTTTCCGTATCGCCGCCATGGATATGTTGCAGGGTGGCATGGCCTGGGATGAGGTGGTATTGCTGGCTAAAGAGATGGAAAAAGCGGGCGCGACTATTATCAGCACTCACTTTACTTGGCATGAGTCGGCGGTGCCGACCATTGCGACAATGGTTCCTCGCGCGGCTTTTTCCGGAGTGACGGGACGTCTGCGCAAAGAGTTGAATATCCCCTGTATTACCAGCAATCGCATCAATATGCCCGATGTGGCGGAGACAGTGCTGGCCGATGGGGAGGCGGATATTGTCTCTATGGCCAGACCTATGCTGGCGGATGCGGAGCTGGTAAAAAAGGCCTTTGAAGGTCGTGAGGATGAGATCAATACCTGTATCGGATGCAATCAGGCCTGTCTGGATCATGGTTTTGAAGGCAAGGAAATCAGCTGTCTGGTTAATCCCAGAGCCTGTCATGAAACCATGCTTAACTACGAGCCCACCCAGGCGCCAAAAAAGATTGCCGTGGTCGGTGCAGGCCCGGCCGGTCTGGCTTATGCCACTGTAGCTGCTGAGCGCGGTCACTCGGTGACTCTCTTTGACAGTGCCAGCGAGATTGGTGGTCAGTTTAATCTGGCCAAGCAGGTGCCAGGCAAAGAAGAATTTTACGAAACATTGCGTTATTACAGGCGCATGCTGGATGTGCACCATGTGGATCTGCGCTTAAATAAGAGAGTCAATGCTGAGGACCTTGTATCTGCTGGTTACGAGCATGTGGTCGTGGCTACAGGGATAACGCCGCGGGTGCCAGAGCTGGAGGGTATTGATCACCCCAAGGCGGTCAGCTATGTGGATGTGATTCGCGGCAATGTTGAGGTGGGCAAGCGCGTTGCGGTAATGGGTGCCGGGGGGATAGGTTTCGACGTCTCGGAACTGATTATGCACAAGGGCATTTCTGCGGCGACAGACAAACAGGTATTTGCCCGGGAATGGGGCGTGGATCTTATCAATCATCCCCGTGGTGGTGTGACTGGTGTTGTCCCTCTGGTGGAGGCAGCAGATCGGCAGGTGTTTCTGCTACAGCGTAAATCTACACCAGTGGGTCGTGGTTTGGGTAAGACAACAGGCTGGACACATCGCATGTCACTAGCCAAGCGTGGCGTGCAAATGATGAATGGTATTCAGTATCACAAAATTGATGATAAGGGCCTGCATATCAGTATTGAAGGTCAGCCCCAGGTGTTAGACGTAGATACGGTGATTATCTGTGCCGGTCAGACACCGGCCCGGGGCCTCTATGATGAGCTCGCCAACACTGGTATTGCCACTAGTCTGATTGGTGGAGCCTATAAGGCCGCCGAACTGGACGCCAAGGCGGCGATAAATCAGGCTAGCTATTTGGCGGCGGCGGTTTAACCATATGGATATGGCGTCAAAAAATGGTGACCGCCCGGTCGTAGCTAAGGGAGCCACACCGGGGCCTGATAAACTATTATCACAAGCTATATAGCATAGGCTGAGCTAGGTAAC
>CAXAJC010000024.1:0-18276 GCA_963969005.1 uncultured Cellvibrionales bacterium | reverse complement strand
CGCCACCTCCGCCACCGCCACCGCCACCGCCACCGCCACCACAGGCGACCAGGAAACAGATAGAAAAACCAATTAAGATCTTGGATAGTAAAAGCTTAGTGTTCATAAAAAGTCCTATTTAAAATAATCGAATCAAATAAATTAACTGATCGATGCTCCGGACCCAAATTCGTACTGCTGAGAGTAAATCCGAGAATAGTCACTTGACTTGCCGCTAACGATCAACTATGTAACCGCAAATGATAATGATTCGCATTATCGGCGTCAAGTACTTTTTATGATTATGTCAATCGAGCGACCACAGGTTCGTCGCCTACAGGCAAACAGGTGCATTTAATAAAAACAGGTACCAGTGGCCCTAGAAATCTGGCGTTAGCGATATGGTTTTGTCGATATAGGCGGAGAAGTTAGCTGTCTGCCTGCTGGTCAGATGATATGGCTTCATCTATAAGAGGCTGTAATTCACCTTTTTCATGCATCTCTGTGACTATATCGCAACCACCAATCAACTCTCCTGAAACCCATAGTTGAGGGAATGTCGGCCAGTTACCAAACGCAGGAAGGTTTGAGCGAATTTCTGGATTAGACAAGATATCAACATATGCAAAGCGGTGGCCACAGCCCATCAATGCCTGAACAGTTCGAGCGGAGAACCCGCACTGGGGCTGGTTGGGTGATCCTTTCATATAAAGCAGTACCTGATTGCTCTCTACCTGCTCTTTAATAGTGTCCATAATTTCCATAGGTATTGCCCTTAAAAGCGAATTATTGCGATGGCTGTAGTTTACTTGTTTTAGCTCTTTTTCGAAATTTTTTTTACGTACAGGATAGATTTAAAGCTCAAAATAGTAATGATAACTATTTGCATTTAGAGACCTTAATGTATAATGCCCGTCAGTGAAACAGCAACACCTTCATCCAGATATAAACCCACTAACTAGCCTTAAACGAGTAACCGTTATTATGAACGAATTTATTATTATGTTCCGCGAGAGTTTGGAAGCAGCTTTGATAGTTGGAATTATTTTTACCTTGCTGCACAAGAAAGGGCTGCAAGCTGAAATTAAACAGCTGTGGCTCGGAGTTGGTTCCGCCATTATTGCCAGTATTATTGCTGGACTAGTGCTAGTGCAAGTTAAGGCCTCAATTGGCAATGCATCTATGGAGGCCCTGTTCGAAGCTGTCGCCATGTTTATTACCGCTGGCCTGATTTGGTATGTCATTTTTTGGCTCTCTAAACAAGTAGGTCAGACGGCTGAACTAGCTGCTGACACCAATGCTGCAATTGCTGGAGCAGGATGGGGAGTGTTCTTTATCACTTTCTTCGCCATTTTACGGGAAGGCTTTGAGACCGTTATCTTCCTGATGGGCAGTTTTTCAATGATGGAGTCCTTTTCTTACGTCGGATTCTTCTCAGGCTTAATCATTGCAGTTATCATCGGCTACGCTGTTGTTATACAGGGGAAAAAAGCAAATCTCAGATCATACTTTAGGGTGACTAGCTTTCTATTGGTTATTTTTGCCTCAGGCATGATGACTTACGGAACCCATGAAGTGGAGGAGTTTTTAGTCAAGGGTGACCATCTCCACGTCATCGGGCTGGAAACAAAAAGTGATATTCAGCGCCCTTACAGTATTTTAAAGCCTGTGGACGAGTTGACCCCATCAGATAATCCAGCGCTCTATAGTTATGATCTTAACGGCAAGGGCAAGTACACCCACCTGTTGCACGATAAGGGGCATATTGGCGTATTCCTTAAAGGCTTTTTTGGCTACAACAGTAACCCAAACTGGATTGAACTATTTGTATGGATTTTCTCCCTTTGGTTTGGGCTTCGTCTTTGGCGTAAATTTTATTTCTCTGAGTAACCAAGCTTAAGCAATTTGCAAAGCTCTCACGGAGTGTTGAAATAAGGCGATTTGATTCTTATACTTAAGCAGGACAAAGGCAGCACAGCTGCCTTTTTTTATTCTAGTAAACTTTAATTACCTGCTTGGAATTTAGCATCATGCCCACAGAAGCCCTAATGAATACTTACAGCCCAAGAGCTGCCACTCTCGTCAAGGGAGAAGGCGCTTGGCTATGGGACGATAAAGGAAAAAAGTACCTGGATGGCCTGTCAGGTATTGCAGTCTGTGGCCTGGGCCATTCTCATCCAGCAATCAGAGCCGCTGTCGCCCAGCAGGCAGCAGAACTCACTCACTGTTCAAATTTCTTTGCCATTCCAAATCAACAGGCTTTAGCTGATAAGCTCTGTTATGTCAGCGGTATGAGCAATGTATTTTTTGGCAACTCCGGTGCCGAAGCCAACGAAGCGGCTATTAAAATGGCGCGACTCTACGGCAATAAACTGGGCATCAAACTACCCACCATTTTAGTCATGGATAATGCTTTTCATGGTCGCACTCTGGCCACATTGACCGCCTCTGGCAGCCGCAAGATACAGGCTGGCTTTGAGCCGCTGGTGCGCGGCTTTGCTCGCGGCCCGTTTAACGATATCGAGGCACTAAAAACCATAGGTGATAATAATTCGGATATCTGTGCTGTATTTGTCGAGCCTATTCAGGGCGAAGGTGGCATTAGGGTTGCCGACAATAATTACCTGCAGCAACTGAGAGACCTTTGTGACCAGCGTGGCTGGCTACTGATGCTCGACGAGGTTCAGACCGGCAATGGCCGCACGGGTGAATATTTTTGCTATCAACACAGCGGTATTGTTCCTGATGTAGTAACCACATCAAAAGGTCTTGGTAACGGTGTGCCCATTGGCGCCATTTTAGCCGCTGGCAAGGCTGTAGATCTTATGCAACCGGGAAATCATGGCTCAACCTTTGGTGGCAACCCACTGTCCTGCGCTGCTGCACTGGCTGCGGTAACTGAAATTGTCGAAAAAGGTATGGATAAACGAGCGGCAATTTTAGGTGACAGAATTATTAGCAACCTTAAAGAAAAGCTGACAGATACCGCTCATGTACTGGAAATCCGTGGTCGCGGCTGCATGATTGGTATTGAGCTGGATAAACCCTGCAAATCATTATTTATGGCCGCGATGGAAAAAGGCCTGATTATAAATGTAACCGCAGATTCAGTAATCAGGTTGCTGCCTCCCTTTATTATGAGTGATAACGAAGCGGACCAGCTGGTAGATATACTGGTGCCGCTTATCCAAGATTTCGATAAGGACTAAAGCATTATGGCTATTAGACATTTTCTCTCTCTGCGCGATCTGAGCTCTGGCGAATTAGAGCAGGTTATAAATCTCGCTATCGAGATGAAAGCTGCCAGATTGGAGGGCCAGCAGAAGCCAGTTTTTGCCGGCAAGGTGCTAGGTATGATTTTTGAAAAATCTTCTACCAGAACCCGTGTGTCTTTTGAGGCCGGCATGGCTCAATTAGGGGGTGATGCCCTGTTTCTGTCACCAGCCGACACCCAGCTCGGGCGCGGTGAACCTATTGAGGATTCCGCTCGCGTGATCTCTCGTATGGTGGATATAGTGATGATTAGGACCCATGGTCATAATATTGCAGAGCGCTTTGCGGCCTATTCCGATGTGCCAGTCATCAATGCGCTCACCGACAAGTATCATCCCTGTCAGCTACTGGCTGATATACAAACTTTTACCGAGCATCGCGGGTCAATTAAGGGTAAAACCGTTGCCTGGATTGGTGACGGCAACAATATGTGTAATTCTTGGATCAATGCGGCTATGCAGTTTGGCTTTAAACTACAGATTGCCTGCCCTGCTGGCTATGAACCCTGCGCAGACCTGATGTCAGAGGCCGGTAATCTGGTAGCTCTGAGCCATGACCCGGTTCAGGCAGCCACTGGTGCGCACCTGGTGACTACAGATGTATATGCCTCTATGGGCCAAGAACAGGAACAGGAAGAGAGACTGCAGAATTTTGCTGGTTTTCAGGTTAACCATCAGCTGATGTCACATGCTGCAGACAATGCATTATTTATGCACTGCCTGCCCGCTCACCGCGGGGAAGAGGTGTCTGCTGAGTTATTGGAAGATGCTGAAATTTCTGTGGTTTGGGACGAAGCGGAGAACCGCTTGCATGCGCAAAAGGCATTGATGGTGTTTCTGCTGCAAGCCAGCAGCTAGCTGGCTTGTTTATCGAGCTGCTTATTATTTGCCGGCCCTTGGTTAAACAGTGTAGACCACATCGTCAATTTCATATTCGACGTCACCACCTGGGGTTTTAACCACCACAATATCGCCCACCTCCTTACTAATAAGGCCGCGAGCAATAGGTGATTGGTAGGAAATCTTTCCCTCTTTAACATTGGCTTCGTCGTCACCCACTATGCGATAAGTAACCTGCTCGTCAGTCTCAACATTAAGGATGGTGACTTTGGAGCCAAAAATTACTCGATCTCCCTGAGGCATGGTGGATATATCAATCACCTGAGCAGTCGACAACTTGCCTTCAATATCCTGAATACGGCCTTCAATAAAGCCCTGCTGCTCTCGCGCTGCGTGATACTCAGCATTCTCCTTGAGATCGCCATGCTCCCGCGCCTCGGCAATAGCCTCAATTACCTGGGGTCGATCCTGCTTCTTGAGGCGATCAAGCTCTGCTCTCAGTGCCACCTCGCCCTCGACTGTCATAGGATTCTTTTGCATTAGCTAATACCTTTGTGCAGCGTCTGTAGATTGCGCACTTTGATGTCACCGCCAAATTGAAGTGCTTCACAAACAGCACTGCCACCTGCCATGGTAGTTGTGTAATAGACTCTGTGCTGTTCGGCACTGGATCTAATGGTGGAAGAGTCAGAAATCGCCTGACGCCCCTCGGTTGTATTAATAATCAGCTTTATCTTATCACTCTTAATCATATCTACGATATGGGGTCTGCCCTCTTGCACCTTATTGACGATCTCCACGTCAATACCGGAGGTCTTAAGGATATCCGCAGTGCCTTTAGTCGCTACCAGCTGGAAACCCAGACCGGTCAGCTTGGCTGCCAAATCAGACACTTGATCTTTATCCCGTTCACGAACACTGATAAAGGCTGTGCCCTTAGAAGGAATCTCGTCACTGGCGCCCAATTCAGCTTTGCCATAAGCCTCGGCAAAGGTCTCGCCGACACCCATCACTTCACCGGTAGACTTCATCTCTGGCCCAAGAATAGGATCAATGCCAGGGAATTTATTGAACGGGAACACCGCTTCTTTAACACTGAAGTAAGGTGGAATAATTTCTTTGGTAAAGCCCTGAGATTTCAGAGTTTGACCCACCATACAGCGCGCCGCCACCTTGGCGAGGCTGGTGCCGATACATTTAGATACAAAGGGCACAGTTCGCGAGGCGCGGGGGTTGACCTCAATCACATAGATCTTGCCATCCTGCAGTGCCAGCTGAACATTCATCAAGCCACGAACGCCAAGTTCCCGTGCCATCTTTTTACAGACTTCACGCATCTGGTCTTGAATCTCTTCACTCAGGCTGTAGGGCGGCAGTGAACAGGCAGAGTCACCAGAGTGAATACCGGCCTGTTCAATATGCTGCATAATTGCGCCAATCACGACCTGTTCACCATCACTTACTGCATCCACATCCATCTCAATGGCATTGGGGAGGAAGAAGTCCAGCAGTACAGGTGAGTCTTCAGACACTTCTACAGCAGTCTGCATATAATGACGCAGCTCGTCTTCTTTATAGACAATCTCCATGGCTCGACCACCGAGTACATAGGAGGGTCGCACCACCAATGGGTAGCCAATCTGCCTGGCCAGTACCACTGCGTCTTCAGTGCTGCGCGCTGTGGAGTTTGATGGCTGCAACAGATCCAGTTTTTCAATCATCTGCTGGAAACGCTCGCGATCTTCGGCGCGGTCAATGGCATCCGGGGTAGTACCAACAATGGGCACACCATGGGCTTCGAGGGCGCGAGCCAGTTTCAATGGAGTCTGACCACCAAACTGTACAATCACACCTTTGGGCTTCTCGACCCGCACAATTTCCAAGACATCTTCCAAGGTGACCGGTTCAAAGAACAGTCGATCTGAGGTGTCGTAGTCGGTGGATACAGTCTCCGGGTTACAGTTGACCATAATGGTCTCGTAGCCATCTTCACGCATTGCCAGTGCCGCATGCACACAGCAGTAATCAAACTCAATGCCCTGGCCAATTCTGTTGGGTCCACCACCCAGCACCAGGATCTTGTCCTTCTCACTGGGGCGCGCCTCACACTCCTCTTCATAGGTCGAGTACATATAGGCGGTTTCGGTGCTGAATTCGGCGGCACAGGTATCTACACGCTTATAGACAGGGTGCAGTTCATGTTTGTAGCGCAGTTCGCGCACATCAGCTTCGGCACAGCCCAGGATATCGGCGAGGCGGCGGTCAGCAAAGCCTTTGCGTTTAAGCCTGTACAGGCCGTGCTTGTCGAGGTCAGATAATTCACTGCCCTGCAATCGTTGCTCTTCTTTAATCAAGTCTTCAATCTGCACCAGGAACCAGGGATCAACCTTGGTCACGGCGAACATTTCTTCAATGCTCATACCGCTGCGGAATCCATCCGCCAGGTACCAGATGCGATCCGGGCCAGCTTCAGCCAGTTCATTGCGCAGTACAGCACTTGAGTTCTCATTAGTCAGATCAAGCTGAGGATCAAAGCCAGCGACACCCACTTCCAGGCCGCGCAGTGCTTTCTGCATGGACTCCTGGAATGTGCGACCAATGGCCATTACCTCACCCACAGATTTCATCTGTGTGGTCAGCTTGGAGTCTGCCTGATTAAATTTCTCAAAGGCAAAGCGTGGAATTTTGGTCACCACATAATCAATGCTTGGTTCAAAGGAAGCTGGTGTTGCACCCCCAGTGATTTCATTCTGCAGTTCATCAAGGGTGTAACCCACAGCTAGTTTTGCTGCCACCTTGGCAATGGGGAAGCCCGTCGCTTTGGATGCCAGAGCCGAGGAGCGAGACACCCGCGGATTCATCTCAATAACAATTAATCGGCCATCTTCCGGGTTCACCGCAAACTGCACATTGGAACCACCGGTCTCAACACCAATCTCACGCAGCACCTTGATCGAGGCATTGCGCATTATTTGATATTCTTTATCGGTCAATGTCTGGGCTGGCGCCACTGTAATGGAGTCACCAGTGTGAATACCCATGGGATCGAGGTTTTCGATAGAGCAAACAATAATGCAGTTATCTTTGCGATCCCGCACCACTTCCATTTCAAATTCTTTCCAGCCAATCAATGACTCATCGATAAGTAGCTCATTGGTTGGCGACAGATCTAGACCACGACGGCAGATCTCTTCAAATTCTTCGCGGTTGTAGGCAATACCACCGCCGGAGCCACCCATGGTAAATGAGGGGCGGATAATGCAGGGGAAACCAAAGCGATCGGCAACCTGGTAGGCTTCTTCCAAACTGTGGGCGATACCGGAATTGGGCGTATCCAGATCAATGGCTTTCATAGCCTTATCAAAGCGCTCGCGATCTTCAGCTTTGTCGATAGCATCGGCATTGGCACCAATCATCTCGACACCAAATTTATCCAGAACGCCATGCTTGGCCAGATCTAGTGCACAGTTCAGTGCAGTCTGACCGCCCATGGTCGGCAAGAGTGCATCCGGACGCTCATCTTCAATAATCTTGGCTACGGTGTGCCACTCCACCGGCTCTATGTAGGTGGCATCGGCCATCGCCGGATCGGTCATTATGGTAGCCGGATTGGAGTTGACCAGAATAACTCTAAAGCCCTCTTCGCGCAGCGCTTTACAGGCCTGAGCGCCAGAATAGTCAAACTCACAGGCTTGGCCGATAATAATAGGTCCAGCGCCGAGGATTAGAATACTTTTTATATCAGTTCTTTTTGGCATATTCTCTCAACCGCGCTCTTCCATTAATTCAATAAAATGATCAAACAATGAGGCTGCATCATGGGGACCCGGACTGGCTTCAGGGTGACCCTGGAAGCTAAATGCCGGCTTGTCTGTGCGATGAATACCCTGCAGCGAACCATCAAACAGCGAGCGATGAGTGGCGCGCAAGCAGTCTGGCAGGCTCTTCTCGTCCACCGCAAAACCGTGGTTCTGGCTGGTGATCATTACTATGTTGTTATCTATATCTTCCACCGGGTGGTTGGCGCCATGATGACCAAATTTCATCTTCGCAGTTTTGGCACCAGAGGCCAGAGCCAGCAACTGATGACCCAAACAAATGCCAAACACAGGAATATTGGTCTGCACAATTTCAGTGATTGCTTCAATAGCATAGTCACAGGGCTCCGGGTCGCCAGGGCCATTTGACAGAAATATGCCATCTGGATTCATCGCCAGTACTTCGCTGGCCGGGGTCTGGGCTGGAACCACTGTCAGCTCGCAGTCACGATCAACTAGCATGCGCAAAATATTGCGCTTTACGCCGAAATCGTATGCCACAACCTTAAATTTGCCACCCTCTGCAACTCTGTGACCTTTACCTAACTCCCAGCTATGCTCAGTCCATACATAGCTCTCAGAGGCTGTCACCTCTTTGGCCAGATCCATACCTTTCAAACCAGCAAAAGCCCGAGCAGCAGCCAATGCTGCCTGATCGTCGATATCCCCTGCCATAATGCAGCCGCTCTGGGCGCCAGATTCGCGCAAAATACGCGTCAGCTTGCGGGTATCTATATCGGCAATACCGAGAATGTTTTTTTCTTTTAAGTAATCATCGAGATTCTGTTCACTGCGAAAATTTGATGCCAGCAGTGGCAAATCTCGGATAACCAACCCAGCGGCCCAGATCTGCTCTGACTCTTCATCTTCCCGGTTTACACCTGTGTTGCCGATATGGGGGTAGGTGAGAGTTACGATCTGACGGGCGTATGAGGGATCAGTAAGAATCTCCTGGTACCCTGTAAGGGCTGTGTTAAAGACTACTTCACCAACAGAGGATCCGTCTGCACCAATGGCAGTGCCTCTGAAAATTGTTCCGTCTGCAAGCGCAAGTACGGCTTCCCGGTGAGTATGGGAATTCACACAACCTCCTAATTTAGTCACATGGACCTAGAATAAGATAACTCCGAAATGCGCATCAGACATGTGCAAAAAAACGAGATGAAACTATGCGTCTCATCTCGTTTAATTAAATAATATTCTGTGCCCTAACCTCTCGGAACGAGACCGCTTTTATTATCGCGGTGTTAGCACAGTATTGTATTGAAGGAGGCTGATTTTGTCTATCACTGTTGGCGTTAATTTCAATGACGCATGGGTTTGAAGCTGATTTTTATTTCAACCCGAGAACATCCTGCATATCAAATAAACCTGCATCCTGAGTCGATAGCCATTTAGCCGCGCGCACAGCGCCCCGGGCAAAGGCCATGCGGCTTGAAGCTTTGTGGGTAATCTCTATACGTTCACCATCGGCAGCAAACATCACCGTATGATCACCGACAATATCGCCGGCCCGCACAGTGGCAAAGCCTATAGTCTGGCGATCTCGAGCGCCGGTCTGGCCTTCACGGCCATAGACAGCCACTTCCTTGAGATTGCGACCCAGTGCACCAGCAACAGACTCTCCAAGAGAGAGGGCGGTACCTGAAGGCGCATCGATTTTATGGCGGTGATGGGCTTCGCTGATTTCAATATCTACGTCATCGCCCAGTACTGAAGCTGCAAGCTCGGCTAATTTAAAGCACAGGTTGACGCCAGTGGCGTAATTTGAGGCCATGCAAACAGCATTGCTCTGGCTGGCGACCATCACCTGCTGCAACTGCTCATCATTCAAGCCTGTAGTACCAATCACCATTTTCTTGCCATGCTCGGCACAGAAGGCAGCATTGGCGGCGGTCACAGCTGGGATACTAAAATCAATTAGCACATCAAAATCATCGGCAACTTCAATCAATGATGCAGCGACCTGAATATTATTGCGCCCGATACCAGCCAGTTCGCCAGCGTCTGCACCGACCAGAGAGCTGTCTGGATGCTCCAGTGCGGCACTCAGTAATGCGCCCTCGGTCTCGGCAATAGTCTCAATCAGAGCTTTGCCCATGCGGCCTGCGGCACCGATTACTGCAATATTACTCATGGCTTTGATCCTTTATGGCTTGTATTACCTATTAGGGTAACCCTAACCGGTGAGATTATCGAAGAATTTCTTTACCCCATCAAACCAACTGTTGGTGCGTGGAGAATGCTTACTCTTGCCCGCCAGGCTGTCATCAAATTTTTGTAGCAATTCTTTCTGCTCTGCACTGAGGTTGACCGGCGTCTCCAACACTACTCGACACAGTAAGTCGCCGGTTGCGCCACCACGAACGGGTGCCACACCTTTGCCACGCAGGCGAAATAGCTTACCGCTCTGAGTCTCGGCTGGGACTTTAAGTTTTACCTTGCCTGACAGAGTAGGTACTTCCAACTCACCACCCAGTGCCGCCTGAGCAAAGCTAATCGGCACTTCGCAGTGCAGGTTGGCACCATCGCGCACAAAGATAGCATGGTCACGCACATGCATTTGTACATACAGGTCGCCAGTTGGGCCGCCCTGTGGACCAGACTCACCTTTACCTGCAAGACGAATGCGGTCGCCAGTATCTACGCCCGCTGGGATTTTGACTGAGAGGGTTTTACGTTCTTCTTTGACACCCCGCCCATGGCAATCTCCACAGGGATCATCAATTATCTGACCACGACCACCGCAGTCGGGACAGGTTTGTTGCACCGAGAAAAACCCCTGAGACATACGCACCTGACCAACACCGCCGCAGGTGCGACAGGTAACCGGGGAGGAACCTTTACGGGCGCCAGTACCGTCACAGGTTTCACAATGGCTTAGCGTAGGCACCTCAATCTGAACGGTCTTGCCTTTTACCGCATCTTCTAATTCAAGCTGCAGGTCATAGCGCAGATCCGAGCCTCGTTGAGGCCCGCCTCGACCGCGTCCACCGCCGCCACCAAAAATATCACCAAAGACATCGCCGAAGACATCGCTAAATCCTGCGCCGCCACCACCAAAGCCGCCGCCAGCATTGCCGTCGACACCAGCATGGCCAAAGCGATCATAGGCAGACTTCTTTTCTTCGTCGCCAAGAATCTCATAGGCCTCCTGAGCTTCTTTAAACTTCTCTTCGGCATTTTTGTCGTCTGGGTTGCGATCCGGGTGATATTTCATCGCAATGCGACGAAAGGCCTTTTTAATCTCGGCATCAGAGGCGCCTTTTTCAACACCCAGTATTTCGTAGTAATCGCGCTTGGCCATAGGCTGTTTCTTTTATCCTAAATCTCGCTCATAGTATTAGGCGCGGAACTAGCCCGCGCCTAAAGAGAGTAAACCGCTGAAGACTTACTTGCTGTCTTCTTTGGCCTCTTCCTCGTCTTTCACTTCTTCAAACTCAGCGTCCATGGCATCATCACCAGCAGCCTGTTCGCCGCCTTCTGGCTGACCAGCTTCTGCCTGCTCTGCATACATCTTCTGAGCCAAACCAGATGAGGCCTCAGACAGTACCTTGGCCGCTTCATCAATGGCTTCTTTGTCGTCGCCCTGAACCGCTTCTTCAACCTTGGCAATAGCAGCTTCGATGGCAGTTTTCTCGTCATCGGTGGCTTTGTCGCCAGCTTCCTCGAGGGTCTTTTTAGCCGCATGAGCCAGACCATCAGCTGTATTGCGTGCCTGAACCAGTTCTTCAAACTTCTGATCTTCGGCAGCATTAGCTTCAGCGTCTTTGACCATTGCATCAATCTCGTCATCAGAAAGACCTGATGAGGCTTTAATAATAATCGACTGTTCTTTGCCAGTGGCCTTGTCTTTGGCACCAACATTCAAAATACCATTGGCATCAATATCAAAAGTCACTTCAATCTGAGGCATACCGCGCGGGGCTGGTGGAATATCTGCCAGGTCAAAACGACCCAGTGACTTGTTACCTGTGGCCTGCTTGCGCTCGCCCTGAACCACGTGAATGGTTACTGCAGTCTGATTGTCATCAGCGGTGGAAAAAATCTGCGATTTCTTGGTAGGAATCGTTGTGTTTTTCTCAATCACCGGGGTGGCTACACCACCCATGGTTTCAATACCCAGGCTCAGTGGGGTTACATCCAGCAGCAGTACATCGGTCACATCACCCGCCAGAACAGCGCCCTGCAGAGCAGCACCAACGGCAACAGCTTCGTCAGGGTTTACATCTTTACGCGGCTCTTTGCCGAAGAATGCGGTCACTTTTTCCTGTACCAGTGGCATACGGGTCTGTCCACCCACCAGAATAATTTCGTCGATCTCGGAAGTAGACTTACCAGCATCTTTCAGTGCCAACTTTAAGGGTGCCAACGAACGCTCAACCAGATCTTCAACCAATGATTCCAGCTTGGCACGGGTCAGCTTGACTACCAAGTGCTTGGGACCAGTGGCATCTGCCGTGATGTAGGGCAGATTCACTTCGGTCTGTGAGCTTGAAGACAGTTCAATCTTGGCTTTTTCTGCCGCTTCTTTAAGACGCTGCATGGCCAGTGGATCGCCATGAATATCAATGCCGCTGTCAGTTTTGAATTCCTCTGACAAATACTCGATCAGACGCATATCAAAGTCTTCACCACCGAGGAACGTATCACCGTTGGTCGCCAGTACTTCAAACTGCTTTTCGCCATCGACATCGGCAATTTCAATAATTGAAATATCGAAGGTACCACCACCCAGATCGTAAACAGCAACCACACTATCACCGGTCGTTTTGTCGATACCATAGGCTAGTGCCGCGGCAGTTGGCTCATTGATAATACGTTTGACGTCCAGGCCAGCAATTCGGCCCGCATCTTTAGTCGCCTGACGCTGGGAGTCATTGAAGTATGCCGGTACAGTAATTACTGCTTCCGATATAGCCTCACCCAGATAGTCTTCGGCGGTCTTTTTCATTTTCTTTAGTACTTCAGCAGAAATCTGTGGCGCAGCTTTGCTGTCCCCTTTGATCTCTACCCAGGCATCGCCATTGTCTGCTTTAACAATTTTGTAGGGCACCATTTTGATATCTTTCTGCACTACATCGTCTTCAAAGCGACGACCGATCAGGCGCTTAACCGCATACACTGTATTGTGCGGGTTAGTCACTGCCTGACGCTTGGCTGACTGACCTACAAGAATTTCACCTTCTTCAGTGAAAGCGACAACAGATGGCGTCGTTCTGGCGCCCTCTGCATTTTCAATGACTTTGGGCTTATCGCCTTCAAGTACCGACACACAGGAGTTGGTGGTACCCAAATCTATTCCGATAATCTTTCCCATTTTTTGCTTCTCCATTACTTAACTGTAGACATTTACTTGCTTGGTTTATATGTGGGTGCGCTTTCCTGTATTTCAAGGGCCGCAATCATGAATTCAATGTTTTTATCCCTGGGAGACCACAACCATAGCGGGGCGCACCAGTCGGCCATTCAATGTGTAGCCTTTCTGGAACACATCCATCACGGTGTTTGCCTCCAGATCCGGGTTAGGCACCATGCTCACTGCCTGATGCAGCTCTGCATCAAATGGCTGGCCCGCTGGATCTATGGCTTCAATCTTGTAGCGCGCCAACACTTCCATAAAGGATTTCAAGGTAAGTTCGAGGCCTTCGGCGACGGATTTTTGTCCTTCGTCTGCCGCATCAATGGCAGCCAATGCACGCTCCAGATTGTCCACAACGGGCAACAGGTCGGCGGCGAATTTATCCAGAGCAAATTTATGGGCACTCTCGACATCCCGCTCGGCACGGCGGCGCACATTCTGCATTTCTGCCTGCACTCGCAAAACCTGATCATTGGCTTTAGCTACTTGCTCGAGTAGCTGTTCCGACACTGGCTGCTGCTCTTCCTGCTCGGCCTCTATCTCATCGAGAAGCTCGGCTTCAATCTCAGCATTGAGCTCGTCTTTACTTTGCTCCACGGTCCTTTGCTCTGCTGTGGTTTGCTCGTTTTTAATCTCAGCACTTTCCGCTTGATCATTTGCTGCGCTGCTATCTTTGTTGGTTTCGTCAGACACGCCAACTCCTTACTGTTTCACCATTGGATTGACCCATTGGGCCGTTATATTTACTCTGTTCCTAGATATGGGGCCAAACTTATAAGTTTCAAGCGATTGCGCAACAGCAATCTGTTCTGTATAAACCTAAGCTAAACCACTGGTGACTAAAACATTGCTTCTATCGATCAATATCAATAATTACACGCTGGTAGAAACCCTGGAAATTGAATTTTCTGGCGGCACTACGGCCATTACGGGTGAAACTGGCGCTGGCAAATCGCTGGTGCTGGATGCTCTGGGGATGGCGCTGGGGGACCGCGCGGATACGGGCACCATTCGCCACGGCAAAGATCGCGCTGAAATCACTGCTACCTTTGATATTAATGGCCTTAAAGAGGCCAACAGCTGGCTGGATGAGCATGATTTCAGTGCCGATGAACAATGTATTCTGCGCCGTATTTACACTGTAGAGGGGCGCTCTCGAGGCTATATCAACGGCCAGAGCTGTACTATGCAGCAACTGCAACAGTTGGGCGAGATGCTGACGGATATCCACAGCCAACACGAACATCAATCTTTACTGCGCCGTGAGACCCATCGTAAGTTATTGGACGATTATGCCAATGCCTCCGATTTGGCGGTGCAGGTGGCCAGAGATTATCGTCAATGGCATGCAGCGCACAAAAAGTTGACCAGTTTGATGGAGCGCTCGGACGAGTTGATTGCGCGCAAGGACCTGCTGAGCTTTCAGGTCAATGAGCTGCAACAGCTGGATCTTGAGCCAGAATCCTTAAATAAGTTGGAGATTGAGCAACAGACTCTGGCAAATGCCGAGCAGATTTTGCAGGAGAGCCAGAGCGTGCTGGCTATCTGCGACCAAAACGAAGGTTTTAATGTGCGCGATGGGCTTAATCGCGCCCTTTCCACTCTGGCTGGTCTGAAACATAAGCCTGAAGCTTTGAGCAATGCCGAGGAACTACTACAGAGCGGTCTGATTCAGATTGAGGAGGCAACTCGGGAAATTGAGAGCCATGTAGATCGCTTTGAGGCGGACCCTCAGCGTTTGCAGCAGGTGGAGGAGCAGTTGGCGGTGATTTTCCAGCTGGCGCGCAAGCATAGAGTCAATGCTGATCAGTTGGCGGAGACGCTGACAATTCTGGAGGCGGAGTTACAAAATCTGCAGGACGGGGGTGAAAGTATTGATGCTCTGCAGCAACAGCTGACCGAGTTGGCGTCAATCTATGAGGCTTCGGCGCAAAACTTAAGCACTATGCGCAAGCAGGCTGCCGAGACGATGGCGGCGGAAATTAATCAGCAGTTGCAGAAGCTTTCGATGGAGGGCGCGGAGCTGTTGGCGCAACTCAGGTCCGTGCCTGAGGGCGAGTTCCGTGCCGGTGGTCTTGAGGAGGTGGAGTTTGTTATAGCTACCAACCCTGGTCAGCCCCATAAGCCTCTGGCAAAAATTGCATCTGGCGGTGAACTCTCTCGCGTCAGCCTGGCGATTCAGGTGGTGGCTGCTGGTCATTCCAAGATTCCTACGCTGGTGTTTGATGAGGTGGATGTGGGCATTGGTGGCAGTACAGCGGATATTGTGGGTCTATTACTTAAGCAGTTGGGTGATCGCGGTCAGGTGATCAGTGTGACTCATCAGCCTCAGGTGGCGGCCCACGCTCATCATCATTACCGTGCTAGTAAAGTAATTGAGAGCAATAGCGCGGAGTCACTGATGGTTGCGCTTGATCGACAGCAGCGGGTGGATGAACTGGCTCGTATGCTGGGAGGTGCTCAGGTGACAGATCAGACGCTTTCCCATGCCTCTGAGTTGCTTTCATTGGCTTCTAATTAGGTGCTAACAAGCCTGATCTAAGGCTCCACTCCCTGCGGATCAATCAAACTCCGCTTTAAGTCTTGGTTTTTTGGGCAAAAAAAATCCCCGCTGCCTAGGCAAGCGGGGATTTTTTAAACTCGCTGAAGCTTAGGCTTCCGGAGCCTCTTCTTCAGCTGCTGCGGCTGGCGCTTCAGGGGCTGTGCCCTCTTCCAGCTGAGCTTCTTTGATGGACAGCTTTACGCGGCCGCGGTTGTCGATTTCCAATACCTTAACGCGAACATCCTGGCCTTCGCTCAGGTAGTCGGTGACCTTGGCAACGCGCTCCTGGGCGATCTGGCTGATATGTACCAGTCCGTCAGTACCGGGCATAAAGTTAACAAAGGCGCCGAAGTCTACGATGCGAACTACTTTGCCGTCGTAGATGGTGCCTGGCTCTGGATCGGCAACAATTGCAGTTACTGCGTCAATAGCAGCTTGCAAACTGTCGTTGTCTTCTGAGTAGATCTTAACTGCGCCATCGTCAGTGATGTCGATGGTTGAGTTGTGCTCTTCACAGAGTGAACGGATAGTCGCGCCACCTTTACCGATTACATCGCGGATCTTGTCTGGGTCAATTTGCATCATGCCCATGCGAGGTGCTGATTCGGCTACCTCGTCGCGACCTGCTGCTATTACCTTGTTCATCTCGTCGAGGATGTACAGACGAGCTTCCATGGCTTGCTCCAGAGCAATTTCCATAATCTCTTCAGTGATACCTTCGATTTTGATATCCATCTGCAGTGCAGTGATACCGTCAGCTGTACCAGCTACTTTAAAGTCCATATCGCCCAGGTGATCTTCATCACCGAGGATATCGGTCAGTACGGCATAGCCTTCGGCTTCTTTAACCAGACCCATGGCGATACCGGCAACTGGTGCCTTCAGAGGTACACCAGCGTCCATCAGCGCCAGGCTTGAGCCACATACAGAGGCCATTGAGCTTGATCCGTTAGATTCGGTGATTTCTGATACTACGCGCATGGCATAGGGGAAGTCTTCCACAGATGGCAGCACGGCATTGATACCGCGACGGGCCAAACGACCATGACCTACTTCGCGACGGCTAGTGAAGCCGATACGGCCACATTCGCCCACTGAGTAGGGAGGGAAGTTGTAGTGCAGCATAAATGGATCGTCTCTTTTGCCTTCAAGGGCGTCGATCATCTGTGCATCACGGGTTGACCCCAAGGTGGCAGCTACGATGGCCTGAGTCTCACCACGGGTAAACAATGATGAACCATGAACCTTGTCGAGAATACCTACTTCTACATTGATAGCCCGAACTTTCTTGGTGTCACGACCATCAATGCGTGGCTCACCGCGGATAATTCGGCCGCGAACAATGTTTTTCTCAAGCTTTTTGAAGGCGTCTTTCAGGTCTTCTTCTGAATGACCGTCTTCGCTGGCCAGTTCTGCAACAGCGCGATCGCGAAGACCGTTAACTGAAGCAACACGAGCCTGTTTGTCTACTACCTGGTAGGCTGCATCCAACTCTGCGCCAACTGCTGCCTTAAGGGCATCTTTCAGCTCGACATTTTCTTCTTCTGCCTGCCAGTCCCAACGTGGCTTGCCAGCTTCAGCGGCCAGCTCTTCGATAACGCTGATAACAGTTTGCATTTCCTGATGGGCAAACAGTACACCACCCAACATGGTATCTTCTGACAACTCGCTGGCTTCAGATTCAACCATCAGTACTGCATCTTTAGTACCGGCAACAACCATATCCAGCGAAGAACCTTCCAACTCTGCGTAGGTTGGGTTCAACAGATAGCCCTGCTCTTCCGTGTAACCTATACGAGCACCACCTACAGGGCCGTTAAACGGTATACCTGAGATAGATAGTGCTGCAGAGGTACCAATCATTGCGGCTATATCTGGATCGATATTTTTCTCGGCTGACATTACGGTACAGACTACCTGCACTTCGTTTTTAAAGCCGTTGGGGAAAAGAGGACGGATTGGACGGTCTATCAGACGCGAGGTCAGTGTCTCTTTTTCGTTGGGACGGCCTTCGCGCTTAAAGAAGCCACCAGGAATTTTTCCTGCTGCATAGGCTTTCTCAATGTAGTGAACGCCGAGGGGGAAGAAATCCATTCCCGGCTTAGCTTCACGAGCGCCAACTACAGTACAGAGTACTGAGGTGTTGTCGATTGAACATAAAACTGCACCAGTTGCCTGACGGGCAATGCGGCCAGTTTCTAAAGTTACGGTATGGTTGCCGTATTGAAACTTCTTAATTAAAGGAGTCATATTTTTACCTTTGTATTTTTACCAATTAGCGCCTTGTCTGCATGCCCTGTGCGCTGCTCGGGTTACTTATGGCTGCCAACAATGACAGCCATAAGTAACTCGATCAGCAAAGATAGGGACATAGCATAGGGGCGATTAAATTATGTGCTCTTAGAAATGAATGCGGCTCCACTTTTGAGAGAGGCCGCACCGAGAACACTTATCGACGTAAAC
>CAXAJC010000023.1:0-19269 GCA_963969005.1 uncultured Cellvibrionales bacterium | reverse complement strand
TCACTGGCGTGGCTGCAGATAAGTTATTAGCTGATCGCATACTGAATAAAATTGGCCTCACCGATGTTGTATTATGGCAAGACAGCCAGGGAACTCCATTAACCTATTGCTGTATCGATAGTACAGTCAGACAGTATTCGCGATTTGGATTGTTGTTTGCACGCAATGGTAACTGGAATGGTGAGCAGATTATTTCATCGGATTATGTCGACGAAACCTTTACTAAAGTCTGGGACAGTCTCAATAGTACGACCATTAATCAAAATCGAGGTTATTCATTGCACTGGTGGATTTCCAACCATGATGAGCGGGCCGTTATCTTTAATGCCAGCGGAAAATTTGGTCAGTATATTTTTGTTGATCGCAGCAATGACGTGGTATTTACCCGCATTACTAAATATCATTCCACCGGTGGAACAAAGCAGGAATGGGGCGCTTTAAAGTATATTAATTGGTTGGGCTCAATTGATTTTAGAATATCTCTGGCAACTTTTTTAGACTCTGTTGGGATCATTACATTGCAGGGCAATGAAGGCGGTGTTGGTGACGTTAAGACTCCGGCGACATTTGAAGACGGTACATCCGACGAGTTTTACGCAAATTACAATACCATCATTGATGCGTTAATAGAGGCAAGTAAATAGTAGAGCCCAGCGGGACCATTGCTAATGCGGGCCTTTAAAAGTTAAAGGTTTTCAATATTTTGCAGATAGAAGTCTCCACGCTGCAATAATTGTTGTTTTACCAGTGCATCCATTTTGTCCCATGTGCGATACGCCATTGCTGTTCTTGGATTACGGGAAAATTTATCGGCATGGCGATGCATAAAGTGCCAGTACAGACTGTTGAAGGGGCAAGCGTTTTCGGTAAAGCGCTCTTTCACACTGTATTGGCAGTCGCCACAATAATCACTCATCTTGTTGATATAGCTGCCACTGGCGGCATAGGGTTTAGTGGCAATTAAACCGCCGTCGGCAAACTGGCTCATGCCTCTGGTGTTGGGCATTTCTACCCATTCAATGGCGTCAATATAAATACCCAAATACCACTGGTCCATTTCGTCGGGATTAATTCCGGCCAGCATGGCGAAGTTACCAGTGACCATAAGCCGCTGTATATGATGGGCGTAGGCATAATCCAGTGATTGATCGACAGCCTGTTTTACACAGGACATATTGGTGTTGCCGGTCCAAAAATAGTCCGGTAATTTGCGATCTGCAGATAGCTGATTTAACTGGGCATAGTTCGGCATGTTCGCCCAGTAGACCGCTCTGATATATTCACGCCAACCTAAAATCTGGCGAATAAAACCTTCGATCTGAGCAAGATCTATATCGTCGCTACTGTCAAAATACTCCATGGCTGTTTCTATAACTTCCATGGGATGAAGTATTTTGCTATTTAAGGCAAAAGATATTCTGGAATGGTAGAGGCTCCAGCGATTGTCGCCATGGCGGGTCATAGCATCCTGAAAGCGGCCAAAGTTCGGCAAGCAGTGCTGGCAGAAAAAATGCAGCAACTGACTGGATTGTTGGTGGTTAATGGGCCATAGCAATGTCTCAGTTGATGCACCTATGCTGCTGACATTATGCCGCTCTAAACGCTGCAAAAACTCGCTGACATCATTAGTAAAAAGCAGCGGTTCCGGTATCTGTTGCAGATCAGCTGCCTTTAGTTTTTGCCGATTTTCGCCATCAAAATTCCAGCGATCTCCCCTTGGTTGATCGGCTTCCATAAGAATATTAAAGCGCTTGCGCATCTTGCGATAAAAGGTTTCCAGGCGGTTGTGCTTGCCGGCATTGATGCTTGTTTCGATTTCCTCATAGGGCAAAATAAAGTGCTCTGAATCACAGCAGGTTGCTTGGCAGTTATTACTGAAGACCAGGCTTTGCAGTTGTTGCGACAGCCTATATTCGTCGGGTTGCTGGTATTCAAACTGTTGAATATCGTTTTCTAAGCACAGCGAAACAATCAGGTCGATCAGATCCTTATATTTTTCAGTGTCATCCAGAGTAAGGTATTCAACCCTGTGCCCAGCCGCTTTAAGTTGCTCGGCAAAACTTTTCATGGCGGCAAAGAAACCACATAGTTTTTGAACATGGTGTTTTACATAGTTTGCCTCCTGATGCAGTTCAGCAATCAGGTAGACAACATCATCATTTTGCTGGCGATACCAGGAATGTTGCGGATTGAGTTGATCGCCAAGGATCAGTCTTAATATCTGGGTGTTTTTCATGGTGATTTATCTGCACTTATTGACTAGCAATAGGCCAGTCAGCGGCGTCGGTGTAGTCTAGTGTTGAATCAGCATTGTTGCCTTGCCAGCGTTCGATAAATAGCCCCTCAGGGTCGTAGGTCTGAGTCTGTTTGGCTAGATTAAAACGACGATGCCCGCGCGGGTCGGCGCCAACGCCAGCCAAATATTGCCAGTTTCCCCAATTGCTGGCCATATCGTAGTCAACCAACTGCTGCTCCATATAGGCGGCGCCATAGCGCCAGTCCAGATCCAGTTCATGAACCAGACAGCTGGCAACCAGTTGGCGACCGCGGTTGGACATATACCCGGTGCTGTTAAGTTGTTTCATGCAGGCATTAACAATGGGATAGGGCGTGCTGCCGGCACACCATTTTTTAAATCTCTGGGGGTAAAAGCTAGTGGTGGGTCTGCGGTTGCTGATACCGGAAAAAGCAAAAAGTCGAGCACCATATTTCTCTGCGTAGTATTTAAAATACTCTCGCCACAGCAGTTCAAAGTAAATCCAGTAGGTAGAATCATTGCTTTCAACCCGCTGCTCATACTGGCGTAAATTGCTGATTATCTGCCTTGGTGACAGGCATCCTTTAGCCAGCCATGGGCTAAATTTTGTGGAGTAGTCCATGCCATCCAACCCATTGCGAGTTTGCTTGTAGCTGCTGGCGAGGCCGCGGTTGAAATAGCTGTGCAAATGCGCCCGGCCAGCAGTCTCGCCGCCAAGGAAAAGGGGGCTACTACTGGGCTGAACTTGCTGCAATTGGGCGGGCCATGGCTTAGGCTGGGCTGGACTTGGTGGCAGCACATCTGGCTTGGCTACTGGCGGTTTGATCTCAAGATTTTCGACAATGCGACGAAATTTACTGAAACTGTCCGGCAGGTCATTGGGTTGGAATGGCAGGCCGGTGGGATCGAAAATATGATTGTTGCCAATTTGATGGAAGCCAATCATAGGGTAGCGTCGGGCCAGAATCTGCCATTGTCTACTTTCGTAAACCCCTGTGATACCAGTGCCATAGATTTGGCTGATATTATGCTGAGTGATCAGTTCCGCTATGGCATCAATACTGGAATCGTTGCTGACTATCAGATGTTGGTTGTACGCAGTAAGGCTGAGATTAAGATCTTCGAGACTCTCCATCAGAAACCGCATACGGTGGGCTGCCAGCTGCCCGGGCTGGTTGATCGACAGACGATTCCCTGCTGATGGCACAGAGGCAAAGCATATAAGTTGGTCGACTTCACGGGCAGCGCGATTTAGCGCCGCATTATCATTAATGCGCAGATCATTAGTAAACCAAAAGAGACCGACTTGACCCATAAGAGATAATTTCAGAGCAGAGAAGACACTTAAGTACGCGGACGACCAAGTTTTGGACTTGCAGTAATATTGCTCAGTACATCCAAAAAACGGCCTGCAGCGTAGGCTGTAGGGCAATATACTGGTTTATAAAGCTATTCAATTCGATTAGGATACAGCAAATAAAATGACTAAACTGACAACGATTCTTGGCTACCTGGGTCTGATCCCTTTTTTATTACCTTTGGCTGTTATGGTTAATGGCTTTGTGTTTGGCAATGGTTTGCAGGGGGTATCGGTTTTTGGTTTCTATGGGCCCTATGTATTTATCAGTTACAGTGCGGTTATTTTAAGCTTTTTAACCGGCACTCTCTGGTCTAGGGCTAGACTCGGGGATGACAACACTTTGGCGCGTGCAGGAGCGATATTCAGCAACCTGCTTGCACTGACAGCCTGGGCGAGTTTGTTGCTGATTTACGTAGCACCTTTGCTCACAGTGTTTGCGGTCTGTTTATTACTGGCTGGTTATCTTGCGCTGCTCTATCTTGAGCGCTTTTTGCAGGCACAGGCAGATAAAAATTATTGGAAGATGCGCCTTCAGCTTACTGCTATAGTCTGCGCCGCGCATCTGATCCTTTTAGCTATGATGGTGATGGAATTATAAATGACAAATGATCTGACTATTTTTTACGATGGTGGCTGCCCACTCTGTGTTGCCGAAATGCAGCATCTGCACCGGCTGGACCTACAGGGCAAAATCGCTTTTGAAAATATCTATGCTAAGGATTTTACTGAGAGATTTCCCCAAATAGATCAGCAGCAAGCTGATCGCAGACTCCATGGGCAGGCTGCCGACGGCAGCATGCTGTTTGGTCTGGATGTGACCTATCAGGCATGGGTTCTGGTGGGTAAGCGTAAATG
This sequence comes from uncultured Cellvibrionales bacterium, assembly GCA_963969005.1. Lineage (GTDB taxonomy): Bacteria > Pseudomonadota > Gammaproteobacteria > Pseudomonadales > Porticoccaceae > HTCC2207. The sequence continues at coordinate 14,797 of CAXAJC010000023.1, read as the reverse complement.
GGTTGCTGTTTTGCGCTGGCCAGTGGTCAAGCAGTTGGCTGATCTTGGCTACCTGTTTTTTGCTCGTTATCGCTACACCATCTCCCGGCTGATCACCGGTCAGTCCCGCTGTGAAAGCTGCGCTATTGGCCGGAGTCCATTATGAGTAGCACCAGTAGAAATGCCCTGGTTTTGGGTGCCAGTGGTGGTTTGGGACAGGCAGTGGTTGCCAAGTTTCTGACAGACCCAAAAATTGACAACGTGATTGCCGTGAGCCGCAATCCCCAGACAGAAGATCTGTCGGCACAATGGATATCCAATAGTCGGCTTATTTGGATTGAGATCGAAGATTATACAGAGCAGGCGATGGCTGAGATTGTTACCCAGCTGGATGACTACAAAGGCCGCCTTTGCCGGGTTGCGATTTGTCACGGATTGTTGCACACAGATCATATTTGGCCAGAAAAACGCATGGAAGATATCGACGGTGCAGCTATGCAGGAGATTTTCCATGCCAATGTGGTTGTGCCTGCAACCTGGCTAAAGCTTTTGCAAAAGGTAATTGCAGGCAAGCTTCAATGCCGTATCGCGGTGTTTAGTGCCAGGGTGGGTAGCACAGGGGATAATCGTCTCGGCGGCTGGTACGCCTACCGCGCCTCAAAAGCCGCTCTCAACAGCATGCTCAAATCCTTCTCGATTGAGTACGCGCGTCGGGCCAAGAATGTCAAAATTATTGCCTTTCATCCCGGCACCACAGATACAGATCTGTCCAAACCTTTTCAGGCCTCTGTGCCTAAAGAGCAGCTTTTTGCTCCAGCCTTCGTGGCTGAGCAGCTGGTTGCGATCATGGATGGGGTTGAAATGGACGGGCAGCTATCGTTTCTTGACTGGAATAATAAGACTATTGCCTGGTAGCCTGATATTTGGTCTCTCAGTCCAGGGTTGCGGTTAGCTGGACGCTGATATCCAGCCGGTCTTCGACCCTGATCAAGCCGTTCATTATTGAAAATGCGGTTATCCCAAAGTCCGATTGCAGTATTGAAAAGCTGCCATTTGCTGCCAGAGTCTTTGAATCGACCTGCTGCCAGTCTATGCTCAACTCGCGCTGTTGGGTCACCCCATGTAGCTCTAGTTCCACTGCAATACTGTCCCCTGAAAGCAGATTGGAGCAGCCGCTGCTGCGGATTTGGGCAAAGGGGAAAAGCTGCGCCTCAATACTTTTCAACATATTACTTTTGGTGCCGGCAATATCCGCAGCCGAGGGATTGGTGTCCATCCGGGCCTGGTCGCGCAACAGCTGATTATCCACTTCCATAAGGCCCAGAGGCACAAAAAATGCTGCTTCACAGAGGCCTTCAGTGCTGTCCAGCTGGATAAAGCCCTGCAATTGATTACTGGACACAATATGGTCATGCCCGAGTTTTGCCATTAAACCACCTCGGCGGACCATAACCTGTATTTGCGATTTCTGGGCATCTACTCGATAGAAATTGTTGGCGCCCGCGGTGTTGTATTGATCAGTTGGGAAGTCGGCGGGCATCGCCGGTTGAGGAGCATTGACAATGGGATTGGTGCAGCTGCTCAGGGTAAGTATTAGCAGTATTGGTCTAATCATTGCTGCTTAGCATCCGCACATCAAACCAGACCCGCACAGCCAAGCCAATTTGCTCGCCTGTGGCCCATTCTCCCTGACCAATACCAAAGTCGCTGCGATTCAGGCTTAGTTCACCGCTCATAGCAACCTGATTATGATTAATCTGGCGCCAGCTAAAGGGCACAGTCACAGCTTGCTCAATGCCTTTAAGTTGCAGTTTGCCGTGAGCAATATAGTCAATGCCAGCCTTGTCTTGCCGGGCAATTTCAAATCGCTGGCTGGTAAATATGGCGGTGCTGTGGTCTGCCACATTAAACCAGTCGAGGGCTTGAATCTCATCGTTGAATTCCAAATTGCCCATATCGGCACTGGCGACGGATACCATAACCTGCAGATTGGTAGGCAGTGCTGCGTGATCTGTTGTGTGTTTGACTGAGAATTGATTAAAGCGACCATTTATAGGCAGGTTTTGAAAGCTGGCGGCAAAATTAAGCTGGCTGTTTGTTAGTTCCGACTGCCAGTCTGCAGCCAGCAATGGTTGCCACAGTAGGGCCGCTGCCAGAGCGATAGATAGCTTGGTGAATAGAACCAATAATCGATTTTGCCCTGTCTGATTAATACCCATAGGTTAAAACCACATTCGCTTCAGTGTATTGTCCCGCAGTCGCAGATGATGCCACAGGGCAGCGCTAATATGAGTGACCAAAATAATAATTAGCGCGAACACGCAGATTTCATGAACCTCTGAGGCCAGAGATTTTAATGCCTCATCCGGGCCGCTAATCGCGGGCAGGGGGATTAACCAAAACAGCTTAACCGGAAAGTTAGCTGCAGATGATACCAGCCAACCGGATAGAGGCAGTGCCAGCATTAAAATATACATGGCGCCGTGGGCCAGTTTAGCGAGTAACTGCTCCAGGGCAGTGCCAGCGATGGCTGCGGGTATGGTGCTCTTGATGCGCCAAAGCAGTCGCACTATCACTAGCAATAGCACCAGCATCCCCAGGGATTTATGCCATACAAAAACATCAAACTTGAAGGGTGACAGCTTTAGACTATCGGCGTAAAAACCCAGTGGAATCTGGATAAAAATCAACAGGGCCGTGGTCCAGTGAAACAGTTTGCTCAGCCAACCCCATTGCCCAGTACTATTCTTTAAGCTCATTTGTCTGTCTCTCCAAATACAGATCTGCCTTTGATTATCCTGCCTTCCGCGGAGGATGTAAATTTACTTCAAGCTGTGATTTATATCTCAGGTTGCACCGGGCGATCTGCTACTATCGCGGCCCATTGGGACAAAACTGAACAATCAGGTAATTGCATGAGTGAAAAACAAATTTATAGATGCGAAATTGTTGATCTCAGTCACGATGGCCGCGGTGTGGGGCGCATTGATGGCAAGGCCTGTTTTATTGAAGGGGCCCTGCCAGATGAGACAGTTGAGTTTCGTTATGTGAATCGCAAGCGCAACTATGATGAGGGCCGTGTCAGCAAGGTTATTGAGCCAGCTTCCTATCGTGTGGAGCCCAGCTGTAAACATTTTTCCCGCTGTGGTGGATGTAGTTTGCAACATCTGGAGCATGGCACTCAGTTGAAATTCAAACAGCAGCAATTGATTGCCAGCCTGGAGCGGGAAGGATTGGTGGCGGACAGTATCTTGCCACCCCTGAGTGCGCCTCCCTGGGGTTATCGACGCAGAGCGCGATTGGCAGTGCAGCGGGCTAAAGATGGCCGCTATTTGATTGGCTTTCGCAATGCTGGCAGCCGCAGAATAGAACCTATCACCCAGTGCCCAGTGCTGGCGGCACCGCTGCCCCAAGCGGTTAAACTGTTGCCAGCCTGGCTGGCCTGTCTGCCTGATGATATCCGTGTATTCGAGGTTGAATTAATCTCTGCAGACAGCAGTTTTGCTATCGCTGTAGAGGCGAGCCGTTTTCCCGCTGATGAAGAAATTCCAGCCATGCGCGATTCTCTGGTGCGGGAAGCTGAAGGTCCAGTGCAGCTATGGTGGAAGGCTGGCAAGCAGGCAAGATTTACATGTCTTGATACTGGCACTGACAGTCTTAGTTATGCCGTTGCAGAGGATATCAATCTCAAATTTGAGCCGGGGCAGTTTATTCAGATCAATGGTCAGATCAATCGCGAGATGATCGATCAGATGCTCAACCTGCTGCCTGAGGCAGGCGACACTGCGGTCGACCTCTACTGTGGCACAGGAAATTTATCTCTGCCTCTCTCGCGGCGCTTTAAGCAGGTGATGGGCATTGAGGGGCTGCCCGATCTGGTTAAAGGGGCTATCAGCAATGCCGCTGACAATAATATCGACAATGTGGAATTTACTGTGGCTGACCTCAGCCGTGGTGTCGGGTTGGTCAATTTTGGTGAGGCTAATCGATCACTTGAAAATATAGATCTGATTGTTTTGGATCCGCCTCGCAATGGCGCGGCTGGTGTAATGCCCTGGGTGGTCAAGTCCGGTGCCCAGAATTTGATTTATATTTCCTGTCATCCCTCGACCATGGCTCGGGACTCTGGGGTACTCGCCGAAGCTGGCTACAGGCTAAAGGCGTTGGGAGTTATGGATATGTTCCCTCATACCATTCATATAGAGGCTATGGCGTTTTTTGAGAAGAGTACCGGGAAGGGGTAGATAGTTGTTTTTTCACTGTTAGCGGGAGTGCAATTCCGCTATACTTTCGCGCTGAATTTATAACCCGTTCCAACCTTCAGGAAAACCCTTAATCATGTTCGATAAAGACCAGACAATTGCAAAGTTTGATGCCGAGTTATGGCAGGCCATTCAGCAGGAAGATCAACGTCAGGAACAGCATATTGAGTTGATTGCTTCGGAGAATTACACCAGCCCAGCGGTGATGGAAGCCCAGGGCGGCAAGATGACCAATAAATATGCCGAGGGTTATCCCGGCAAGCGCTACTATGGTGGCTGTGAGTATGTTGATGTGGCAGAGAATTTGGCTATCGAGCGACTCAAAAGCCTTTACGGCGCCGAATTCGCTAATGTTCAGCCCCACTCTGGTTCCCAAGCGAACAGTGCCGTATTTCTGGCCCTGATCAAAGGTGGTGACACCGTTTTGGGAATGAGTTTGGCTGATGGTGGTCACCTGACTCACGGTGCCAAGCCCAACTTCTCTGGCAAGCTTTACAATGCAGTGCAGTATGGTCTGGATTCTGAAACCGGTCTGATCGATTACGATCAGGTTGAATCTCTGGCTAAAGAGCATAAACCAGCGATGATTATTGCGGGCTTCTCAGCTTATTCAGGCATTATGGACTGGGCGCGATTCCGTGAGATCGCCGATTCCGTTGGCGCTTACTTGATGGTCGACATGGCCCATGTCTCTGGTCTTATTGCCGCCGGTGTCTATCCCAGCCCGATCCCCCATGCCCATGTAGTGACTTCAACGACTCACAAGACATTGCGCGGGCCCCGCGGCGGTATTGTGCTGACCAATGACGAAGAGATTGCCAAGAAGGTAAACTCGGCATTGTTCCCCGGTAGCCAAGGTGGCCCTCTGTGTCATGTGATTGCAGCCAAGGCAGTGGCCTTTAAGGAAGCGGCCAGTGACGAGTTTGTCGAGTATCAAAAGCAGGTTGTAGCCAATGCTAAAGCCATGGCGGCGACCTTTATTGAGCGCGGTATAAATATTATCTCCAACGGCACCGAGAACCATCTGATGTTGGTTAGTCTGATCGGCAAGGAATATACCGGAACTGACGCTGACCGTGCCATGGGCGAAGCCTTTATCACGGTGAACAAAAACGCAGTGCCCAATGACCCGCGCTCACCCTTTGTCACCTCAGGTTTGCGCGTCGGTACTCCGGCGATTACCACCAGAGGCTTTGGTCTCGATGAGACTGTGCAGTTGACCCATTGGATGTGCGATATTCTCGATAGTTTAGAGAATGGGACTTCCGAGCAGGTCATTGCTGAAGTTAAAACCAAAGTGTTGGAAATCTGCAAACGCTTCCCTGTATATGCATAAGCCTTTGCCAAGCAGTCTAAAAAGCCCCACTATGCTGGGGCTTTTTTTATTCTGGCATTTTTTTGGGGGAGTCAATGGCTGAAAATGATCTGCGGCTGGCCGCTACGGCAGTACTTTTGCGCGATACGGAGCAGGGCCTGCAGACATTACTGTTGCGACGCAATGCCAAGTTAGCCTTTGCGGCAGGTGCCTGGGTATTTCCCGGTGGTGCCATAGATCAGCCGGAGCTGATGAACGCCGACAATGAGATGCAGGCAGCAAGAACTGCTGCAGTTCGAGAGGTTGAAGAGGAATGTGGCCTGTTGCTCAATGCAGATAATCTAGTGCACTTCTGCAACTGGACCACTCCTGAGGGAGAGAGCCGCCGTTTTGCTACTTGGTTTTTTGTCGCCCAAGCCCAGCACCGTTCGGCAGATATTATTATTGATGATGGTGAAATCCACGAGTTTCAATGGATTGCTCCTCAGCAGGCTTTAGATCTTCACGGCCAGGGCGAGCTTAATATGATGCCCCCGACGGTTCTCTCAATGCGCTTGATCAGGCATTACCAGACAGCGGCTGAGGCCTGTGAGAAGTTGGCGGTGCGCGAGCCCTACGGGGTCACGCCGAGAATCTGTCAGCACAAGGGCCAGGTTGTTTGTCTATATCCCGGCGATAGCGGCTATGAATCTCTGAACCCAGAGATTGAAGGGCCCATGCATCGCAGCTTGTTTTCTGCTGCTGGCACCAAATATATTCACTCTGGTGATGATGTAAAAGTGCCGCCTATGGATTGCCCCTAGAGAATAAAATTAGGCGCCTGGAAAGGAGCTTTAAATGGGTTATCTTATGGTAGAATGAGCGCCCAAAATTTTGAAGCGCCGCTATGTATTGTCCGTTCTGTAATGCTGATGACACTAAGGTTGTAGATTCCCGCTTGGTCGCAGATGGTGGTCAGGTTCGCCGCCGCCGTGAATGTGTGGAGTGCAGTGAGCGATTCACTACCTATGAGCTGGCCGAACTGGTGATGCCTCGCGTGATTAAAACTGATGGCAGTCGCGAGTCCTTTGATGAAGATAAGCTTCGCGCAGGGTTGCAGCGCGCGTTAGAAAAACGTCCCGTCCCAATTGAAAAAATCGAAGTTTCTCTCTCCCAGATCAAACACTTTTTGCAAGTTACTGGCGAGCGCGAAGTATCTTCGCGAACCATTGGCGAGGAAGTCATGCGCCAGCTGCGTGAGTTGGATGAGGTAGCCTATGTGCGCTTTGCCTCTGTCTATCGTAGTTTCCAAGATCTCAGTGAATTTCAGGATGAACTCAATCGCTTAAATGCGCTGAAGCCAGATACGGTTGAGGACTGATGAGCAGCACTGATCGAGAAATGATGTCCCGCGCGCTACAGTTGGCTGCCAAGGGCTGCTATACCACGTCGCCGAACCCGGCGGTCGGCTGTGTTATCACTCTGGATGGCGCTATTGTGGCTGAGGGCTACACCAGACCCGCGGGGGGCAATCATGCGGAGATCGAGGCATTACAAAGTGCAGGCAACATTGCTGGTGCTACAGCCTATGTCACTTTGGAACCCTGTAGTCATCAGGGTAAAACCGGCCCTTGCGCCGATGCGCTGATCGCTGCGGGTATCGCCCGTGTGGTGATTGCTGGTGAAGATCCCAATCCGCAAGTTGCTGGTGCCGGGATTAAAAAATTACAGGCAGCTGGTATTGAGGTGGATGTCGGTCTGCTTGAAGATCAGGCGAGAGACATAAACCCTGGCTTTATTAAACGTCAGGAGCAGGGCACGCCCTGGGTGACAGTCAAAATGGCTGCCAGCCTTGATGGCAGAACGGCGATGGCCAGTGGGCAGAGCCAGTGGATTACGACGCCGGCTGCGCGGCAGGATGTGCAGCGTTTGCGTGCGACCTGCTGTGCAATTATTACTGGCATAGGTACGCAATTGATGGACGATCCGTCTCTTACTGTGCGTATAACCAATCAGGACGTTGGCGTTGAGGACCCATTGCGGCAACCACTGCGCGTGGTGGTAGATTCCCGGTTGCAGATGTCACCTGAGGCGCGGATGTTTGGTCAGCCCGGCGCAACTGTCGTGGCAACTCTAGATGGTGCTGAGCAGCGCACAAAAGCGGAAGCTTTAACTGCGGCTGGCGCTGAGGTAATTTTTTTGCCGGCGCTGGGGGAGCATATTGATTTGCAGGCGTTGTTGGTGGAGTTGGCTGGACGGGATTGCAATAAGGTTTTAGTGGAAGCTGGTGCTGGGCTTGCCGGGGCGTTTATTGCTGAGGGTTTGCTGGATGAATTAGTGTGCTATTGGGCTCCGAAGCTGTTTGGCAATGAGGCGCGGCCTATGTTTAATTTGCCTATTGAGACGATTGATGCGCATTTGGCGTTGTCGATTAGGGATATTCGTCAGATTGGTGAGGATATCAGGGTGACGTTGTATCCGGATAAGGATTATTGATTTTTAGTCTGTGCGGCTGAATTAGTTCAGTCAGCCTGAGGAGCAGGGCGACGAAGGATCTCTGGGCTAATGGCAGCGGGCTTGAATTACTGGCTAACCGCTGTGACACGCCGCAAGTACGTCCTTGTGGGCTCTGCGACAGCATCCCTGCTGTCGACGGTCACAGCGGTTAGCCAGCAACTCAAGCAGTCAGAGTTGGGCAGAATGTTTAGGGTTATAAATAGAGTATCTCTCCCAGTTCTCAACCCGAGAGTCCGGCAGGAGCTAAAAGTTTTTTTAAACGGCATTAAAAACGCCGATGTTAGATTGAGGTTGTGGTGGCCGAGAGGCTGCTAAAATCATATGCCACAGGGACGCGGCATCTGAGCGTACAGGAACGATATACAAGGATGTATAAGTGTCGCGGGAGGCATGGATGCCGGAAGCGACCGTATTTACAGCGTGTTTCAGAAGGCCATCAGTTGCTGCAACCCGGGTGACTCATTAGATTTAAGTAAAAGGTGAAAAATTATGTTCACAGGAATTATCAGCGCCATCGGCGATATCGCAGACCTAGAACAGCGTGGCGGCGATGTGCGCCTAACCATCCGCACCGGTAACCTCAGTCTTACCGACGTGCAACTTGGTGACAGCATCGCCTGCAACGGGGCCTGCCTAACTGCCGTTGAACTGACCGGTGAAGGCTTTATAGCGGATGTATCAGTAGAGACATTAAATCTGACTACCATTGGCAATTGGAGAACCGGCAGCCGCATCAATCTGGAAAAAGCCATGCAGGCCAGTGACCGTTTTGGTGGCCATATTGTTTCCGGCCATGTCGACGGCATCGGAGAAGTGGTTTCACTGGAAGAAGATGCAAGATCCTGGCGCTTTCGCATTCGCGCACCAAAGGACCTGGCAAAATATATTGCCCACAAAGGCTCAATCACATTGGATGGCACCAGCCTGACCATTAACAAAGTCGAAGGCTCAGAGTTTGAATTGAATATTGTTCCCCATACCATGACCCATACCGTGATGGGAGACTATGCAGTGGGCACCAAGGTTAATCTGGAGGTGGATTTAGTGGCTCGCTATTTAGAGCGACTGCTACTGGGTGACAAAGCAGCGGATCAATAAGAAATAGTTAGCAACAGGCAATACACCGGAAGAGAAGAGAAAATGGTACTTAACACAGTAGAAGAGCTACTCGAAGATATTCGTCAGGGCAAAATGGTCATCCTGATGGACGACGAAGATCGCGAGAATGAAGGGGATCTGGTGATGGCAGCGCCCATGGTGCGGCCCCAAGACGTCAACTTTATGGCTACCTACGCCCGTGGCCTGATCTGCCTGACCCTGAATGAGCAGCGTTGCCAGCAGCTCAACCTGGGAATGATGGTAGAAAGCGATAGCAATAACTCCAGCCACAGCACACCATTTACCCTGTCAATTGAAGCCGCAGAGGGAGTGACCACAGGCATCTCCGCCGCAGATCGCGCCCGCACAGTGCAGGCCGCCGTCGCCGGGAATGCCCGGCCAGAAGATATCGTCCAGCCTGGACATATCTTCCCCTTGAAAGCCCAGCCCGGTGGAGTATTAAGCCGTGCCGGCCACACCGAGGCAGGCTGTGATCTCGCCCGCCTGGCTGGCTTTGAACCCTCCGCAGTGATTGTCGAAATAATGAACGACGACGGCACCATGGCCCGTCGTGATGATTTAGAAGTGTTCGCCGAAAAACATCAGCTTAAAATTGGCACCATCGCCGACCTGATTCACTACAGGCTGGTGACAGAAAAAACTACCCAGTGCATCAGCGATCGGAAGGTAAACACACAGTTCGGGGAGTTCACCCTTAAAACCTATCTGGACAATGCCCGCAATGAAAAGCACTTTGCCCTAGTAATGGGAGATGTCGCCAGTGGTGATGCACCTCTGGTGCGCGTGCATATCAACCGCTCAGCCAGAGATATTATGGCGCTGGAATCTGATCAGGGGTTTAATACATGGTCATTCTCCAAAGCGATGGAAGCCATCGCTAAAGAAGGTCGCGGAGCTCTGGTGTTGCTGTACTACCCAGAGAGCGCCGAAGATATTGACCACAGTATCGAAATGATCCTCAACCCCAATAGCGATAAGGCACCGCCCGCCTCAGAGGTGGTTTATCAGCAAGTGGGCACTGGTTCGCAGATTTTGATGGACCTGGGTGTGCACAAAATGCGACTGATGAGCGCACCGTTTAAATTTACCGGTATCTCTGGCTTCGATCTTGAAGTTGTAGAGTACGTTGACTGCGAATAGCGAGTAACAGGAATTAATCATGAGCGAATTTAGGCCTGAAGAAGGCAATTTTGATCTGGGTAACCCCCGTATTGCTGTGATTGCAGCGCGCTGGAATGCTGAGATAACGGATGGCTTGCTTGCTGGTGCCATCCGCGCGCTGGCCCGCCACAATATTAGTGGTGACTCAGTAGAGCAGTATCGTGTGCCCGGTGCCTTTGAGTTGCCCCTGGCGGCCCAGCGTGCAGCGCGTACTGGCCGTTTTGATGCCATTATTACCCTGGGTTGTGTGATTCGCGGAGATACCCCGCATTTTGATTATGTCTGCTCTGAAACCACCCGAGGCATTGGCGAGGTTGGTCTAAATGAAAACCTGCCGGTCGCCTTTGGACTGTTGACCACAGACAATCTCCAGCAGTCACTGGACCGCTCTGGTGACAACGAAGACAATAAAGGTGAAGAAGCCGCTCTGACTATCCTTGAGATGCTGACGGTATTTCAGCAGATGCAGAGTGCCGATTAGTTATGTCAAAACCAAAGCAAAAACAGAAGGCGCGACGACTGCTGGTGCAGGCTCTTTACTCCTGGGATGTGGGCGGTACGAATCTGATTGATATTGAAGCTGAATTCCATGTTGATAATGATATGGCCAAGGTCGATAGCGGCCTGTTTCACGATATTTTGTTTGGTGTGCCAAAGAATCTAGCCGAGATTGATAGCAGTTATACCCCCCATCTGGACCGAGAAAACAAAGAGCTGGACCCGGTGTCCCGAGCTGTGTTGCGCATTGCCAGCTATGAACTGCTCTACAGCATCGAAGTGCCCTACAAAGTAGTGATTAACGAAGGAGTTAATCTTGCTAAAACCTACGGCCCCACGGATGCCTTTAAGTTTATTAATGGTGTGCTGGATAAAGTGGCTATTGATAAACGTGGCATTGAAGTGGCTGCCAATAAACGCCGCTAAGTTAACTGATGCAAGCCAGAGAGGGCGACAATCTGTCCAAGCCGTGGAGCGATCAACCCAGCGAATTTGAGCTTATCGCGACCTACTTCAAGGACCTCACCGGTCAACAGGGAGTGGCGCTGGGTATTGGTGATGACGGTGCCTTGATTAACCCGAGTCCAGATACCCAGTTGGTGATGGCCAGTGACACATTGGTGGAGGCGGTGCATTTCCCCGATGATGCCAGTGGCGAACAGATAGCCACCAGAGCGCTGTGCGTAAACCTCAGCGATATGGCGGCCATGGGTGCAACACCTAAATGGTTTACCCTCGCCCTGACAATGCCCAAACATCTGGCTAATGACCGGTGGCTGAAAAGCTTTAGTTCCGGTCTGGCTGATGTGGCAAAGGAATTTGATATTGCCCTGGTTGGAGGTGACACCACATTGGGCCCATTGACAGTTGGTATTACCCTGCTGGGTGAGGTGCCTGTTGGTGAGGCCTTGCGGCGCGATAGTGCATTGGTGGGGGATGCGATCTATGTGACAGGCACTCTGGCTGATGGTGCAGCGGCTTTAAATATGCTTAAGGCCGATGTAAATAAGGTGACTGAAGATAGTGAGCGGTTACTTGCACGATTTTATCGCCCCCAGCCCCAGATTGAGGTAGGCATTGCACTGCGCAAAGTCGCCAGTGCCTGTATTGATATATCAGATGGCTTGATTGCTGATCTTGGACATATTTGCCAGGCCAGTGGTGTAAAAGCTAATCTGGTTGCACAATGGCTGCCCATACACAGGCAATTGATGGAGGCATCAGCGGCCGATTATTTAAACTGGGCACTGACAGGAGGGGATGAATATCAGCTGTGTTTTACCCTCTCTGCAAACAATAAAATAATAGTGGATCAATGGATTGCTGAGGGGAAATTAATGGCCACAATGATAGGTCAGATAACCCAGGCCGATAATTCAGACAAACTGGTTACTGTCGATCAGCAACCGGTGGAAGACAGTATTGGAGGGTTTGACCATTTTAGTAACTAATCCCGGATTTAAAGAGCTTGTACGTTCACCAGTTCTGTTGCTGGCATTTGGTTTTGGCAGCGGTCTGTCACCAAAAGCGCCCGGCACTATGGGCACTGTCGCAGCGATACCACTGTGGCTGCTGCTGGCCCATCTGTCTCAGCCAATATCTCTGCTAATTATTTTTATCTCAGCTATCGCTGGTATTGCTATCTGTGGCGCAGCGGCAGATAAACTTGGAGTTCATGATCACGGAGGTATTGTTTGGGACGAGTTTGTTGGCTATTGGATAACTATGACCTTCCTACCCCTGAGCTACGTATCCTTGTTCATAGGCTTCGTGCTGTTTCGGATGTTTGATATTCTAAAACCATGGCCCATTAGTTGGCTGGACAAAAAGGTCTCTGGGGGGGTGGGCATAATGCTCGATGATATTGTTGCAGGACTAGCCGCAGGTGTGTGTGGCTGGCTGATGTATTGGTGGTTGTTAAGCTAGATGCAAACCCGGTTACCGGTTTGTGGCAACTTATAATAAAGGGAAATATTCAGTGAACGATAAACTTAAAGCCGTAATGGTGGTGCTGGCCGCACTGTTTGTAGCCATTATGATGAATGTGTTGAAGCCAGATACAGACAAAGCCGCAGAGCCGGAAGCAGCGATCGCTGTGAAGACAGAATTTGTTGCTGGCGCCCAGTTAGCTATGCGCGCAGAGTCTCAGGGCATAGTGCAGCCAAGAACCAGAACTACATTGGTGTCAGAGGTGTCTGGTACTGTTCTGGAAGTTGCAGATGCCTTTGTTGTAGGCGGCATATTTAAGGCTGGGGATATGCTGTTGAAGCTGGACGCAACGGATTATGAAGTGACATTGCAGCGGGCACAGGCAGCACTTATAAGCGCCAAAGCCAAGCTGGAGCTTGAAAAGGCGCGATCGGTTCAGGCCGAAAAAGAATGGGCAATGACTGGGCGACCAAAATCAGAAGCACCGCAATTAGCACTGCGTCGCCCCTACCTGCTGGAAGCGGAGGCCAACCTGCTAAGGGCGCAGGCAGAAGTCAAGCAGGCCCGTATCAAACTGGATAAGACAGTTATCAAGGCGCCCTATGGGGGCATGCTGTCAAAAAAATCTACCGATGTGGGCCAGTTCGTTACCATCGGCTCCCTTATTGGCGAAACCTTTGCCATTGATTATGTTGAGGTCAGGCTACCCCTGACTGAAAGTGATCTGCGCATCATGGAAGGGTTGTCATCCCCAGCTCAATTATCCAACAAGAGCGTATTGCTCAGTGGCACTGTGGATGGGGTTAACAGTTCCTGGACTGCTACGGTTGCGCGCTCTGAAGGTGTGGTTGATGAGCTTAATCGCTCGCAGTATATAGTTGCCAGAGTGGCAGACCCCTATGGCCTGGCTGCAAGCGGTGGTGACGTGACAGTACCCCTGCGCGTTGGCACTTTTGTTAAAGCCTCTATCGAGGGCAGAGTGCTGAATAATATTATTAAAATTCCCCGAAGCTCTCTTCTGGAGGGTTCGAGAGTAGGGCTGGTGGCTGACAATAATCTGCTGAAAATAGTGCCGGTGACAGTCTCCTCTGGTGATGATCGCTACTATTATCTTTCCGCTGGGCTGAAGGATGGTGATCAGGTTATCACCAGCGCCCTAGGAACCCCGATAGAGGGTTTGAAGCTGAGGGTGAAAAATAATGTCACCGCGAGTGCAGAGCAGTGATTGAGGCCAATTCTAAGGGGCTTATAGCCTGGTTTACCAGAAACTCAGTAGCTACGAATCTAATTATGATTCTGGTATTTTTTGCCGGGGCTCTGTCCCTGAGCAATATCAGTAAAGAGATGTTTCCCCGCACCGAACTTCGCATGGTCAGTGTTCTTGCTCCCTATCCGGGTGCAGCGCCAGTAGAGGTTGAAAAGGGCGTTATTCTGCCAATGGAATCTGCCCTTGAGGGTTTGCAGGGGATTAAGAAAATAACCTCTGAAGCCAAGCGGGACATGGCTTCTATCTCGCTGGAAATCGAAGCCAATGAAGATATCAATGAGGTGATGACCCAGATTGAAAACCGTATCGACGGCATCACTAACCTGCCCGATGATTTGGAAAAGCCTACGGTACAGCGGGTGCAAATGAATCTTTGGGCTCTGGGCGTGTCAGTCTATGGCGAAATGACCGAGCGGCAGAAGAAGCTGGTGGGCGATGAGATTTATGATGAGTTGCTGGCCCTGCCCCCGGTAAAAGAGGTACAGCTTTGGGGTGCCGGTCAGTACGAAATATCTATTGAGGTCAGAGAGGATCGGCTTAAGGAGCTTAATCTGACTCTGAATGAAGTTGCGGACGCGGTTCGTGCTTCGTCTCTGGATCTTCCGGCGGGAATGATCCGCACTGAAAACGGCAATGTCCTGGTCAGAACCGAAGGCAAATCCTATTACGGCAGTGACTTTGAAAATATTGTTTTACACAGTAATAGAGATGGCAACCAACTACTGGTTTCAGATGTTGTCAATGTAAGAGATGAATTTACCGAGAGCGCTT
>CAXAJC010000022.1:0-19994 GCA_963969005.1 uncultured Cellvibrionales bacterium | reverse complement strand
TGCCGACAGCGGGGATAAAGGTGCCGACAGCGGGAGTAGTGGTGCCGACAGCGGGAGTAGTGGTGCCGACAGCGGGGATAAAGGTGCCGACGGCGAGAGTAGAGGTACCGACAGCGGTAGCCAAACTGGTGACAGCAGCAGTACGGGTTCACAGAGCGGCTCTGATTCCGCCAGCGGATCAGTTGGGGACTCTCTAGAGGATTTAGACCAAGCTCTAGACGAATCCCTTGAAGGCTTTGATGATAATGTTGGCGGTCAAGGTTCAGACAGCGCCGAGATTGATATCCTCAGCCCAACCGGCGGCGGTGGCGTTCAGAGCGACAGTGAGGCACCATTATTTGAAGAGGCCGATGCGATGGCAGAGGCCAATGCAGAGATCGAAAGCCGCGCTGCAGAAGGGCCAAATGCGGATAGTGCAGATAACGCCAATGGAGCAGAAGGAGATGGTGGTTCTGAGGGCCAGGGTCAGACAGAAGAAGGCTCCCCAGGCACAGCAGCTAACGATGTAATCCCCGTTCCAGAGGATATAGATGATGGTCAGGGCGATGACATTGTGCTGCGTCAGATACGCGATGCCGCTATGAAAGAGAAAGATCCCGTATTGCGGGAAAAACTATGGGATGAATACCGACGTATCAAGAATCAATAGGACAGACCAAAACAGGGAACATAATGGAGATCCAAGCAATAAAACAGCCTCGTCTTTCGTCAGCACGATTTTTGTCAGTGCTATCCTTGCCGCAATTATTGTTGTTAGTACTGCTGGTAATCAGCATGCTGTCAATGGCGCCGGCAGCACTGGCTGCGACGGATAAAATCACCTCATCCACGGCACTAGTATTAAAGACTCCCAGCAAGCCAATTCCAGAGTCCGCCCTGCTGGATGTGGGTATTTCTACCCTAAATGACGGGCTCTACCTCACCGATGAGAACGACACAGTATTTCCAGAGGTACGTTTCGCCGAAGCCATCTATTTTTCCAACCAGCTCGCCAAAGTCATGGAAAAAAGCGGCGCCTGGGGCGCTATTCGCGTTACCCCCAACTCAGACGTGGTTATGGATCTGTATATCTCAGGTACCATTCTGCAGTCCGACGGTGAAACAATGGACCTGCAAATAGACGCTAAAGACAGCAGCGGCAAGAAATGGTTGAGCAAGAGATACACGCAAACCACCGGCAAATATGCCTATGACCGCCGCCTAAAGAGCCTCGGCGATCCATTCCAGAACCTGTTTATACGCATTGCCAACGATCTGCTGAAATATCGTGAAAAAATCAGCCAACAGCGGGCCATAGAACTGCGCACCATCTCAGAACTGCGCTTTGCCAAATCATTCTCCCCCGAAGCCTTCGATAGCTATATCAGTGAAAAGCGCGACGGCACTCTGGTAATCAACAAACTGCCCGCAGAGAATGACAGCATTCTGATGCGAGTGCGCAAGATCCGCGATCGCGACTACCTCTATATAGATACCATGCAGGACTACTACGATGGTTTCTCCCAGCAGATGCATATTGCCTACCAGGATTTTCGTCGCACCTCCTACGACTCTGTGGTCAAAGCACGGCAGTTAAATAAACAGGGGAATCGGCGCATAATCGCCGGCATAGGTGCCATACTGGCTGGCATTTATGGCCGCACTGAAGCGGATACCAGAATAGTCAGCGACGCCAGCACCGCGACTGCCGCCACTGGTGGCTTTATACTCAAGTCCGGCCTTGAGAAGAAACAGGAAGCTGCTGCCTACAATGAATCTGTCGCTGAAATGGGTTCCTCTCTTGAAGCAGAAATCGCCCCACAGGTGATCGAACTGGAAGACCGCACCGTCACCCTGACCGGCACAGTACAAGCCCAATACCAGCAGTGGCAGACATTACTACAAAAAATCTATAAGCAAGAACGAGGCGCCCTTTAATCATGTCTGACGCTGGCCCACAGCCTAATCGCCAGAAGCTGATTATTGGCGGCCTGTTAGCACTGGTTGCCGCAGTGGTTTTACTGCTGCCCAATCTGGTGACCGAACCCTGGATTGTCGACCCGGACAATCCAGAAGCCTCAGCCATACCGATTACCAGCGTCAGCCCATCCACCGCCGCAGAGAAAACCCAATACCGCCAAAACTCACAAAAACTACTGGCAGAAATTATTATGCTCCGCGATGGGCTAACTAGTCAGTCCATCGAACAATGGGCCGACTTTGAATTCCGCAGCGCCCTGTCCCTGATCACAGCCGGCGATGAGCAATATGGCTATGGCAACTACAGTGAATCAATGGCCAGTTTCAACCAGGCACTAGAGCAACTGAAAACCCTACAAATTCTGGGCGAAGAAAAATATCAGCAGGCCCTGATAACAGGTACCAACGCCATCGAAAACGCCGCTATCGGCGATCCTGCGATCGCCAGCGCCGCAGCTACACTGGCCATGGCCATTGATGCCAGCGACAGCAGATCCATTGCATTAAATCAGCGAGCCACCGCGCTTCCCCAGCTGATTGAGGCTCTGCAAAATGCCGAACAACAGCTGGCAATCAAGCAGCTGGAAAAAGCCAGCAGCTACTACCAGCAAGCCGTGGCTATTGATGGCAAACATAAAAAAGCCGCCGACGGCTTGGTTGCAACCCAGCGGGCAATTACCGAGCAGAGCTTTCGCCGCGCTATGAGTCGCGGCTTTACAGCCCTGGAGCAAAATCGCTTCCCACAGGCCACCGACGCCTTTAATCAGGCCGGCAATATCTACCCAGGGCGGCAGGCTGTTATTCAAGCCCTGTCGCAGGTGGAAACCCAGCAGTCCCAGCTACTGGTCAGCCAACAGATGCAACAAGCCGGCGACCTTGAACGGCAAGAACAATGGCAGCAAGCACTGGGCATCTATCAGTCGCTGCTACAGACCGACCCCTCATTAACCCAGGCCAAGGTTAAAACCATACCGGTGACGGTGCGCGCAACATTGCACAACCAGTTACAGGCCGCCCTTGCCGACCCCTTAAAACTCTCCAACGCCAACGCCTATCAAAAAGGCCGGCGTCTGCTAAAAGATGCCAGAGGCATAGCCAACCCAGGACCAGTGCTGAGCCAGCAGGTTGCAGATCTGGACAGATATCTGAGTCAATCGACTATCCCAGTGCCAGTGGTGCTGCTTTCCGATAGCCTTACCGAGGTCACCCTGTTCCGGGTCGCCAAACTGGGGACATTCGAGCAGACCTCTGTACAATTAAAACCAGGTCACTATATAGCCGCGGGTTCCAGAAATGGCTACCGGGATGTGCGCGTGGAATTCACCATTACTGGGGAACCCATGGAGGAGCCAATTCTGGTCAGTTGCAATGAAGCGATCTAGCCAAGACAGTTAATTGCAAGCCAATAGCCAAAGATGGAGTCAAAAAAATACAGGGAACAGCTGAGTAATGCATATACTTACTACATAAGAAATGCAGCTGCTAATGAGATCAAAATCGAATCAGAAAAACTATGCCTGAAAACAACAATAACCAGCGGCTATCTGCCACCGATTTTACGCCCATGGACAGCGGCGCTGGAAAACGACAATTACCCCTATCCCCCGGGCTAATTGCGCTGCTGGTTCTCGCCACCATAGCGCTGGCCATTATGCTGTACCTGTTCGCCGCGCGGGCAGTGATATTTCAGTCCGACCCGGACAATGCCCAGATAAATATCGACGGACTGTCCTTTAATATAGGTGACAACTATCTGTTGCTGACAGGTGATTACCAGATTACCGCCAGCGCCCCCGGGTACTACCCCCTGACCCAGACCATCAGCGTCAGTGACCAAGCTACCCAGGATCTCAAGCTACAACTGCAACCCCTGCCGGGCAATCTCAATGTCAGCTCCGATCTCAGTGATATAAGTACCAGTATCGACGGCCAGCCAGTGGCCATGGTACCGGGCATTATTGAGGGCATCAGTCGCGGTGCCCACCAGTTTGAATTCAGTAAATACAGGTACTTCACCCTCCAGCAGGAGATTGATATTGCCGGCCTGGGCACCACCCAGTCCATCGATATTGCATTGCTGCCAGCCTGGGGCCAGATGCAGTTCAGCTCCGAGCCTGTGGGAGCTGATCTCTATATTGACGATCGCCTGATTGGCAAAACCCCATTAACCACCGAAGTATTGGAAACCGGCAGTGACCTGCGCCTGCAGCTCCCCGGCTACAAAACCTTTGAGCAACAGGTCAGCGTCAAAGCAGGCACCAGTGCGGATCATCCGCCAATCAAACTGATTGTCTCTGACGGCAAGCTCAAGATTAGCAGCAGTCCCGCTGGTGCCAATATCACCATTGATAATCAATTTATGGGTACCACGCCCATAGAACTAGCAATGGCGCCATTTAAAAAATACCGTATTGAGCTTTTTCTCGAAGGCTACCTCAAAGCCACCAGATCCACCCGTCTCGAGCCAGAGGCCAGCACTGACATTGCAGTGGCTCTGCGCCCCAATATCGGCAATATTCAGCTGACAGTAAGCCCCGCTGATGCGCAGATACTGGTGGATAATCAGCCCCAGGGTATTGGCAGCCGCACCTTATCCCTCAATGCCAAACCCCATACAGTCACCGTGCAGAAGCCCGGCTATCAACCCAAATCCCTCACTGTGACTCCGCGTCCGGACCATGAGCAGGCACTGAATATCAAGCTGCTCACTATAGAACAAGCATACTGGGCATCCCGCCCCCCCACAGTGAAAAGTCCTGTGGGCACAACCTTAAAACTGTTTCGCCCGGACCAGACATTTACTCTGGGCGCCCCCCGCCGCCAGCCCGGTCGGCGCGCCAATGAAACCGAGCGCAACGTAGGACTGCAGCGCCCCTTCTATCTGGCCAGCAAAGAAATCAGCAATGGCCAGTTCCGCCGCTGGCAGGAACACAGCTCCGGAGCCATCAAAGGTCGATCTCTGGATATGAATAACCAACCCGCCGTAAAACTATCCTGGGAACAGGCAGCATTGTTCTGCAACTGGCTCAGCCGTCAGGAGGGGCTGCCATTGTTCTATCAGATTGCCAACGGCATTGTCAGCGGCTTTAACTGGGACGCCCATGGTTATCGTCTGCCCACGGAAGCAGAATGGGCCTGGGCGGCGAAAATTGATAACAATGGTAAGGCCAACGTATTCTCCTGGGCCAATGAACTCTACCCACCGCAGCAGGTTACAGACAACTATGCGGATCAAAGCGCATCTAGGTTCCTCAGTTTTACTCTGTCCAACTACAATGACGGCTTCCCAGTGGCCACAGATATAGGCAGCTTCAAGCCCAACAGCAAAGGGCTCTACAATATGAGCGGCAATGTCTCGGAATGGGTCAATGATTACTATGATGTGCGCTCCCATCGCGGCGAACCAAAAATGGACCCCAAAGGGCCGGCAACAGGCAGTCGCCATGTTATTCGAGGCGCCAGCTGGGCTCTGGGGTCGCGCGCGGAGCTGCGCCTCAGCTACCGCGATGCTGGTGCTGATGCCCGCCTGGATGTAGGCTTTAGAATCGCTCGCTATGTAGACAAACCTGGGGCCAGGCTATGAGAGTTTTTCTACTATTAATGCTACTGCCAATAACATTATTGGCCCAGCAGCCTGAGGAGCCACCTGAAGCAAGCCCTGGGCCTGTATTAGAGGCCGAGAAAGAGGCAGAAATAGAAACCGAGAAAGAGCCGGATAAAAAGCCACAGGATAGAGACTTTAAACCCAGCGAAGAGATCTCCGAAGATTTTCCCATCCCTCTTCCATCAGATATTTAAGTGAAACAGGAATAGCACCATGAACAGTCCAACCCATCGCGCGACCAATGAAATGTTTTTTCAGCTAGTCGCACTGCTGCTATCAATTATTATTGTGCATACTATTTTTGTCACCGTGGTGCGCCCCAACGCCGAGAGCACCATCCGCCACCATGCGGAAATGGCCGCCGCTGGCGAAGAATATGAGGTGCCGCGCTCATTCTTTATTGTGATCAAAGATCTGGAACAGGAATCCTGCTTTATCCTGATGTTCTGGGCCCTGGCCATTATGGGTTACAAAACCCGCACCAGCATCCGCGAAAAACATATGCTCGAACTGCCATTGGTCTCAGTGGCAGAGGGCTCCAGAGTACTGCCAGAAGATGCCGGACAGCTGGCCCGGCCACTGCAGTCACTACCAGAAAACCAGCGCGGCTATTTGCTGCCCCGCGCCCTGCAAACCGCACTGACCAGATTTGAAGTCACCGACAATGTGCAGTTTGCCACCGAAGCGGTGAACAATGTCTGCGACACGGAAAATGACCGCCTGGATTCAGAGCTATCCATGGTGCGCTACATCACCTGGGCCATTCCCTCCATCGGCTTTATCGGCACAGTGCGCGGTATTGGCGCAGCGCTGGGTCAGGCCCACGAGGCAATGGCTGGCAATATAGCCGGTGTTACCAGCAGTCTGGGGGTCGCCTTTAACTCAACCTTTATCGCACTGCTGATCAGCATGGTCGTGATGTTCTTTATGCACCAGCTACAGCTGATTCAAGAGCGCCTGGTACTGGACTCCCACGCCTACTGCGAAAACAAACTACTGCGCTTTCTAAAAGCGCCCAAATAGCGGCAATACCATGAGCCTCGCCATAGTAGAACTCAATGACCAGAACCTGTTGATCCAGACAGACCAAGGGTTATTGCACTGCGAACCGGGTTTTGCCCAGCTGCACAGCACCGGCATAGAAACCGGCGAGCGCGCCAGAGCCACTGCATGGCAGCAGCCCCAGCATAGTTACAACCAATACTGGCGCCAGCTCAATCAACTGCCATTGCCAAGCAAACAAAAATGGGCGCGGCATCATGGTGATATCGCCTTTGCCCAACTCAAACAATTAGTCGAGCATGCCGGGTCACCGGAAAGGTTAATTCTCGCCGTCCCCGGCAGTTACTCCGACGAACAGTTGTCCCTGTTGCTGGGACTGGTCAGCGCCATACCTGTCCAGATCACAGCTGTTATCGACAGCGCGCTGGCCACCTGCGCCACAGAGACCCAGTCCACAGTGCTGGTCGAACTGCAGCTGCATCAGACAGTGGTCACCCTGATTGACTGCAGGGCCGGCACTCTCAGCCTGAGTCAGCAGGAAACCATTCCCGATCTGGGCATAATGCAGCTGCACAACGCCGCTGCCAGACATATCAGTGATCGACTAGTACAGGACTATCGCTACGACCCAATGCACAACTCCGAAGGTGAGCAAGCCATCTACAATCAGCTGCCCCAATGGCTGATGCAACTGGGCTGGGAAGATAAACTCAATATCAGCCTGCCCTCACCTCAGGGTGATCTCAAGCTGGTGCTGCACAAACATCAGATCGCCAGTCTTTTTGAACAGCGCCTTAGTAGCCTGAGCGCCATTCTGGATCGACACAGCAGCGCCAAACTATGCTTCTCCCACAGTGCCAGCCTGATTCCTGCCATGCTGTCCCAGTTTGACGACGCAACGGTAAAGGCCCAGTCCAGCGCCATAGACAACTGCCTTGGGTTGCAGCAACAGCTGTGTGCTGAAGAGCTACATAGGATCAAACAGCTAGAGCAAGACGGTCTGAATAGCCAGACTGGGCCAGCTCAGTCGCAAACCCATCAGGCCAGTCATGTGCTGTATAAAGATCAGGCCTACCCGCTGCATCGACCCCTGAGCCTGTACCTTAAAGACGGCAAACTCAGCCTGACCAGTAGCATGGATAATCAGGCCGAATGTGTTTTGGTGGTGGAAAGCCAACAACTGAAGATACTCCATCAACAGAACGATTTAGAGGTGCAACTACCAAACTCCTGCGAGCCCGGGCAACAGCTTGTTGTATCCGGGCACAAGCTACGCCTGATTGAGGTGGGCAATGGCTAGAAAGCGCCGCAATATAGCTTTCAGCTTGTCCTTTCTGGATATTATGGCCTGTGGTTTTGGTGCCGTAACCCTGCTGTTTTTGATTTTGCGCCACAATGCCGTGGAAATAGTTACCCCGGATATCAAGCTGGCCGCCGAGGTCGACCTACTGCAGATGGATATCCGCGAGGCCGAAGAAGATCGCGTCCAGCTACTTAACAGTATCGAAAAAATTCAACTGGAACTAGTCGAAGCCCAGGGTCTGTCCAAACGCGTCATCACAGATCTGGAAGAGCAGGAAAGAAGCATTCAGTCCGACCCCAATGACCTCGACAAACTGCGCCTTCAAGTCGAACAGCTCGAAGAAGAAACGGCACAGATGGAAGAAGTCGAGTTTGGCGATAAGGTGCGAGAGTTTCAGGGTGATGGCAATCGACAATATCTCACCGGCCTTAAACTGGGCGGCGAGCGGGTACTGATTCTAGTCGACGGATCCGCCAGCATGCTGGCCGACACAGTGGTCAATGCGGTGAGACGGCGCAATATGGAAGACCAACAAAAGAAACAGTCACCCAAATGGCAGTGGACATTGCGCACCGTGGAATGGCTGTTGGCACAGCTGCCCCCCAGTAGCCGCTTTCAGGTATATATGTTTAACACCGAAGCCAGCGCCGCCATTCCAGGCACAGAGGGAGAATGGCTAGATGCCGCCGACTCATTGGATCTGGAACAGGCTGTGGCGGCCACCAAACAATTCAGCCCGGGCTCAGGCACCAGCCTGAGCAATGCCTTTGGGGCCATTACTGACTTCGAAGATAGGCCCGACAACCTGTTTCTGCTCACCGATGGCCTGCCCACCCAGGGCAAAAGCCCGCCGAAAAAATATATGGTCAGCGGTGCCCAGAGGCGCAAACATTTCGCCACTGCCATGGCCGAGTTTCCCCCCGGAGTGCCCATCAACACGATTCTCTTTCCCATGGAAGGTGACCCGGAAGCCGCCGGCCTGTTTTGGCAGACAGCCCTAAATACCAAAGGCGCCTTTATAGCCCCGTCGAGGGACTGGCCATGAAAAAGCAGCGGCGAGAATTACAGGAAGCCAGCATCTCATTTCTGGACGTGATCAGCTGCGGTTTTGGTGCCATTGTTTTACTGCTGGTAATTGCCAAAGTGGGCGATCCCTCAGCACTGGAAGAGGCAGAGAACCAACTGCTTGGGTCAGTAAAAGACTATCAGGAAAGATTATTTAAAATTCGCGGTGAAGCGGTCATGCTCGACGAGCGGCTTAAGTCGCGCAAAGAGCAGCTGTCAGAGCTAACCGAGCGCATCGCCAGATTAAAAGCCAAACTAGCCAGTGTCGCCAAGCAATCCAGCCAACTGTCCCAGTCCCAATCTCGGGAAAAAGAACAGCTGCAGCTGGTACTGCAGGTGTTATCCGAAGAGATGGAGCGCCTGTTGGGGCCAGAATTCCAGCAGCAAAACCAGCTGATTGGCGGCATACCCGCCGACAGTGACTATATTATTTTTGTTATCGACACCTCCGGCAGCATGCAGGTTGCCGCCTGGGAAAAAGTTAAGAAAGAGATGCTCAATATTCTTGATATCTACCCAGAAGTTAAAGGCCTGCAGGTACTCAATGATATGGGCCAATATATGTTCACCGCAGAAAAAGGCAAATGGATCCCCGACAGCCCAGCCATGCGTAAGAACATTATCAGCAAACTGTCCAACTGGGCACCGTTTAGTAACTCCAGCCCGGTAGAGGGGATTAATGCAGCCATCCAGACCTTTTATCAGCCCGGCCGCAAAATCAGCATCTATACCCTTGGTGATGACTTCCAGGGGCGCTCTATCCGCAATGTGGTGCGAGCCGTGGATCAACTGAACAAGGCCCACCGCGGGGCCGATCGACTGGTGCGGGTCCATGCCATAGGCTTTCCAGTGCATTTCCCCCCGGGCGGAAGCCCAAGTGCTTCGGCAATTAAATTTGCCGCCCTGATGCGTGAACTGAGTTACAACAATGGAGGAACCTTTATCGGCTTAAATAGCCTTAATTAAAGGATAAAAATTATGCTGAGCAAAACTATGTCCAATAAAAAGCCCTGCAAAGAGTCCGATAACGAGTCCTGCAAAGAATCCGGTAACGAGCTCTCTAAAGATTTCTGCAAAGAATCCTGCAACGATATCACCAAATTATCACTGGCCCTGATTGTTCTGGTTATTCTTGGGGGCTGCAGCTCCTCAGCCTCAGTGCAGGTTGACCGCATATTCCCCAAAGTGCTGGGCGAACCAAAACCAGTGACCGCCAGCATTGTCTTTGCCGAAGACTTCTCCACCTTTGTCGCCCAGCCCAATGAAAACACCGATATCGATATAGGCACAGCCCAGGTAGAGGTGCTGCAAAATGCCTTTGCCGGTCTGTTTAATGACGTCGAGTTTGTCACCAGCAGAGACCAGATCACCAACACCAGAGGACTGGTAATTACACCATCAGTGCGTGAAGTGCAGGTATCCACCCCCTCAGACAATTACCTCAACGTGTTTGAAGTATGGATCAAATACAACCTTGAAATCCAAAGCGTCGACGGCGACCCCATCGACAGTTGGTTTATGCCCGCCTACGGCAAAACGCCAGATGCCTTTATGTACAGCAAGCCAAAAGCCATCGAAGAGGCCGCCGTTATTGCCCTGCGGGATGCCGGTGCCAAACTGATACTCGACTTCTACCGCATTCCGGCGATCTACGGCTGGATGATGGAGCAGCAAATTCTGGAGGAGTCACAATGAGTGGATTCACAACCAGTAATCTATATAAGATTATTGTTACCAGTTCGCTGTTAGCACTATTAAGTGCATGCTCGGCCACCACCACCATTGATGAATATCGCCCCAGTGGTGAGCCCATAGAACTGAATGCCAACGAGCGCGTGGTAGTATTGGGCCGTCGCGATGCCGGTCATTATGAAACCGACCGGGAATTTATCGAATGTGTTGCCAAACAGATGAAAGGTGCAGATATAGGTATTTTGCCAGAGGCCCAGTTTATCGACTCTATCTATCCCTGGTTTGAACCACGCACAGCCCCAAAAGGCCTGCCCAGATTAAAAAAACTAATGCGCAACCCGAGCATCAAAACCGTGGTCGACAACCAGTCAGTGCGCTATCTGGTATGGCTGGATGGCTCAACGGAAACATTGGATAAAGGCGGTTCCATTAGCTGCGCCATTGGCCCCGGCGGCGGTGGCTGCTTCGGCTTTGCCCAGTGGAACAAGCTATCGGTCTATGAAGCCATCGTGTGGGATCTGCAGGACCTCCAGGAAATGGGTCGCCTGCGAGTCGACTCCGAAGGCACTTCCTACCTGATCGGCGCAGTAGCCCCGATTCCACTGCTAACCCCAGTCAAGAGCGATGCCTGCTCCAGTCTCGGCAAGCAGCTTAAAACCTTCTTTTCCGCCAGCTAGTGACAGATTATGCTGAGTAAAAAGCTGTTTTCCCAACTACTGCTAACCGCTCTGCTGATTGCACCTACGACTCAGGGGGCTACCACGGGCGCAGATATCTACAAAGAAGTTCTGCAGGCCACCCCGATCTACAAAGATGAAAAACTCCAGGCCTATATCGAAAAGCTCGGCGAAGAGATTATCTCAGTATCAGAGATGGCCGGTGAGAAGTTTACCTTTACCCTGCTCGACAGCCCCGACCTCAATGCCTTTGCCACCAGAGACAACTATATCTACGTCAATCGCGGCCTGTTAAATTATGTCAGTAATGAAGCTGAACTGGTCTCAGTGCTGGCCCACGAGGTGGGGCACATCACCAAAGATCATGTCACCGGTCAGGAGGGGCAGGCCACAGGCGCGCAAATTTTATCCACCATTGCCGCCGTGCTGTCAGGCAGCAATGAAGTCTACGAAGCTGGTATGGCCTATGCCAACTCCATTATTCGCGGCCATGGTCGACGCAATGAACTGGAGGCAGATGAGGCTGGCGCCGAATATATGGCCAAGCTGGGTTATGCCCCCAGTGAGATGATCAGCATGCTGTCGATGATGAAAGACTACGAAGCACTGCAAAAAAAGCGGGCCAAATCCAAAGGTGCAGTCAAGCAAACCTACCATGGTATCTTTTCCACCCACCCCCGCAACGACAGTCGCCTGCGCACCGTGGTCAGCAAAGCCAATGCCTTTAAGGCGGAAGAGAGCAGAGGCAATGGCGAGGCCGTCTACCGCAGCCTGACCCAGGGTTTAATCTGGGGAGAAAACTTTCTCGCCAAAGAGAAAAAACCAGAGCGCTTCTCGGACATGCGCCTGCGGGTACGCTTCGACTTCCCCAAAGGCTGGGTGCAAGACAGCAGCAATACCAGATTACTGGCTAAAGGTGCAGCAGAAGATAAATCCGCAACACTGTCATTGCAGGCCATTGCACGCACCTCTCAAAGCCCGGAAGAATATCTCTACAACTACCTTAATGTAGGTCAGCTGAAAGACAGTAAAACCATAGCTCCGGCACGGCTAAAAGGCTTTAGTGGTATATTGCCGGGCAAAGATGGCGAGCCAGACACCCGTATCGCCCTGGTCTACTACAAGCTCAACGCCTATGTTTTTACCGGTGAGGTGGAAGAACAGTCCAGCTTTGCCGAGACAGATAAATTATTTGTCGCCGCCATCAATAGCTTCCGCCCCATATCCAGCCGCGAGATTGCCGGGCAAAAGCCCCAGACTGTTCATTATGTTAAAGCTACCAGCGCCACCACCTTTGCAGGTCTGGCCAAAGCCTTAAAGCTGAGCAGCACCGATATCGATGATCTGCGTATAATCAATGGGTACTACCCCAGCGGCGAACCCAAAGCCGGCGATTGGATTAAAATTTTTAAACGCTAAACTGATAAAAAACCCGCTGATGAAAAAACCAACGCCATTGCCTCTCCGCATCCTCGCCCTGATTCTGAGCCTGTTAATTGCCTTGTTGCTGAGCTTTTACTATGGGACGGACCAACCGAGCCAGCGGGACTGGGATGCGGACCGTCACAACCTCCCGGATATAGACAGTTTGCAACAGCGCATCCAGACCGACCTGTTTGATGACAAGAGTGCACCCATAGAGTCCCTGGGAACAGATATAGACCAGATAATGGATCCCGAAGCCATGGACGCCAAACTGGCTGGCCTGACCAAAAATGTCACCACATTGCGCCAGCCAACAGTACAGGAGCTTAATGACTTCTACCAACAGCATCAGGCAGATTACCGGGAATTCTCTAACTTTAGCTTTCGCCACCTGCTGTTTAGCTCGATAAAATATGGTGGCACCGCCTACCAACAGGCAGAACAGGTATTGGCGCAGATAAAAGCCGGGCAGCTGCCCACGGAAGCGGATAAATATCAGGGCACATCAGATCAGGTGGCAGAGAAGTTTGGTAGCAGCTTTGCGGATAAATTATTAACACTGGCCCTAGATTCACAGGCCGAGCAATGCTGGACAGAACCCACAGCCTCAAAGCTGGGCGTGCATTTGGTCTGTATTGATAATGCAGTGCTTGGCAAGATTCCCAGCCTTGAAGAGGTGCGTTCGCAGGTGATAAATGACTGGCGATTTGCTGTTGTGGAAAAGGGGTCAGATTAAACCAAGCAAAAGGTCGCCAGCAGATCCTTCACCGCGTTTAGGGTGTAGCACCTACGCCAGCAACTCTGCAAAAAAGCGCCGTAACCCTTCAGCCCCGGACTCTTCCCAGGTTTTTAGCGCCGCCGTACCCACAATAGCCAGGTCCGCAGAGCCGCGCAGAAAATCCATATCCGCCTTGCTGGTAATACCAAAGCCAACACCAATAGGCACATCTGTATGCTGGCGACAACGATCAATCAGAGCAATTACATCATCACCCATATTGGTCTTGGAACCGGTGACACCTTTGCGCGCCACCGCATAAACCATTCCGCGGCTGGCAGTACCCAACTGAGCCAGACGCTTATCACTGCTGGTCGGCGTCATTAAAATAATTGGCTCAACACCGGCATCTGCAGAAAGCTGATGCAGATTAGCCGACTCTTCAACCGGCAGATCCGGCAGAATATAACCCACACCACCGGCATCGTTAAGGCGCTGCACAAACACATCCTCGCCCATCTTAAAGACAGTATTGTAATAACCCATCATCAGCACCTTAAAAGGAAAGCGCTCGCTGACCAGCTTCATAAAGTCAAAGCACTGGTCCACAGTGGTACCGGCTTTTAAGGATTGCTCATTGGCACGCACAAACAGCGGACCATCGGCGCTGGGCTCAGAAAAAGGAAACTGCAACTCGACCAGGTCCACCCCGGCCTCCGCCATAATTTCCAACTCTTGCATATTTTCTTCAAAGGACGGGTAGCCACAGACCACATGGGCCATGACCAGCAAATCTTTATCCTGTTTGCGCTCAGCAATAAATGCTTCCAAACCCATTATTTCTTCTCCGCGCGGTACTGATCTGCCTTGCCGCCAATAAATGATTTCCACTTGGCATCATCCAGAGCATCGGCAATGGTAAAGATATCCTTGTCCCCGCGACCCGACATATTCACCAACACAATTTCATCTTTAGCCATGGCCGCAGCTTCTTTAAGCGCCACCACAAAGCCATGGGTACTCTCCAGAGCCGGAATCAGCCCCTCGGTACGCATAGTTAACTTTAAAGTCTCTTTTACTTCCGCATCAGTGGCCGCTTCAAAACGCACCTTGCCCTGATCGTGCAGATGAGCAAAGATCGGGTTGACGCCAATATAGTCCAGACCAGCAGCAACAGAATGGGTCTCACTCATATTGCCCTCATCGTTTTGCAGGAAATAGGTTTTATAACCCTGAGCCACACCCACACTGGCATCGTCATAAGCGAGACGGGCAGAGTGCATATAGGAACCCACACCTTCGCCGCCAGCTTCACAGCCAACCAGCTCGACATTGGGCTCATCAAAGAAACCTTGGAACAAACCCATAGCATTGGAACCGCCGCCAACACAGGCATAGACACGGTTGGGCAGACGCCCAGTCTGCGCCACTATCTGCTCGCGGGCTTCCAGACCAATAATAGACTGGAACCAGCTGACCATTTCCGGGAACGGATGGGGGCCACAGGCAGTACCCAGAATATAATGGGTGTCGGCCATATTGGTGACCCAGTCACGCATACATTCATTCACTGCATCTTTTAATGTCTTCTGGCCATCCTCGACCGCAATCACCTCAGCCCCGAGATTCTCCATCCAGAATACATTTGGGCGCTGGCGGGCAACGTCCACCGCACCCATATAAATCTTGCACTCAAACCCAAATTTAGCCGCCATGGTCGCCGTAGCAAAACCATGCTGGCCAGCACCAGTCTCAGCAATCACTCGGGTTTTGCCCAGGCGCTGGGTCAGCAGACCCTGGCCCATCACATTGTTTACCTTGTGCGATCCCGTGTGATTGAGATCATCGCGCTTAACATAGATCTGCGCACCACCCAGTTCGCGACTGAGATTCTCCAGATGGGTCACAGGCGTCGGGCGACCGGAATAGTTTTGCAGCAGAGCCACATAGTCCTGCCAGAATTTCGGGTCAGCTTTACATTCGCGGAAGCATTCAATCAGCTCCTCGATTGTGGCGTGTAAAATTTCAGGCAGAAAAACCCCGCCGTATTCTCCATAGTAGCCTTCGCGACCATCGGAGAAGTCAAAAATATCCATGAAAAGCCTCAATAGAATGCACACAGACCAGTAAAAATAGCTGTTGCGCAGGTAGTTTTGGAATGGCGACCATTCTAACCAAGTCACCGTTTAGGCACAACAAGGACGCGCACGGCACGTGCTGGCGGCTAACCTTATAACTCTATTCTCTAGAGAAAAAACTGGTTAAAACAAAAACTGCTAACAACCTTAGGTGCAAGATTATACGGAGCACGAACATGACCGGTTTATGCCCGGTGGTCAGCTAAACGCTTAAGCCCAACAACCGCGCGCCGTAGAGCCATTTATCCACATGTTTTGTATTAAGTTGTGAACCCTAAATAAGGGTTAAAATCAAAAAAAACACAATATATAGTAGATTAGGGCTTGCACAACACACCATGTAGGATAAACTCTGTTTCGTTTTCCGCCGTAGAAAAGCGACCAACAGCTTGCGGGCACCTCAGCAAGACGAGGGCAAAGGCAAAGTGTAAGACCAACGGAAACACGGGCAAAAGAACATTGATTCCAACGCCAGCATTGAGAAATACCTCAGGATAAACAGTAACGCAGATGCCGAGAGCATATGGGTTGTGGGAGACTAATTAAGCACAGCCCACATCAAAACGAATTAGAAAACGATAAAATTGATAAAGGTAAGGGCAATTAATGAGCGCAACCAGACTAAAGACAGTAAAACGTACTGCAGCACAACAAGAAATCAAAATGCAAGATGCGTCCCTGGATATCTGGGACAAAAAATACCGTCTTAAAGACAAGAGCGAGCAGCCTGTTGATAAAGATATCAACGCCACCTATATGCGTGTGGCCAAGGCCCTCTCCGATGTTGAAAGCAAAGAAAAACGCAAAGAGTGGCAAGAAAAATTTGTCTGGGCACTAAAACACGGCGCTATTCCCGCTGGCCGGATTATCTCCAATGCCGGCGCTCAAGCTTACAAGCCTGCCACCTCCACCATTAACTGCACCGTCTCTGGCGTAGTCCCAGATTCAATGCAGGGTATTCTGGAACGCAACCTTGAAGCAGGCCTAACGCTCAAAGCCGGCTGCGGCATTGGTTACGAATTCTCCACATTGCGCCCCAAAGGTGCCTATGTATCAGGCGCTGGCGCCTACACCTCCGGTCCACTGTCGTTTATGGATATCTACGACAAGATGTGTTTCACCGTCTCTTCAGCCGGTGGTCGCCGCGGCGCCCAGATGGCCACCTTTGATGTCAGCCACCCAGATGTATTTGATTTTGTGCGGGCCAAGCGCGAAGACGGACGCCTGCGTCAGTTCAACCTATCACTGCTGATTACCGAGGAGTTTATTGAAGCAGTGCGCACCGATGGTAACTGGGATCTAACCTTCCCCATCAGCGCCAAAGAAATCGAAGGGGGACTGGACCTTAAGGGCGACGATGTAGTGTGGAAGCCATTTCCCACTACAGAAAACTATGTTAGCAATGACGAAGGCTTGGTTGCCTGCCGCATCTACGAGACTATCCGTGCGCAGAAGCTGTGGAACGCCATTATGTCTTCTACCTACGATTATGCAGAGCCCGGCTTTATTCTGATCGACCAGGTCAACAAAAATAACAACAACTGGTTCTGCGAAGATATCCGCGCCACCAACCCCTGTGGTGAGCAGCCATTGCCACCCTACGGCAGCTGCCTGCTGGGCTCGGTTAACCTGACGAAGTTTGTGCGCAACCCATTTACCGAAGACGCCTACTTTGACTGGGACGAGTATGCAGAAGTCGTTAGCGTCTTTACCCGTATGCTAGATAACGTGGTTGAGATCAATGGCCTGCCGCTGGATGGCCAGCGCGCCGAGATCGAATACAAGCGTCGCCACGGCATGGGCTTTTTAGGACTGGGTTCCACCATCACCATGCTGCGCATGAAATACGGCGAACAGGATTCACTGGAGTTCACCGAGCGTGTAGCTCAGGATATGG
The DNA here is from genome assembly GCA_963969005.1 of uncultured Cellvibrionales bacterium. Classification (GTDB taxonomy): domain Bacteria; phylum Pseudomonadota; class Gammaproteobacteria; order Pseudomonadales; family Porticoccaceae; genus HTCC2207. Next base: position 2,514 of record CAXAJC010000022.1, on the reverse strand, counting down.
CAGTAGCCGGTCTTAAGAGCGGCCTGCACCTGGCCCGTGAAAAAGGCCCGGCACCCATAATGGAAGACGAGTTTGAAGTCACCGCCGCCATGCTGTTCAAACAACCAGATATGGCCAAAGACGGCATCAAAGTGGGCGACAAGCTCAAAGGCAAAGTGCTGATGGCCAAGTACAGCCGCTATATGCAGAACGTTGCCACTGTAGCCCCAGAGCTGGTTGAGTCACTGACTGAAGAAGGCTGTCGCTTTAGCCACCATTCTTCCATTGCCCCAACAGGCACTATCTCGCTGTCACTGGCCAACAATGTGAGTAACGGTATTGAGCCAAGCTTTGCCCATCATTACTCGCGCAATGTTATTCGCGAAGGCAAAAAGTCAAAAGAGAAAGTCGATGTATTTTCCTACGAACTGCTGGCCTACCGCACATTGGTGAATGAGAAAGCCATGCCCTACGGCACCAGCGAAGAAGAGGCATTGCCAGACTACTTTATGAGCTCCGAGAATATTATGCCCAGAGCCCATGTGGATATTCAGGCCGCCGCACAGAAGTGGGTAGACTCTTCAATCTCCAAGACCATCAATGTCCCAACCGACTGCGATTACGAAGACTTCAAGGATATCTATCTGTATGCCGCCGAGAAAGGGCTCAAAGGCTGCACCACCTTCCGCTTTAACCCGGAAGCCTTCCAGGGCGTGCTGGTGACCGAGAAAGATCTCGAGAACACCACCTACAAATTTACCCTCGAAGATGGTTCGACAGTCGAGTTTAAAGGCAATGAAGAGGTTGAGTACGACGGTGAAACTCACACCGCCGCCAACCTGTTCGACGCTCTAAAAGAAGGTTACTACGGTAAATTCTGATCACATTAAATTGATTCCGCTGCACAGCACGGAATAGTAAGAGTACGAGGAAGACAATGAGCAAGAAAATTTCACAAAAGATCGTGGGCTACAAAGTAGCCACCGAAGAACAGGCCCAGGAAGCAGTCGCCAAGGAGCCGGAAAGTAATATTATTCAGATGCACGAGAAAGTCTCGCGCCCTGAAGCATTGGCCGGCAGCACCTACAAGATCAAAACCCCAATGTCTGATCATGCCCTGTACCTGACTATCAACGATATTATTTTGAACGAAGGCACAGACCACGAACTGCGCCGCCCGTTTGAAGTCTTTATCAACTCAAAAAATATGGACCACTTCCAGTGGATTGTAGCCCTGACCAGAGTAATCTCCGCCGTATTCCGCAAGGGCGGCGACTGCACCTTCCTGGTAGAGGAACTGAAAGCAGTGTTTGACCCCCAGGGTGGCTACTACAAGCCCGGCGGCAAGTTTATGCCTTCATTGGTCGCAGAGATCGGGTGGGCAATCGAAGATCACCTACAGAAAATCGGCATGCTGAAAAAGGCAGAAATTCCAGCGCATCAGCAAAAGATTATGGACGAGAAGCGTGCCGAGTTTGAACAGGCCGCAGCGGCACAGACTGGCGAAACTGCGGATTTTCCGCCAACAGCTGAAGTGTGCAAAAAGTGCAGTGTGAAAGCGGTTATCCTGATGGATGGCTGCATGACTTGCTTGAACTGTGGTGATTCTAAATGTGGCTAGTAGTTTTCGTATAGATCATTATAAAAAAAGCGGCTTTTAAAGCCGCTTTTTTAATTTAAGGACGGGACAAACGAAAAAATTAAATCCTAACAATATTTTCCACTAAATTATCATCTAACCTTATGATCATCATAATTACTTGCCAAATCATCCAATCTTCGTAGGACTTGCTTTGCCTTTTTTTTGGCCTTCAAACGACATGCATTGCCACACCCGCCACCTCCACCAGATCACTACTCCCAATCAATGCTATTAAGTTTATTTATGCGAATCAGCCCACAAAAATAAATATTTTGCCTACGGCACTTACTCTTTGAGTACTAATTTTAATGTATTAGGCTTTAGTTAATACTCTTATCGCCTAACAAAATATCAGCCACATTGTTTAAGTCGTGGGGGAATCTGTCGAAGTCAAATTGATGAAATTCCAGTTACGAAGCCTCCGGGCTACATATTCCTCAAATAGATTGAATCGTTAAGTTGGTTTTAGGCCTTCTGTATGGCTTGTGGTAAAAGCCATTTCTTACACGGGGAGGGGCGTTACACCCCCTCCTTTCTTTTGAGATAGGAATATGAAAATATTAAATGTACATGCGGCAATTTTATTTCTTTTAATACTGTATCTATCAGATGAAATATTTATTCAAATGATGTGTATCAGTGGATTTGCCATTCATCTCCTTGGCGTGAAACGTTTCTTTAAACCTCTGGGAGACGAATATGTGCCGTCAGATGGAAAGTTGATCTACAGGCTTGCCAAGGCTACCAATGGTTTACAGGATGGAAGTAATTTGTATTGGTGGACGTTCTTAACCCTCTCAGTGCTATTCTGGATATTTTCATTCCTTAAGTATTACCTGTGGTGAAGATTTTTGAAGAACGTAATTTTTAGTAACTATGGATGAAAATTATGC
>CAXAJC010000021.1:0-20209 GCA_963969005.1 uncultured Cellvibrionales bacterium | reverse complement strand
GATATTAAACATACCAGAGGCAAACTGGGATACACCGTAGCCAATGGTCACCCCCAGACCAATCAAGGTAGCCAGAATGGCAGCAATATCCACCAGATGACCCAGAGCGCCAGACATGGAACTGCCAAATAGCGGCTGCAAGCCAGTGCGAATGGTCAGCGGCAAACCTCGGCTGTAACAGAGATAGCCCAGAGAAATACCCACCACACCGTAACAGGCCCAGGGAGTTAACCCGTAATGAAGCAGCGCCCATTTGTAGGCATTGCGCACATTGTCGGCATCCAGACCTGTGCTAAGACCCTGAATAGTGTCCGGATTACTGGCAAAGTGAAAAATAGGCTCGGCTGTGGAATAGGTCAGCATGCCAACCCCAATACCTGCACCAAACATCATAGAGAGCCAGGTAAACATAGAGAATTCCGGTTCTTCCCCGGCGACACCCAACACCACCTTGCCGGTACGGGGCCACAGCGCCAAAAACAGGCAGGCCAGGGTAAAGAAGGCAGTGACATACATATACCAGCCACCAAAGGAGGAGGTTGACCAGAGTTGCAGCGCCAGCAAATGCTCGCCAGCGCGCTCTGGCGATAGCCCAACCCAGAAAATCAACGCCAGAATAAGCACCTTGGGACAAGCGGCCACGGTAGTATTAAAGCCCCGATAAAAACCTCTGTCTTCGGTTTGGATAGATATTGACTGATTCGGCTCCACTGCCCGGTTCCCCTTTTTATTATTGCGATGTCTGTTACACCTTTATTATTGGCAACCAGTGGCTATTCGAAACCTTCGTTGTTAACAGTACTGACAAGCTGGAAACCCCAAGATCATAGACAGTACAGCGTTCTCAGCGTTTCATCAACAGTGATAACAACATCGGCTTGTATAAACAGATTGGAATTTGATTGCAGAGGAAAGGGGCGGAGAAAAATGGGCAGGCCCGGAGAGATTACCGGGCCCGCCAACAACTACAGTGAGTTATCTTAGTCTTGGTCTGCACCACGAAGCGCGTACCAACCAATATAGATGTAGCACAGCATGGGCACAATAAAGCTCAGTTGGATACCGATGCTATCAGCAGCAACACCCTGCACCAGCGGTATCAGTGCGCCGCCCACAATCGCCTGACAAACCAGACCAGAACCTTTGCTAGTCATTGAACCCAGACCTTTAACCGCCATGGTAAAGATAGTTGGGAACATAATAGAGTTGAAGAAGCCCACGGCCAAAATCGACCACATGGCAACATCGCCAGTGCTGTTCATGCTAACCACAATCATCAGGATGGCAATTAACGCATTGATCGCCAGATACTTGGTCGCTGCAATGTAGTTCATCAAAGCGGCACCGACTAGACGACCAATCATGGCCGCACCCCAGTAGTAGGCAACCATCTCACCGGCTTCTGCTGAGCTTAAACCAGCAATAGAACTCTCAGAGAAATAGTTAACCAGGAAGCTACCAATAGATACTTCACCACCCACATAAAGGAAAATAGCCAGCGCACCCAAGACCAACGGGCGGTGGTTCCACACTGAATCGCCGGAATCATCTTCCTTAGTCTCAACATGGGCCAGAACCGGCAGGCGGATAAATCTGAAAACTGCTGCTGCAGCAACCAGCAGAGCACCAAGCATGACGTAGGGCATCTGTACGGCAGAGGCATCAGCCGCGACGGCACCCAGAATCAGAGCCGAACCCACAATAGGGCCTACCGTAGTACCAAAAGAGTTGGCAGCCTGAGCCAGATTCAATCGGCTGGCAGCGGTCTTTTCAGGCCCCAATGCTGCAACATAAGGATTAGCCGCAACCTGCAAGATAGTAATGCCGCTGGCCAGAACAAAAAAGGCAAACAGGAAAAGAGCATAAACATGCACTTCTGCAGAGGGATAAAACAACAGGCAGCCCGCAGCCGTTGTTAGCAGACCAAGCACAATACCCTGCTGATAACCAACCTTATCAATCAGCTTTCCTGCAAATGGGGATACCACAAAGTAAGCCCCGAAGAAGCAAAACTGCACCAGCATCGCCTGGGTGTAGTTAAGGTCAAAAGACTCTTTCAGGAAAGGAATAAGAATATCGTTAAGAACAGTAATAAAGCCCCAGAAGAAAAACAGGCAAGTCATTGCGATAAACGCAAATGTCTGTGTTCCCTGCTCCTGGCCCTCTGCCACTGTTGCGCTTGAACTACCTGAAGTTGAACCTGCCATGCGTACCCCCTAATAAAATGGATTTATAATAATTCTCACTAGCCGGTAAGATTAATTTGCCTGAGCCGGCAATACAATAGGGGTAGTCTGACATTGGGCACTTAGGTCGCAAGATAATGCTCTTTGGTCGCCTTTATTTTAAATAACTCGAACTATTGCGCCTCAGACAGCATCACATGCATGACCTGCTTTAGCCCATCGTGCAATGTGCGAATCTCGTTGAGATTATGGGGGTCACTGATCCAGTGATAGACAATACCAATAACTGAGGCACTAAACTGATCAGCAATCAGCTGAGCAGATACCGAGGGGGGTACAACATTGGCGGCAATACCCTGCTCTATCCAGCTAATAACATCGGCGCGCCTGCGATCGTGAATCCCGGCAATCACCGGCTTTAAGCGGGACTCCGGCGTGAGGGATTCAAACCACAGTCGATAGAAAGCCTCGACATGGCGCGGCGCCTCTTCGCAGAACTTGCTGTGGGCATCCAGTGCCGCAGCAATCGCCTCATACCCACATTTGCCTCGGGTGACTGCGGTTAACTCGGCCAACCATTCATCACCCACGGAACGCAGCACAAAATCAAACAGGCCAGCCTTATTGCCAAATCTGTACCCGGCCAGACCGCGGGAATATCCTGCTTTTTCGCCCACATCTTTTAATGTGGTCCGCTCGGCACCATGTTCAACAATCAGATCAATGGCAACCTCGAGCATTTTTGTATCGGAGATTTCCTTGCGCTCAATCTGAGTGAGGCGGAGAGCTTTGGCCATAATATTAAGTCCTGTGAGTTCGGCAGTTACAGATAATGCTTACATATTACGACGGTACTGACCACCTACATCAAACAGCGCATTGGTTATTTGTCCCAATGAACAGCAACGAACCGCCTCCATAAGTACCTCAAAGCCATTATCACCCTGACGCACTGCATCCTGAAGTCGCTTGAGCATAGCCTCAGAGGAATCTGCATGCTGGCTGTGAAATTCCCGCAGACGCACAATCTGACTTTTCTTTTCATCGTCGGTAGATCGAGCCAGCTCAATTTCCACTTCAGTCTCTTCGGCCTCACTGAGGAAAGTATTTACTCCCACAATCGGCAGCGAGCCATCATGCTTTTTATGCTCATAGAACATAGACTCCTCCTGAATCTTGCCGCGCTGATAACCTGTCTCCATAGCGCCCAGCACACCGCCACGATCAGAAATCTTCTCAAATTCCTGCAGCACTGCCTCTTCTACCAGGTCAGTAAGCTCATCAATAATAAATGCACCCTGACTTGGGTTTTCATTTTTCGCCAAACCCCATTCCTGGTTAATAATCAGCTGAATGGCCAGGGCTCTGCGCACCGACTCCTCAGTGGGAGTGGTAATGGCTTCATCATAGGCATTGGTGTGCAAGCTGTTGCAGTTATCGTAGATTGCAATTAAGGCCTGCAGAGTAGTACGAATATCATTAAAGTTCATTTCCTGGGCATGCAGTGAGCGGCCAGAGGTCTGGATATGATATTTCAGCTTTTGACTTCGGGCATTGGCACCATAGCGGTCACGCATGGAAGTGGCCCAGATACGCCGCGCGACCCGACCCATTACTGTGTACTCCGGATCCATACCATTGGAGAAGAAGAACGATAGGTTGGGAGCAAAGTCATCAATATTCATGCCCCTGGCCAAATAAGCCTCAACAAAGGTAAAGCCATTGGACAGCGTAAAGGCAAGCTGGGAGATTGGGTTGGCCCCAGCCTCGGCAATATGATAACCAGAGATAGAGACAGAATAGAAATTGCGAATGGCCTTATCAATAAAGTACTGCTGCATATCACCCATCATGCGCAGACTGAATTCTGTGGAGAAAATACAGGTATTCTGCCCCTGGTCTTCTTTAAGAATATCCGCCTGCACCGTACCGCGCACATGGGTTAATGCATTTGCTCGCAACTCATCATACTCAGCCTGATTAGGCTGGCGCTTATGTTCGGCCGCAAACTTGTCAACCTGCTGGTCGATAGCGGTGTTTAAGAACATAGCGAGAATTGTTGGCGCCGGACCATTGATGGTCATGGATACCGACGTCATAGGGTCGCAGAGGTCAAAACCATCGTAGAGCGCCTTCATATCATCCAGCGTACAGATGGACACACCCGCATTGCCGACCTTGCCGTAGATATCCGGACGCTCATCCGGATCCCAGCCATAAAGAGTTACGGAATCAAATGCCGTGGATAGTCTCTTGGCGTCGCTATACTCCGATAGCGCCTTAAAGCGTCGATTGGTTTTAAAGGCATCGCCCTCACCGGCAAACATGCGCGCCGGGTCTTCACCTTCACGCTTAAAGGGAAACACCCCCGCCGTATAGGGAAACTCACCGGGCAGATTTTCCAGCATCAACCAGGTTAATAAATCCCCATGGTCTTTCATGCGCGGCAGAGACACTCGTGAAATCTTATTACCCGACAGAGACAGACTGGTAAGCTTGGTGGTGATCTGCTTGCCATTGGGCAGCACATCAATTTTTTCATCACCAGAATAGGCCTCAACCATAGCGGGCCAATTCTCCAATAACTCAGAGGCCCTTATATCCATGCTCTTTTCCCGAAGGGTAATCAGTTGATCTATCTCAACAGGTGCATCGGCACCTGAATCACTGAGCATGGCCTTGGCACCAGATAACTGCTGCATTTCCCGCGCCAGATTGGCCTGCACTGCTACCTGACGGTGGTAATCGCGAACCCCGGCGGCAATTTCTGCCAGATAGCGCTGGCGATCTGCTGGTACAACCACAGATTTTTCCGAGGACGTACGAATCGTTACAGGAGGTAGATGCCGTTCAAATTGACCCAAGCCTCTGGCCTGCAGCAATGTGACCAACTCCTGATAGGCTGCGGTAACACCATCATCATTGAATCGAGATGCAATGGTGCCGAACACCGGCATAGTATCGGGCATCTGGGTCCAGGCCTCACGGTTGCGCTGCATCTGTTTGCACACATCCCGGTAGGCATCTTCGCTGCCTTTGCGATCAAACTTGTTAATAATCGCCAGCTCAGCGTAATCCAGCATATCAATTTTTTCCAACTGACTCTGGGCACCAAATTCTGGGGTCATCACATAAATTGGTACATCGACATAGGGCACAATGCCGGCATCACCCTGACCAATACCAGGGGTTTCAACCACTACCAGATCAAAGCCGCCCAGGCGCATTGCACTGACAATATCTGTGAGGGACTCAGGCACCTCACCTGCCGCCCCTCTGGTGCCAATAGAGCGCATATAAATATTGGGAGAATAAATTGCATTCATGCGAATGCGGTCACCCAACAGGGCGCCGCCGGTCTTGCGTCTGGTCGGGTCAATCGCCAGCACAGCAAGCTTTAACTGATCTGCGCTGTCCTGGCGGAAGCGGCGGATTAATTCGTCGGTCAGTGAGGACTTACCTGCACCACCTGTACCGGTAATTCCCAGCACAGGAACTGTATTGGTTAAAAACTGCGCCTGCTCCCGCAAACTCTTTAGCTGCTGATCATCAAGCTCTTTGCGCTCGATAGCAGTGATAAGAGCCGCCAGATTACGCAGACCGCCATCGGCAATATTAAGATCTTTCGACTCTGTAGTTATTGGCGAACCAGAGTTGAGAGAACAGCGCTCAATCATATCGTCGATCATGCCAACCAGACCAATATTTTGCCCGTCATGGGGAGAGTAAATCCGCTCCACCCCATATTCCTGAAGCTCAGCAATCTCGGCGGGGACAATCACACCGCCGCCACCGCCAAATACACGAATATGCTCAGCGCCCGCTTCTTTAAGCAGATCAATAGCATATTTAAAGTACTCCACATGGCCGCCCTGATAAGAGCTGATGGCGATACCCTGAACATCTTCCTGCAATGCGGTTTCCACCACCTCTGCCACTGAACGATTGTGGGCCAGATGAATCACCTCGACACCAGCGCCCTGAAGAATACGGCGCATAATATTGATTGAGGCATCGTGGCCGTCAAAGAGACTGGCCGCCGTTACAAAGCGCAGGGGTGGAGCATTCTTCTGAGGACCTGCGTCTGGTGCAGATGCGTTATCTATTTTGGCTGAGGGCTTATTCATAGTAGCTCCGATCATTAATACCACCGCCAGCTTTTCAATCGGCAGCAACAATTTATCTTCAAGAGCGCCATTCTAATAATCTTGCTTGTTACATGCAAGTAAGTTAATTAACCGCCAAGTTTCAGGCTGTTTTAGAAAGAATAATCAAGGAGATTAGCTTAATTCAGCTTCGGCATACTGGTAGTAGTCAGCTATGGCCAGTCCTGCAGCCACACTGGTAAAAGGATCATGCTCCACCACCTTGCCGGCAAACTGGTTGTCGAGAATATCCTTAACCGCAGGAATTAATGAAGAACCACCAGTACGGAGTACCAGATCGATATCTCCGGCTTGATAACCAGCCTGATCAAGAATCCGTGAAATGGCCTGCTCAAATTCAAATAGCAACGCCGAAATCATCGCCTCAAAATCCCAGCGCTCCACCTCAACCTGAATATCGATCTCCGGAATATCCAGCACCGCAGATTCAGACACCGATAACTCAGCCTTAAATGCCTTGATGGCCTCAAAAATTTGATAACTGTAATTCTGCTGAATCAAATCATAGAGCCGCTTGAATTTATCTGCGGCAGGATCGGATTGGGCCATGCGCTGCATCACTGGCGCAGTGTATTTATTTTGGTTGAGCATATAACTGATTGGCCAATTGATAAGCAGTTCTTCATATTCGCCAAATGGAAACAGGGTATCCACCTCTGCCCCGTCCACCACCCGGGACCAGCGCTCACCCCTGCCCAACAGCGGAAACACCAGCTGGCGAAAAATCGTCTGATCAATCCTGTCACCACCAAGGGCAATACCATGAGTAGCCTCGACCTCAAAGGTTGATCCGCTGCGGCGCAACACACTAAAGTCCAGGGTGCCGCCACCAAAGTCTACCGTCAACACCAACTCATTATTGCTATGAGGAAAATTGTGCAGATAACTCAAAGTCGCCGCTGTGGGCTCCGGACAGAATGACTGCTGGGTAATACCCGCATGGCCATAGGATTCCCCCAACCGCTCGAGAGCAATATTATTGCGCCCACTACCAGAGCCTTCAAAATTGACCGGATGGCCAATACAGGCATGGTCAACCCCTCTACCTGTGGCCGCCTCCAAGGCCTGGCGAATACCCACCAGAATAGGAGTGATCAGGGCCACCAGACGAAACGACCGCTCAAAGATTGCAATGCGGTCATTTAAGGTATTGCCCAGCAGTCTCTTGGTACCGCGAAACAATCGGCCAGGCAGGCTGCCATCATTAAATGCCTGACCATAGACTTTATTGGTATCAGACTCTCCGGGGCCGCCCATGGCACTTTCGCCACCCCCAGTGCCGCTGCGTGCCTCACCCAGCAACTCTGCGCTCAGCTCAACCTTTCGACCTCTGTTACCACTGATATAGTCACTGATCGCCTTCTGCCCAATCGCCGAGACAAACTGTCGATCAATATAATTAGCTGAGGGCATAATACTCTGAGGCTCGGCCAGCTTCACCAGTAGAAGCTCTTGGCCATCATAAATTGCAGCTGCGCTGTTACTGGTACCAAAGTCGATACCAATGCCAAGCCTGGCAATGGGTTGTTGTGAAGATTCCTGCATGAAAATATCGCTGAAAAGCCTGTGAATGATGAGTCCTATTTTAATCTATTTGGGCTGACTCAGGGACATCGGATGATGATTATTTGTTTAACAGCGTTTCCTCAATGAATTATTGCAATTACAATCTGAGCAAAATAAAACTATAAGAAGCTTTCTATGGATAACCCAGCATCCGCCGTTATTGTTGGTGGCAGCCATGCCGCAGTGCAATTAATGATCAGCCTGAGACAATCTGGCTGGGACGGAGATATCACTGTGATCAGTGAAGAACCCCATATGCCCTACCAGCGCCCGCCCCTCTCCAAGGCCTATCTAGCTGGTGATAGCAGCGACGACAAATTGGCCCTGCGCGCGCCGGCAGTTTACGAAAAACTCAATGTGAACTTTAAACTGGGGTTAGTGGTTACCGCCATAGATACAAACAATAAAACAGTCGAGCTGAATAATGGCGAGACTATCGGCTTTACCAAGCTGGCGTTATGCACCGGCGCCAGAGCCCGGCCATTGCCGATTCCCGGCGCCGACCTTCAGGGCGTTCATTACCTGCGCACCATGGATGATGTTAAAGCCATCCAGCAATCGGCGACGACCGCAAAGACTGCTGTGATTATTGGCGGGGGTTATATAGGCCTGGAAACTGCCGCTTCACTCACTAAACTTGGCGTTGCGGTCACTGTGCTGGAGACTGAATCGCGCCTGCTACAGAGAGTGGCCTCAGAAACCATCTCGGATTTTTATCTGCGTCTGCATCAGGAACAGGGCGTTACCATAAAATTAAATACTCTGGCTTCCGCTCTCACAGGTAAGTGCTCTGTCTCAGGTGTTGTCTGCGCCGATGGCCAGACGGTCAGTGGGGATATGGTTATTATCGGCATTGGTGTTATTGCCAATACGGAATTGGCCTTGTCCGCAGGACTAGAGGTAGACAATGGAATACTGGTCAATGAATTTGCCCAGACCAGCCACCCGGATATTGTGGCCGCCGGCGACTGTACCAACCACCCCAATTCAATCCTTAAAACCAACCTGCGCCTCGAGTCTGTGCCCAATGCCACAGAACAGGCCAAAGCGGCTGCGGCCAGCATCTGCGGTATCGAAAAACCCTATGCCGAACTACCCTGGTTCTGGTCCGATCAATATGATGTCAAACTGCAAATTGCCGGCATCAATCAGGGCTACACAGATGTGGTTATTAGAGGAGACAACAGCAGCCGCAGCTTTAGCCTGTTTTATTTGCGTGACAGTCAGTTATTGGCCGCCGACTGCATCAATCGTCCCAAAGATTTTATGCTGGCGAAGAAGCTTATTCTGCAAGGCAAAGCCATTGACGGGCAAACCATTGCGGATGAAACAATCGAGCTAAAAACATTAATCCAATAGCATAAAATAGCCCCGCCTGCGGCCTGAGTTGCCTTCAGCAAGGCTGCATTTTACTGTCAACTTGGTAACACCAATACAGTACGATTCACGTTATAGTGTGATGGTAGACCGCTAAAAAAATGATAATAAATCAGGGGCTCCCGTGGTTACGCAATTCCAAACAGCGCTATTCAATGATCGCTATATCGATGCTGGGAATACTCTATTACCTGCGCCAAGCCAGCCCTGACAAACACTTCGATTAAGAGAAATATCACTATGGATCGTCACCAAGCATTAGCCATACTCTCAGCCCCCGGGCAGCCTCTGGAAATGGTAGATGCGGATGTTTACGGTGCCAGTTGTCGCACCTACAAAAATGCACCCGCCAGCCTGCGGGAGCTTTTTCGGCAGAACCTGAGTGATGAGACCTTTGTGGTGTTTGAACAGGAGCGCTACAGCTATACAGATATCTGGGCCATGGCCAGTGCTATTGGCCATGGCTTGGTCTCTGAATATGGTATTGAAAAAGGTGATCGCGTGGCCATCTGCATGCGCAATTACCCTGAATGGATCATCGCCTTTGAGGCTATCACCTCTATAGGTGCTATTGCTGTGGCAATGAATTCACTGTGGCAAGCTGATGAGATTAGCTATGGCGTGCAAGATAGCGGCTGCAAGCTACTAATCGCAGACCAAGAGCGTATTGGCCTAATATCGCAGGCGCAAATTACACTGGGCTGCAACAGCTTGCTGGTGCGGGGAGACAAGCACAGCTCATTCTCCCGCTGGGAAGATCTGCAGCAAAAATATGCTGGCAACACTATGCCTGAGGTGGAGATTGCAGCAATTGATGATGTGCTTATTCTCTACACCTCTGGATCAACCGGGCGCCCCAAAGGGGTAGTCTCTAGTAATCTGGCTATTATCAGCGCTTTATTAAGCTGGGAAATCGCCCTTATGGCCTGGGTATTAGTCCGGGGTGAAGTGCCTGAGCCACCCCAGCACCAACCTGGAGGTTTGCTGGCAGTACCGCTGTTTCATGCCACCGGCTGTCATGCCATCTTCCTGGCAGCATTTCGCGCTCAAACCAAACTGGTGTTGATGCGCAAATGGAATCCCCAGCTTGCTGCACAGTTGATTGACAAGGAAAAACTCAGCTCCTTTACCGCGCCCTCTGCCATGACTGCAGACTTGATTCATCACGCCAAACAGGGCGGGAATGACCTCTCTTCTCTGGTGATGGTTGGCGGCGGTGGTGCCGCTCGAGCACCAGAACAGGTCCGCGGCATTGACTCGGCATTTGATAATGCCATGCCCAATACAGGCTGGGGTATGACTGAAACCAATTCCATTGGCACTGCGATAGCAGGCGAAAACTATCTTGAGCGTCCAGGGAGTTCCGGCCAACCTGCCGCGGTGTTAGATATTCGCATTGCCGGTGAGAATGGAAATGCCCTGCCAATGGGGGAGCGTGGTGAAGTGCAAATCCGTGGCACCAGCATGTTCCGCGGCTACTGGAATAACCCGGGAGCCACTGCCGAATCTCATATTGATGGTTGGTTTAAAACCGGTGATGTTGGCTATTTGGATGAGGAAGACTATCTTTTTATTGTTGATCGCATTAAAGATATGGTGATTCGCGGCGGCGAAAATATTGGCTGTGGTGAGGTTGAAGCTGCCCTACTGGAACATCCACAGATTCGTGAAGCGGCGGTGTATTCCGTGCCTGATCAACGATTAGGTGAGGAGGTGGGCGCCAGTATTTTCTGCGATAGTGCCCATGTCGATAAACAAGAGCTGCGAGAGTTTCTCAGCACAAGGCTGGCTAAATTTAAAATACCGCGGTATATCCACATTTTAAAGCAGGCACTGCCAAGAACAGCCTCCGGCAAAATCTACAAATTGAAGATCAAACAGTCGGCGCTGGAGAACCTAAACTCTAACTAATCTCAGACTGGGCAAAGGCCTGTCTGGTTAGGTTTTCCAGACTACCGTCCTGATGGACAATAATATTGTCCTCAATGCGAATGCCACCATAGGGCAAAAACTCGTCAATAAGCGACCAATTGATTACTCCAGCATGCTCTCCTGCTTTGAGCCTGTCCAAAAAAGCGGGAATAAAATACAGCCCGGGCTCAACCGTATGTATCTGGTTGGCCACCATGGGGGAAGCAGCGCGAAGCTTGGGGTATTTTTTGTGAGGAGGAATAATATCCCCCTGTGCATTAGCAAGCTGACTGCCTTTGTCATGCACATTACATCCTAGATGATGCCCCAAACCATGCGGGTAGAATGAGCTGACTATCTCTTTTGCTACTGCCTCTTCCGGTGACAGCTTTAGCAGGCCAAACTCAACCAATACCTCGGCGATTTTGTGTTGCGACAGCACATGCAGGTCAACCGGACTCTCTCCTATCCCCCCAGCTGCCACTAGCTCTTGCTGCTTAATATCCATCAAGGCAATCATGGCAGCAAAATCACTGCCTCCATCATAGGCATAGGTGCGGGTGATATCTGAGGCATAGCCATTGACCTCAACTCCGGCATCAATTAAAAAACTGCGCGGTGGCTGAGGCTGCTTAAATAGATTGTGGTGATGGAGCACAGCCGCATGTTCATTGACTCCGGCGATGATGCCATAGGGCATTTCACTCTCTCGGCAATCGCAGGCAGTCAGATAGGCAGCTGCAATCTGCACTTCGGAAGCACCGGCCATAAAGGCCTGCTGCGCTGCGCGATGAGCAGGCACAGCACGGCGATTGGCCTCGCGCACAGACTCCTGCTCGTAAGGCGTTTTGCCCCGCCGCTGATAATCAATTTGGTGGAGAACAGCCTGCGGGTTCCAGTGCTCAGGGACCACTTCCAGTTGATTGGTTTCATTGATAAACGCCGTAACTCCATCACTGAGGAATTTCTTAACCTCCTCAATACTGGCATATTCAATAACCTCGAAAGCCTGTTCAAAACCTGCCGGCAGGCTTTCAGGCGCTGTGTGCCAGATATCTTCCACAGCCAGTAAAAACAGGCGTGGTTTCTCCAGATCTCTGGTGATCTGCAAATAGCAGCCCGCTCTGGTAGCCAGCGGCACCCATTCCCTGAAGTATGGATTGGCCTTAAAAGAGTAAGCCATATCATCTTGAAATTGCATTTTGGTTTCGCCAGAACCAATAACAAGTTCATGATAATCGGTAGCGTTAAGGATGGTCTGAAAGCGCGCGACTTTTTCGTCGATATGGCGCTGATATAACAGCGCCATTTCATGACTGTAGGCGTGCGGATCTAGCTTTGAAAGCGTGGTATCAATTGGCTGAAACTTGCCCATATCAGGTGCTGCCCTTAATTCTGCTACTTAAATAAAGCTTAAGCATAGCACCAACTTAGGCCTCTCTGATAACCCCTGCTTCTGGATCATTAAAGGTATCTCGATTAACCAGTCCTTCACTATTGGCGACCACGGTCGTGACCATGGCATCACCGGTAACATTAGTCGCAGTGCGGGTCATATCCAACAGTCGGTCGACACCTATAATCAAACCGATTCCCTCTACCGGAAGGCCCACTTGATTAAGCACCATTACCAGCATCACCAGACCCACACCAGGCACGGCGGCAGTACCAATAGAAGCCAGGGTAGCAGTCAATACCACCGTTAAATAGCCATCCAGCCCCAGGCCGATATTGTAGGCCTGAGCAATAAACACTGTGGCGACGCCCTGCATAATCGCCGTGCCATCCATATTAATGGTTGCACCCAGAGGTACGGTGAAGGACGCAATACTGTTGTTAACGCCCAGGCGCTGCTCAACAGTGCGCAAGGTCACCGGCATGGTTGCACCGCTCGACGCAGTACTGAAGGCCAGTGCCAGTGTAGAGCGCATTTTGCTTAAAAAAGTTCTTACACTGAGGCCAGTGAAAAACTTAAAAATTAGCGAATAAACACCGAGGCTGTGCAGTAGCAGCACAAATAACACGGTAAAAAAGTATTTGGCTAGGCTTAGGATCATGCCAATGCCAACATCGGAAAATAGCTTGGCTAACAGGCAGAATATGCCGTAGGGTGCCAGCCTCATCAGTATCATGACCATGGTCATAATAATTTCATTCAGATCATTAAAAAACACGCTGATTCGCTGACCTTTTTCACCAGATTTAGAAATCGCAAAACCCATCAACAGGCTGAACACAATGACCTGCAATATACTGCCATTGGCCATTGACTGAACTGGATTACTGGGGAATATGTTAATAATAGTATTTTTCAGTGGTGGTGCTTCCTTAGCCACAAATTCGGTTGCCATAGCCAGATCAATTCCGACACCGGGGCGAACAATCACGGCCACCATAATCGCCAGAGCAATAGCCAGAGCTGTAGTGGTCATATACAGAGCGACAGTTCTGGTGGCAACGGCTCCCATGCGCGAATTGTTACCCAGTGATGAAACACCACAAATAAGGGAGACAAATACCAGGGGCACAACCAGAAGTTTTAATGAGCGCACAAATATCTGTCCAACAGTGTCAAACAGACCATTGACCAGATACAGGTCCAGCCAGGTTTGCACAGCTACTGGCAGCATGTTGCCGCTGGAGATGAAATTAAGAAGGGCCCCCATAAGGAGGCCCATTAGCATTGCTACAACTATTCGTTGAGTCAGACTCATAATGTAATCCTGTTACCTTACTACTGTTATAAGCCGACTCAGCTGTGTTGCTTAGAAGCTGTCGTTAGCCCTCAAGTACCAGGAACCACCTTTATAGTTAGCCGCGGTACGTCGTGGATATTGCAGACCCACACTCATGCGGTTAGCGTTGGGGGCATCAATGTCATCAACATATTTGTCGAGGATATTTGAGCCACCAGCAGTGATTCACAGATTTTCGTTAACATCATAACCCAGTTCTATATCAAGATAGAAAATCCGGTGGATTAGGGCTGATGGTAGCATGGTGTTGAAAATCCAGCGGCTTCAGGACAACGACATATCTGCTGACTTATAGCACCATGCGTGACATATAGCTTATTTGCGGCAGCAGCCTCAAAGGTTCGCAAAGCATTTAGCGGTGGCAGTTTTCTGGACATAGCTGCCCTTTGTGTCTTTAGTCTCGATGATGCAGCGTTGCAGGCACAAATAAACGCCATTTACAGACTGATTTGAGTGATCCAACAATATACAACTGGCGTAACAATGTTTAAGGTAGCAATAAGCAGTGTAGGCATGTTGAGAAAAACTATTGATACGCGAGATAAAAACGCATCGGCTCAAAACAGAGTTGCCGTTTTGAACTCCTCAGAAAAGCGCTCAGACCAGTGGAGTCTGTTGCTTATTGCTGTAGGTGAAAAACGCGATCGTCAGGCGTTTGCCCAGCTTTTCAAACATTTTGCACCTTTACTGAAAAGCTTTGCCCAAGCCAGCCGCCATGAAGGGTGGTTCCCAGGTTTGAGTGAAGACTTAGTTCAAGAGGTGATGATCAAGGTCTGGCAGAAAGCCGCCGGGTACAAACCGGAAAAGGCCTCAGCAACAACCTGGATCTACACCGTAGCCCGCAACTGTCGTATTGATATGTTGCGCCGCAAGAGTAATACCCAACACCTTCCCCTTGAAAATGAAGACTTCTGGCACGAGCCGGATGAAGAGACTCCGATTTCTTTGCTGCGCCAAAAACGCAACGAAGACAAGCTGCAGAATAGTCTCTCCCAGCTTCCGAAAGAGCAGGACGAGATTCTGCGTAAAGTCTATCTGGAAGGAAAATCACACGCCGAGGCGTCCATTGAGCTTGGACTGCCCCTAGGTACAGTCAAATCAAGAGTGCGCTTAGCACTGCAGAAGATGCAAATTTTGGTGACACCAGAATATCAGGACGAGTTACACCATGAATAACAAATTAACCCAACATCCAGATAATGCAATGCTAGTGGAGTTCTCAGCAGGAACTCTGCCAACAGCGGCATCAATATGTGTTGCCGCCCACTTACATTTTTGTGAAAAGTGCCGTGAAGAACTGCGGCGCCTGGATCAGGTAGGATCGCAGCTAATGACAGAGGCCGATCCTGCTCAAGTTGATGACAGTCTGCTTGACAGTGTTATGGCCAAGATCGACGAAGCTGAGGCTGCGCCCGAAGAGAACATTCCTCAAAAGACGAGCAATGGATTTCCGTTCTCGGTTAACCGTCTATTAAACAACCCCGATCATCGACCTGTCTGGAAACGCATGTCAGGGTCAGTTGATGTGGCGCGTTTTAAAACCGGGCAAACTGACTACGAAGTGGCTCTGCATAGAATCTGTGCCGGCGGTAAAACCCCAAAACATGATCATCAGGGCACTGAGTACACCGTTGTGCTCAAGGGCAGCTTTTCTGATGAGCGGGCAGTTTATAATGAAGGAGATTTCTTAATCAGGCAGCCAGGGGATGTTCATCAACCCATGGGCGCTCAAAACGGTGAGTGCATATGTCTGTCAGCGCTGGACGCACCGATCAAATTAACCAATCCACTGGGATTCTTGATGAAACCGTTATTGAGAATCAACCCAATGTAAAAAATTCCTACCCCTAGGAAACCTTAGCGAGACCCTTAGTGAGACCCTTAAAACCGTGCGCAAGCGCGGTTTTTTTTGCCTCGGCTACAGACGAATATTAATACCCTGATCAGCCATATACTGCTTGGCCTCTGGTACCGTATGTTCACCAAAATGAAAGATACTGGCCGCCAGAACCGCATCAGCCTTGCCATGAACAATCCCATCCACAAGATGCTGCAGCTCACCGACACCACCAGAGGCTATTACCGGCACATGCACAGCATCGCTAATCCTTGAGGTAAGCTCCAGATCAAAGCCATTTTTGGTGCCATCGCGGTCCATGCTGGTCAGTAGAATCTCTCCAGCACCATAGGCAGTCATTTTCTCCGCCCATTCAATCGCATTAATGCCAGTGGGTTTGCGCCCACCATGGGTAAATATCTCCCACCGCGGTTCGTCGCCCTGCTGCACCTGCTTGGCATCGATAGCCACAACAATACATTGGGAGCCAAAGCGTTGAGCTGCCTCAGCCACAAACTCCGGATTGTGAATAGCGGCAGAATTGATTGCCACCTTGTCGGCACCGGCATTCAACAGATTGCGAATATCCTGCAATTCCCGCACGCCACCACCCACAGTCAGGGGTATAAACACCTCTCCGGCCATGCGCTCAACAGTGTGCAAGGTGGTATCTCTGGCTTCGTGACTGGCGGTAATATCAAGAAAGGTAATTTCATCAGCGCCCTGTTCGTTATAACGACGGGCCACTTCAACAGGATCTCCTGCATCGCGGATATCGACAAACTGCACACCCTTAACCACACGCCCTTTGTCCACATCCAGACAGGGAATAATGCGCTTGGCCAGACCTGTATTGGCAATTTTAGTCATTTTTCATCACTCTTGAACATGTGGCCCAATTTACCCGCTTTAGTGGATAGATACTGAATATTGTGGGGATTACTGTCAGCCTGAATAGATTCCCGTTCAACCACATTGATACCTAGATCTTTGAGTGCATTAATCTTGCGCGGGTTATTGGTCATTAGCCTCACCTGCCTGGCACCCAGATGTTCAAGCATGGGCGCGCAGATAGAATAGTCACGCATATCAGCACCAAAGCCGAGTCGCTCATTTGCCTCTACCGTGTCCGCACCCTGGTCCTGAAGATTGTAAGCGCGAATCTTATTTACCAGCCCAATGCCGCGACCCTCCTGACGCAGATATAAAATCGCACCGCGACCTAGCTCAGAAATACGCTTCATCGCTTCCTGCAATTGCTCACCGCAATCACAGCGCATACTGCCCAGCGCATCGCCAGTCAGGCATTCTGAATGAATTCTGATTAACAATGGTTCGTCAGCAGCACAGTCACCCATGGTAATGGCAATATGCTCTTTACCCTTAAAAGGGTCTTCAAAACCATGGATATCAAAAGTACCCCAGCGGGTGGGTAACTTTGAAGATTGGATAAAGCGAAGCACCAAACAAACTCCGATGAATGATTTAATAACAGGGCGCTATTGTAGCCGCAACCTGCTCGCAGTGCAGGTTTTTAGGCGGGTTTTCGGCCCTTGGCTCTTGGTTTAACGAAGAGTTTAGTTTAGTAGCTGTTGGGTAGTGGTTTACGGAAACCGTTTCGAAGCGCGCAAATCGTAAATTACTCGATACAGGCGGAGTAGTAATACCAAAGCTTAGAGACAGGGCCATTGAAATCACAAACCGTGGTGATGCAATACTGTGCCCTGAGTTTCCACTGCAATGAGTCGCATCAGCTGCATGCAATAATTGGGTTTAGTTAATAGATTCTGTTAGACACTTGCCTGAGGCTCAGGCAAGTAACCCAGCAGCTTGGCCACAAATAGGACTGTACCAATGATCACCAGTAACAGACTAATAGCCGCAAACAGTGCCATGGACATAATGCCAATAAAGACAAAGAAATAACTCGCAGCCATCAACAAAGGCAACAGTAATATGCCACTGACAAAGCGTTGATTTCGCTCTACCACCAGATAGAGACAGGGAATCAACAGCAAAGTGATCGTGGAGGCAAACAGAATACCAAAGCTCAGGGACAGAGCCATTGGAATAACAAACTGCGCTTGCACGCTAGTTTCAAACAGCAGCGGCAACAGACCTACAAAAGTGGTCAATGTAGTCAGCAAAATGGCCCGAAATCTCTTGCTGCCGGCATTGATAATCGCCTGCTCAGGGGTCAATCCTTCAGCCTTACCCCGGTTGGCAAATTCAACCAGAATCAGACTATCATTCACCACCACGCCAGCCAGGGCGATAATGCCAAAAATCGACAAAATATTAACCGACATATCAAACAAGATATGGCCAATTACCGCACCAATAAAACCAAAGGGAATCACTGACATAATCACGATAGGCTGAATATAAGAGCGCAGCGGCACAGCCAACAGGCCATAAATCATAAATAGCGCAGCGAGAAATCCAGTCCCCATTTTTAAATAATATTCATTCTGTTCCTGAGAGCTGCCACTTAATCTGAACTCAACGCCAGGGTATTTTTCCAGTAACTGCGGCACAAATTTAGTTCGCGTATCAGCCACAACATCGCCACTCTGAACCCTGTCTTCTTCCACATCTGCGGTAACAGTCAGAGTGCGCTTGCGATCGAGTCGGTCAATAGATGTAAGACCCAATCCCAAACGGATATCTGCGACCTGGGCGATTTCGATAGCTTCGCCAGTAGCAGTTCTTATAAGCATATTTTCCAGAGTTGCAACGGAGCGTCGATCCTCAATCGGGTATCGGACCATCACCTTGATGGTGTCTGAATTGCGCTGAATTCTCTGCACTTCCTCACCATAAAATGCCTGCCTAACCTGAATTGCAACATCCCTTAAGCGCACACCCACCTGACTGGCGTAGGGCTTCAGTTTAATCAGAATCTCTTTGCTGCCAGAGCCCTGGGAATTGTAAATATCATAAACACCGGGAAACTGAGTCAGATACTGCTGTAGTTCCATACCAGCTTTGGTCAGTTCATCCGGGTTGGAACCGGACAGGGACAGGCTAATCTTAGCGCCGGGGGGGCCTTCACTGGCGGAGTAGCGCTGCTCGCGAACATTGGGCAGCAGGCCCACATCCTCACGCCAAAGGCGGGCAATTTCAACAGCACTCACCGAGCGATACTCTGCTTTGGTCAGCACCAGTCTAAAACCCACTGTGACATCATTGCTTACAAAGAAACCCACATGCTGGACCAGACCATCGCTATCGGGATTTTCATCCCGATACTGTTGGTCAATCTTGTAAATGGAATCCTCGATAATATCAATGGTTTCATCGAGACTCTCCTGAGAGGCGCCGTCCTGCATAACGATATTAGCCCGCACATCATCCCCGGGCACATTGGGGAAGAACTCAAATTTGGCAATGCCACTGCTGGTAGCACCTAAAATAATAATCAGCATTCCCAGAAAACTAGCCAGAGTCAGGTAGCGATTGACCAGTGCTTTTTTCAACACAGGCTGGTAAATATTCTGAACAAAGTGTTCAAGCCCGCTAGAAACCGCGCGCTGATACCTGGTGACAAAACCTAGCCGACCCGAGGGCTTCTCTCCAAACTTTAGGCCCACAAGATGTGAGGGCAAAATAAGCTTAGATTCGATCAGCGAGAAGGTCAGGCAAAGAACAACCACAATACCAATCGCTTTGGTAATACCAGCAAAGCTACCACCAATAAATATAATCGGTGCAAACGCGGCCATGGTCGTCAGTACACCAATGGTCGATGGGGTTGCCACGCGCTGAACCCCACGCACCACTGTGTCTACAGAGGCTGAGTAAACTCCCATATCCTGCCCTGAAAGGGTCTGCTGCTTATAATCCGCCTTGACCTCGCTATAAACACTCTCGCCTATAACAATGGCATCATCCACGACAATCCCGAGAACCATAATAAATGCAAACAGGCTCAGCACATTGACCGTAACATCGCCCAAGGGCATCAACCAAAATGCGCCAGCAAAGCTAACAGGAATACCCAGTATTACCCAGAATGCCACTTTTAGATTCAAGAAAAGACCCAGCACCAGAGCAACCAGAAAGCCTCCCATCAACAGGTTTTCGGACATCATGGTAAGACGGCCATTCAAGTAGTAGGCCTCATCATTAAACACGGTGATGCTTACCCCATCGGGCAGAGATTTCTGTTTTTCTGCAGCATAGGCATGGACAGCCTCACTGATATCCAGCAGGTTCTGCCCCTCCAGAGAGAAAACGCCCAGAGTAAATGAATTCTGGCGATCAAACCTGTTGGTGAAGGCGCTCTCGGTAAATTCATCTCTTACATTGGCAACATCTGAAACCAGTAGTTGGGTGCCATCTCTATTACTGCGGAAAACAATATTTTCAAAGTCACTGCCGTAATAGGATTTGCCTTCGGTTCTGACC
>CAXAJC010000020.1:0-21242 GCA_963969005.1 uncultured Cellvibrionales bacterium | reverse complement strand
GTGCTGATGTAAAGTGCTGATGTAAAGTGCTGATGTAAAATCCTGTCACAAACTATCTGGCAGCCTGTTATCAGTTTGCCAAGCTTAACTTTGGGGCTATCAGGATATTTTGGCTAGAGGGACTATTGCTAGAAAAAGTATAACAAAAGAATATTGTAACCAGTGTCGATATCTCCAATCGCCTATCGAATTCTAAGCCCATTGGTCTGGCTGCGGGAACATCCATTGCCCCACTCCCAAGGCATTACAATCAAGCACAGAGGGGTACCGCCAAGTGCATCAGTAAAGTGGGTTGCGGTTCCAAAGCCTTTCGATATGGCGATTGGAGATAAACAGGCACGCCCAGCCCAGCGTGCCAAGGGCGAGAAAACCATGACGCATCCAGACGCCAGCGCACTCTGCACCTGACCGTCAGCACCGGAGTGGTGGAGGCAGTATTGAGCAGCTGATCAAACTAGCCGATCGCGCCCTGTACTGGGCTGCTAGCTTTTGCACAAGGCAGTTTAGGAGTAAAAACTAGTGGTGGCTTCCAGAGGGTCTCGCTCAGTGCGTAAATTATTCGCCGAATCAGCATCATCAATATAACCAAACGACAGACCCATCATTAACTTGTAATGACTGTCCACACCCAACTCTTCACGGACCAGATCCGGGTAACAACTGACCGAAGTCTGGGGACAAGAACCAATGCCGGCATCTGCCATAGCCAGCATCAGAGTCTGAGAATACATACCCACATCCCCTGCTAATCTCACCAGCTCAGGGAATTGGTCAGTGACAAAAATAAACGCAATATGGGGTGCGTCAAAAAACTCAAAGTTGCGCATCCAAGACCAGGCGCGTTTTTCCGGGTTATCCCGAGTCACTCCCTGATGCTCCCACAGACCCAGGGCCGAGCAGATCTGGCGCTCCTTGTAGTCGCCGCTAAACTTGCCCTCCCAAGGGAAGTCCGGATTAAAAGGCACCTCTGCTGCTGCGGCAGCTTTCATTTTCTCGCGCATATGGTCGCAGGCATCTCCGGACAGCACATGCACATGCCAAGGCTGCACATTGCAGTTGGACGGTGCCCAGTTAGCTAACTCAAAAATACCATGTAGGGTTTGTTCATCAATTTGCTTGGGCAAAAACCCACGGTAAGAATGTCGCGCACGAACTACATCAGAAAATTCCATACTGCCTCTCTCGGATAGATTTAATTATTAATACTGCTTTTTTATTTGGGTGCTTTTAGCTAGGCGCTTAATATTTAAACAAACAGCTCTACCCACCTTTTATCAGCCTCCGACTTAAGCTCTGACTTTAGCAAACAAATGAAAAGTTTGCAGGCAATAAAAAGCCCCAAAACTTCTGGGGCCTCTTACTTGGGGTTACACTTTTTTAACTAAATTTTAATCTGTCTGTTAAATTGGCAGCAGACTATGACGCGTCAAAATAGTCCGTCGACATAGCCATCACCGAACCCGGGTTAGCACCAATAATCTTGGCGTGAACATGAGCCTGAGGCAGCATACGCTCAAAGAAAAACTCTGCCGTGTGCAGTTTTTCCAGCAAGAATTTACTGTCGCCTTTGCCAGAATCCAGCTGGGCCTGAGCCACCGCACTCATCTTGGCCCACATAAAGGCCATGTAGGCATAACCGGAAAACATCAGAAAATCTACTGAACCAGCACCCACAGCATCAGGGTTTCTCTTGCCCTCAACGGCCAAACGATAACCCAGCAGACGCCATTTCAACGCCAGCTTGGCCACAACCCAGGCCTGCTTGCGGTTGCCCTTATTGCCTTTGCGCCAAAGCAGAGACTGGGCTGCAAAACTAAGCATCTCACCGGTAAATATTTTCAGCTGCTTAAAGCGATCCATCAGTACCTTGCGTCCCACCAGATCCAGCGCCTGAATACCGGTCGTGCCCTCGTACAATGTAGCAATGCGGCTATCCCGCAGAATCTGCTCCATGCCCCATTCCTGAATATAGCCATGGCCACCAAACACCTGCACACCATGGTTGGCGGCAACTACACCTTGCTCAGTGATAAAGCCTTTTAGAATTGGCGTACAAAAACCCAGTCTGTTCTCGGCTGCCTCTCGCACTGCTTCAGTCTCGCCACCCACATACAGGTCGGCAAACTGGCTAGCATAAGTCACCATGGCACGGCCACCCTCAGCAATGGCCCGCTGGGTCAACAACATGCGCCGTACATCCGGGTGAGCAACAATCGGGTCAGCCGGGCCATCAGGATTTTTCACCCCGGACAATGAGCGCATAGCGAGACGTTCGCGGGCATATTTAGAGGCACCCTGAAAAGAGCGCTCTGCCGCTGCAGAACCCTGACTTGCAGTACCAATACGGGCCACATTCATATAGGTAAACATGGCATTGAGGCCATCGTGAGGCTCGCCAATCAAAAAGCCAGTAGCATCATCAAAGTTAAGCATGGCCGTACCATTGCCGTGAATACCCATCTTATGCTCTATAGAACCACAGCGAACGCCATTGCGCTCCCCGGCAGAGCCATCGGCTGCAGGCAGAAACTTGGGGATAATAAACAGGGAAATACCTTTGGTGCCCTTGGGCGCATCTGGCAGTTTGGCCAATACAATATGGACAATATTTTCAGTCAGATCATGCTCACCGGCACTAATAAAGATCTTGGTGCCATTGATATTGTAGCTGCCATCATCTTTGGGCACCGCTTTAGTCTTTAGCTGACCCAGATCCGTGCCGCAATGGGGTTCGGTCAGACACATGGTGCCACTCCAGACGCCGCTAATCAGCTTGGTCAGGTAGGTCTGTTTTTGTTCATCGGTACCATGGTCTTCCAACGTGGCTACAGCTCCTTCGCTGAGACCGGGATACATAGCCCAGGCCCAGTTAGCGGTGGTGAGCATTTCATTGATGGCAATGCTAATGGAAGACGGCAACCCCTGGCCGCCCATCTCCAGGCTTCCAGTCAATGATGTCCAGCCCGCCTCGATAAACTTGGCATAAGCCTCTTTAAACCCAGCGGGGGTCGTTACCACACCATCATCCCAAGTACAGCCCTTGTCACCGGACTGATACAACGGTGCCAGCTCAGTCTCACTAAACTTGGCCGCTTCGCTAAAAATAGCATCGAGCATATCCGGGGTTGCCTGCTCGCCACCTTTAACATGCTGATACTTGGACTGCATATCTAGCACATCATTAAACAGAAATGAGTAATCTTTAAGCGGTACTTTAAAATCAGGCATAGAATTTTCCTAGCTAATAAAACCTTCCAGATGGGCTTGATCGCCCCTCTGGTTAAACAGAGAAAACCGCTGCTGCCCCTGGCGCTGTCCGGAATAGAACTGCACTTGGGAAGGCAAAAATAGCGGTCGATTAAAGTCAACGTCAACAGAATAACCAGCGGCAGGAAGCTGCTGATCCATGGCCGCAAGGCAGCGAGCCTTGCTCCACATACCATGGGCAATCGCCTGCTTAAACCCAAACAGCTTGGCAGTGATAACGGTTAAATGAATCGGGTTGTAGTCACCAGAGATACGGGCATAACGGCGGCCAGTATCAGCCGCCACAGACCAGAGTTGCGGTTTACCATACTTCTTCACCACCAGCACCTGGCTGCGCTTGATATCAGTTTTACAGCGGTGCAAAAAAGTTGATTCACTAGACCACACCAGCTGATTATCAACATGGGCACGCACATCAATATCCCATTCCAGTCCTTTCGATGTAAGTTTGCTACGGCTGATACCAGCCGTCATATTGATGGCCTGGCGCAAATCAAACTGCTCCAGCACAGAAATTTTGTTGCGCAGATGCACCTGACCCATGGCCTTCATGGGAAAGTCCTGCTGGATCAAAATATTTAAAAACAGCGGAAATGCCAGCATATGCAAATAGGTAGCCGGCAACTTTTCACTCTGCTCAAAGCCACAGAGCGCGCGGTAGGACTGCAGATGGGCGGGATTAATATGCAGCGCACTGATTTTGGTGCTTAGCCTAGGCAGCGGGTCCCCCACCTGGTAATGACCAGACTTAAGCGCTACCTTGCCCAACAGCGCAGGCATGCTGGGAAGCTGATCCATCATAATAGGAGCAGTGTTTTGAGCGGAATTCTGGTGAGTAGATTTGTTCATATCCTTCATAATGTGGTGTTTCTCCCTGATAATCATTGGCAACAAAAAAACATCGTTTTGTCATTTCGGCCAATTGTGTATGATGGTCTTCCCTAAATATGGTTTTTTGTATGACAGGACTAACAGACTCAGGCACCCTAGTGCGACTTGCCTACCAAGGCCTGGTCAATCTTGGTGTCGATGCTGACGAAGTGCTGCGCCGCTCCGGGCTGAACCCAGACCAGCTCTACCAGGCCAACCTGCGCACCCAATTCAGCGCCCAGCCCAAATTCTGGAAAGCCGCCGTCGAACTCTCTGGCGACCCCTGCATCGGTCTGCATATGGGCGAGCAAATGCCTGTCTACAAAGGCCAGATTTTAGAATATCTGTTCCTCAGCAGCCAGACCTTTGGCGACGGCCTGCGCCGGGTTTTAAACTATCAGCGCCTGATCAGCGACGCATTACAGGGTCAGGTCAGTGAGGACCCCAGCCCCTGCCTGACCAGCTACTTCCTTCAGCATCAACATGCCACCTCCCACCTTGCCGAGGCCATGGTGCTGGGCCTGATCAAAGCATTTCAGGCGGTTACCGATGGCACCTTTAAAGCTGATCGCATAGTATTCAACCACCCACCCAACACCGACCAAGCTGAATATGAGCGAGTGTTTGGCTGCCCAGTGGAGTTTAATGCCAAGTCCTTTCAGCTATTTTTCCCTGCCTCCATGCTTTGTTATAGGTCACTTTATGCCGAGCCCCAGCTACTAAATTTGCATATACAGGCGGCAGATCAACATTTAGCCATTCTGCAACAACAAGACCTGATCACTGACGTGCGCAGCCAGTTGGGTTCATTGTTGGAGAGCGGCTCAACTACTATAGAAAATGTGGCTCAGCGCATGGGGGTAAGCCCTAGGCATTTGCGCCATCAGCTTGATTTGGCGGGCACCAGCTTTCAGCGCCTGCTCAATGACTATCGCCATCGCCTAGCACGGCGGCTATTGTCGCAGACTGATGAGGCGATTAGTGAGATTGTATACCTGACGGGATTTTCGGAACCCAGTACTTTTTATCGAGCATTTAAAAGGTGGGAGGGTAAGACGCCGATTGAGTATCGGCAGCAGTTCAAGCAGTCTCCCACTGCGAAGTTCTGATTCCCTGAACAGAATTTAGACCACACAGATAGACAATTCGACACGGGGGAGATGGATAAGCCCTTGTATATGGGCTTCTCCAAATTCTGAGACAACTTTGATAATATTGTGGAGCTACCTTAGCATTTCAATATGCTCAAATATGGCAGCGAAAAACTCTACACTTACCGCAGGTGTGTGCAGCCCCTGAACCATACCCCCAACTGGTTAGAAGGACCAGTGGGGCAAAGTCGTTTGCACGATTGACTATCTTGCCTGAATTGGCCCCAAAATCAGCCGGGAAAACAACATCTCCTGAGAACTTAGCGCCCATGGAGTCCGCCTCATTAAAGCTTAAAGATCCTTTTACAGTACCAGTTAATAGGTATGGTCAATAGGGATCTTTAAATGGGCTAACCAGCCTCGGCATAACGCCGCAATATATCCAAAAAGTCACCGCCGTATTTTTCCAACTTGCTATTCCCTACTCCGTTAATACGCAGCATCTCACTCGGTGAGGTCGGCATGGTATCGAGCATCTCTTTAAGGGAGGCGTCGTGGAAGATCACATAGGGCGGCACATTGTGCTCTTCCGCCAGAAACTTTCTGCATTCCCGCAACTCATCCCATAGCTCCTGATCTTCGGGCAATATATGAGCTTTTCTGGCGGATTTTGAGCCTGCTTTTTTAGCGCTGGGCGCCTTGATTTCCTCAATGCGCAAAAACAATGCTTGCTCGCCTTTTAGCACAGGTCTGCTTTTATCTGTAAGTTGCAGTGCGCTGTAACCTTCAATATCGACTCGCAGCAGGCCGCGCACTACCAGCTGCCTGATTACCGAACGCCATTGGGCTTCATGAATATCCTTACCTATGCCAAAGGTACTTAACAGCTGATGTTGATGCTGCAATATCTTCTCTGTCTCCTTGCCTTGCAACACATCCATCACATGCACGGCACCAAAGCGCTGGCCGGTGCGATATACGCAGGATAGGAGTTTCTGCGCAGCTTCTGTGGCATCCCAAGTTTGTGGAGGGATCTGGCAGTTATCGCAGTTGCCGCATTGTTCAGAAGCTTCGTCGGCAAAGTAGTTGAGCAGCACTTTGCGGCGGCAGCTGGTGACTTCGCAGAGGCCGAGCATGGCATCCAGCTTGTGGCGCTCGGCGCGTTTAAATTGTTCAGAGCCCTCTGAGTTTTGCACCATTTGCTGCAGGCGCACTACATCTTGCAGGCCATAGACCATCCAGGCATCTGCTGGCTGGCCATCACGGCCGGCGCGGCCGGTTTCCTGATAATAGGCTTCGATGCTTTTGGGCAAATCCAAATGGACCACAAAGCGTACATCCGGTTTATCGATACCCATACCAAAGGCGATGGTGGCGACAATAATTACCCCATCCTCGCGCAGGAACCGCTTCTGGTGGGTCTGTCTCAACTGGGCTGGCAGCCCGGCATGATAAGGCAAGGCGGTAAAGCCCTGCTGGGTTAGCCAGGCGGCGGTGTCTTCGACCTTTTTGCGCGACAGGCAATAGACTATGCCTGCTTCGCCGGTGCGATGCTTCAAAAAGTCCAGCAGCTGTTTTTTGGCGGTGGTTTTATTGGCGATGGCGTAGCGAATATTGGGGCGGTCAAAACCGCTGATATAGGCATTGGCATCGGTGAGTGACAGCCGCTCGATAATTTCTTTGCGGGTGCGCACATCGGCGGTGGCGGTCAGGGCTATCCTTGGGGTATTGGGGAAGCGCTCTTGCAATAGGCTCAGGGACAGATAGTCGGAACGAAAATCATGGCCCCACTGGGACACACAGTGGGCTTCATCGATGGCAAATAATGCCAACTGGCAGCGGCTTAGCAAATCCAGGGTGTAGTTCTGGATAAGTCGCTCCGGTGCTATGTAAAGCAGATCCAGCTCTCCTGACAATAGCTGCTGTTCAATAATATTCTGCTGACTATGGTCGAGGCTGGAGTTCAAAAAAGCCGCCTTAACCCCAAGCTGCTGTATTGCATCGACTTGATCCTGCATGAGTGCTATTAAGGGCGAGATAATGATTCCAACACCATCGCGCAGTAATGAGGGAATTTGATAGCAAAGGGATTTACCGCCACCGGTGGGCATTAGTACCAGCGCATTATTACCGGCATTGATATGCTCGATAATCTCAGCCTGATGACCGCGAAAGCTATCGTAGCCATAGAGGCTATGCAGGATTTCTGTCGGAGATTGGGGCATACAGGTCCGGTCAGCGTTTGGAGTTAATCCGGTGATGATAATCGATAAGGCTGCAAATAACTGCGAGGTCTATCGCGATTGGTGGCGGAGGGATAATACACCTTAATGAATCCCGGGGAACCTCATTTTGATTGCAAATCTGGTTCTGTGATATCGAATGGCTGTTGTGCTCAGTACCTGGTGCATGGTTTGGGGATATCTCTTTGGCTCCCCCTCTAACCTTAGCTTTTATGACTAGTAGTTTTGGGGGAGCTGTCCTTGGGCTGTGAAATCCCCATATTCATCGCTCGCTTCTTCCACAAACGCCGGGCGTACTGCTGCATAT
This sequence comes from uncultured Cellvibrionales bacterium, assembly GCA_963969005.1. Taxonomy (GTDB): domain Bacteria; phylum Pseudomonadota; class Gammaproteobacteria; order Pseudomonadales; family Porticoccaceae; genus HTCC2207. Next base: position 13,464 of record CAXAJC010000020.1, on the reverse strand, counting down.
CAGCGGTCTTGTCGCTTTCATCCATTATTTCCAACCCGAGCAGGGTTTCCAGAATATCCTCCATGGTCAGAATACCCTCCATGCCGCCGTATTCATCAATGATGACAATAATATGTTCTCGCTGATGCAGAACTTCATCAAACGCATCAGATAGCGAGGTTTTGTCTGACAGAGAATGTAAATCCCGGCGGTAGGCCTCCAGAACGTTGTCTGTATTCTCGCGCGCCTGCGCCAGCAGCAGATCATCCTTGAGCACAAAGCCAGTGAATGTCTCGTCGTTGTCCCGGTAGACGGGGATACGTGAAAAGCGCGAGTCAAAATGTTTATCAAAATACTCAAATACAGTTAGCGACTCCGGTAATGAAAACACCACCGGGCGCGGTGTCATAACATCAGTGACTTTTGCTTCGTGCAGCAGGAACATATTTTTCAAGATCCGCGATTCCCGCTCTTGCAACTGCCCCTCCTGCTCCCCGAGATCAGCCATTGCCGCAAACTCCTCGCGGCTGAAGCCTTCAATTGTGGACTCTCGTGACAGTCTGCGTGTGAGCATCTCCGAGAGTGCGACAAAAGGCGCGAGCACTCGCATCATAAATTTCAGCGTGTAGGCTGAGGCAGATGACAGTGCCCGCCAATAGGTTGCGCCTAAGGTTTTGGGAATTATCTCCGAAAAGATCAGGATCATCAGGGTTAGTACTGCTGAGATCAGACCCACCCATTTATCACCAAACACCACAACAGCCTGGGCGCCAGCACCTACTGCACCGACTGTATGGGCTATGGTATTTAGCGTCAGGATAGCCGCTAGTGGTTTGTTGATATCGGCCTTTAGTTTTCGCAACAGTGGTCCTGCGCTTTTGCCTTCCTGCTCCAACACATTGATATGCGCGGTGGTAACACTCAGCAGGACCGCCTCCAGGATCGAGCACAGGAACGAAAAGAGTAAAGCGACGACCACGTAAACAATAAGTAAGGTCATAGTGACATTCTTCTTGGACTTGCAGTCGGCGACATATAGAACCCGGAAATTAGCGTAAAGTAGGACGCAACACTCGTGATGTTATCAGGTCAGACATTTCTCTGCATTACCTGAGGCCGACAAATCGAGCATCCGTTATCTAAAAATAGACCCTAATCAGCTATAAATCGAATAAGACCCTCACAAGAGACATCAGACGACTGGTCGTCTCGCTCTATCGGCATGATTTATATACCCGAATCTGTTTTCCTGACCTACTAACTGCTATCAGATGTTTCGGGCTTTTACAGCTGCCACTCAGTGCGGCCTGCGAAGCTATCGCCATTATTGGTAAACCGCACAAAGGAGGGTGTGACAGAGTAAAAATGGCTGCGGCCGAAGGCGGCGCCTATAAGTTTTTCTTGCTCGGTCTGGGGATTGTCGATCAGGCCGGCAATTTCCGGGAAGCGGGCAAAATATGAATCGGCAATAGCTGCCCTCTCTCCGTCGGCGATCTGTTCTATGGTGCCGTGGATCTGGGCGCCGCGGATGGATTGCCAGTTGCCATCGTAGTCGGAGTAAATGGAGACTGCCGCTGCGCCATCTGCGGGCAGACTTTTAATATGGCGGCTATTGGCAGATGAAAGAAAATACAGGGCAAAGGGCTCGGCACTGATATCAGCCACGTAGAGTACCGGTGCTGACCAAGGGCCGCAGGCATCGCCTGTGGCTATGGTGAGTACAGACTCAGCCTGCAAAAATGCCTTGAGCTGACTTTGGTCTTTAGACATTACCTTGCCAGCGTTTGAGGCTATCGGACTCTATATCGTACAGGTCTAAAATACGCGCCACAGTATGATTGATAATATCGTCAATGGTTTTTGGCTCGGTATAAAAAGCTGGTGCTGGCGGGCACAGAATGGCGCCCATCTGGCTGGTTTTGAGCATCAACTCGCAGTGGCCTGTGTGCAGCGGCGATTCACGGGGCACTATTACCAGCTTACGGCGCTCTTTAAGCACTACATCAGCAGCGCGCACTATCAGGTTGTCAGCATAGGAGTTGGCGATACCGGAGAGGGTTTTCATGGAACAGGGAGCGACAATCATGCCTGCGGTTTTAAAGGAGCCGCTGGCTATGCTGGCGCCAATATTTTTGTTGTTGTGCACTACGTCGGCCAGAGCTTCCACATCCTCGACTTTCCAGTCGGTCTCTATGCCGATATTCATGCGCGCGGCGTTGCTGAGAATCAGATGGGTTTCTGCGCCTTCGCAGGCGGCGAGCATCTCCAGCAATCGTATGCCGTAGATAACACCACTTGATCCGGAAATGCCGATAATAAGTCGCATAACGTGTCTCTGCCAATTGAAGGGTTATTTTGCCCTGTTTATCAGTCCGATAAAAGCGGCATTAGAATGCAGCGTCAGCGAAAACTTTGCTTAAACTAGGCAGCCTTGGCTTTTTCCTCAGCCTTGAGATCCTTGCGCAGCACCTTGCCCACATTGGTCATTGGCAGCTCATCGCGAAACTCAACAAATTTGGGTACCTTATAGCCAGCCATATGCTCTTTGCAGAAGGCAATCACATGGTCTGAATTAAGGTCGGGATTGGTGCTGACCACAAACATCTTGACCACTTCACCGGCCTTGTCGTCAGCCACACCAATGGCAGCACATTGGGCTACATCAGGGTGCAGGGTTAAAGCCTGTTCAAGTTCATTGGGGTAGACATTAAAGCCGGAGACAATAATCATATCCTTGAGACGATCAACAATTTTGATATAGCCCTCTTCATCGACTTTAACGATATCTCCTGTGTGCAACCAGCCGTCAATAATCACTTCTGCAGTCTGCTCTTCGCGACCCCAGTAGCCAGCCATGACCTGATCGCCATGGACGCAGAGTTCACCAATGCCATCGACATCCTGTTCCACTCCTGATTCATTGACCACCTTGATATCAGTGCCGGCAATAGGAATTCCAGCACAGCCGATTTTTTCATGACCTGGGGGATTCATGGAAATTACTGGTGATGATTCAGTCATACCATAGCCTTCCGCAATCACACAGCCGGTAACGCGCTGCCAGTCCAGAGCAACGGAATCCATTAGCGCCATGCCGCCGGACAGGGTTAAATTGAGGTTGGAAAAGTCCAATCGCAAGAAGTCTTTGTTCTGCATCAGAGCGACAAACAGCGAGTTGAGGCCGCAGAAAATATCAAATTTAATATTCTTGATCGCACTGACAAACTGGGGAATATTGCGCGGGTCCGGTATCAGTACACTGTGCCCTCTGGTGGCCGGTATCAACCCCAGACACAGAGAAAAGGCATAAATATGATAGAGCGGCAATGGTGCCACTGTGGTGGAATATTGAATCGGGTTATCCAGATTGGAGATCACATCCAGTGACTGCGCCACATTGGACATAATGGTTTTCTGGGTCAGCATCACACCTTTGGAAGCGCCTGTGGTGCCACCGGTATACTGCAGCGCGGTAATATCGTCCAGTTTCGCCCGATGGACACTGTAGTTACTGCTGCCAGTCAGCAGCTTGGGAAATGCGATCCAGCCACCTTTGGGCAATGATGGCCTTTTGCCCATCAGCTTCATAGCAGCCGTCAGCAGCGCCTGGCGGGGCTGGGGCAGCAAATCTATGGGGCGAGTAACCACCACATGCTCGATATTGGTGCTGGGCAATGCTTCAGTTAGTGTTTCATAGAAGGTGTCCAGCACTACCACCGCTTTAACATTGGCATCATTAAACTGGTGCACCAGCTCTCGAACCGTATACATGGGGTTGGTATTGACCACGACCAGACCCAGTTTCCAGGCTGCGATTACCACCACAGGATACTGAATCAGATTGGGCAGTTGCACTGCAATGCGATCGCCGGGAACCAGCTTGAGTTGTTTCTGGAAGTAGCTGGCTACTCGTCGCGCCAGCTGGTCCACTTCACCATAGCTCAGGGTCTGACCAAGGCAGGTAAAAGCCGGGCTTTGATTTGAATCCGTAACTGACTGATTCCACAGTTCAAGAAGGGACTGGGCAGGTAAATCCGGCTGCTTGGCGGATAGTCCCGCTCTCTTTTGCGCTTGTTTTACCGCGTCTTGAACCTTCATATTGCCTCATCCAAATTTGATTTATTGTTGTTTTTAAAACGACTATCTCGACAGCAGTGCCATACCTTTCTCAAGGCCGGCCAATGTCATCGGGAACATTTTATCTTCAACCAGTTCTTTGAGCATTTGGATTGAAGGGGTGTACTCCCAGTATTTTTCCTGCACCGGGTTGATCCATATTAACTTGTCATAGGTCTCTGCCATGCGCTGCATCCACACCGCACCGGACTCTTCATTGTGATATTCAACACTGCCACCTGGACTGGTCACTTCGTAGGGTGCCATGCTGGCATCACCTACATAGATAACCTTGTAGTCGGAGGAATATTTGTTGAGCAGATCAAAGGTGGACATCTGTTCTTCCCGGCGGCGGTGATTGTCTTTCCACACATAGTCATACATGCAGTTATGGAAGTAAAAATACTCCAAGTGCTTAAACTCTGTTTTAGCCGCCGAAAACAGCTCCTCGCAGAGTCGCACATAGGGGTCCATGGAACCGCCCACATCAAAAAAGATCAACACCTTCACCGCATTGTGCCGCTCCGGTACCATTTTAATATCCAGATAACCTGCATTGCGCGCTGTGCTGCCAATGGTGTCATCCAGATCCAGCTGGTCAGCTGAGCCTTCACGGGCAAATTTGCGCAGACGGCGCAGAGCCACTTTGATATTACGGGTGCCGATTTCCACAGAATCATCCAAATCCTGATACTGTCTTTCATCCCAGACCTTGACCGCAGTGCCCTTACCGCCCGGACCGCCAATACGGATTCCCTCGGGATTAAAGCCCCCATGACCAAAGGGCGAAGTACCGTTGGTGCCCACCCATTTATTGCCGCCCTCATGGCGCTCTTTTTGTTCTTCGAGGCGTTTCTTAAACTCCTCAATCAATTTTTCCAGTCCACCGAGGCTTTCGATTTTAGCTTTTTCTTCTTCGGTAAAATGCTTTTCAAACTCCTGGCGCAACCAGTCTTCTGGAATCAGGGCTTCAATAATGCCATCAATATTTTCCAGATTTTTGAAATAGGCGCCAAAGGCTTTATCAAAGCGATCGTAAAACTTTTCGTCCTTGACCATCACAGTGCGGGCCAGCAGATAGAAATCATCGATCGAGCCAAAGGCGAGACGATTTTCCATAGCATCGAGCAGATCCAGCAACTCGCGGATGGACACCGGTACCTTAGCTTTCTTGAGTGTGTAGAAAAAGTTAATCAGCATGGCAGTGGCTTCTTACTGCGCCGCGCGGCGGGTCATAAACGCCAGACGCTCCAGCAGATGCACATCCTGCTCGTTCTTCAATAGCGCGCCGTAAAGAGGGGGAATCGCTTTGGTGGGGTCGCGGTTGGTAAGAATATCGTCAGGAATATCGTCTGACATTACCAGCTTCAGCCAGTCCACCAACTCGGAAGTTGAAGGCTTTTTCTTCAGTCCAGGAATCTTGCGCACATCAAAGAAAATATCCAGCGCCTCATCCACCAATGTCTTTTTAATCTTGGGGAAATGCACATCGACAATGCGCTGCATGGTCATGCGGTCCGGGAAGTTAATAAAGTGGAAGAAGCAGCGGCGCAAAAATGCATCGGGCAGTTCTTTTTCATTGTTACTGGTAATAATCACAATCGGGCGCTGCACTGCCTTGATGGTTTCGCCAGTTTCATAAACATGGAACTCCATCTTGTCCAGTTCCAGCAGCAGGTCGTTGGGGAATTCAATATCCGCTTTATCGATCTCATCAATCAAAAGCACCACCTGCTCATCTGCGGTAAAGGCTTCCCAAAGCTTACCCTTCTTGATGTAGTTGGCAATATCATGGACCTTGTCGCTGCCCAACTGGGAATCACGCAGACGTGATACCGCATCATATTCGTACAGGCCCTGTTGAGCCTTGGTAGTGGACTTGATGTGCCATGACAGCAGCGGCATACCCAAAGACTTGGCAACTTCTTCCGCCAGCAGTGTTTTACCTGTGCCGGGCTCGCCTTTAATCAATAGCGGGCGCTGCAATGTCACTGCGGCATTAACCGCCATCTGTAGCTCTTCTGTGGCTACATAGTTATCAGTACCAGTAAATTTCATAGTCTTTAGATCCACTTATATCGGTTTATTATTGAGCGTAGCCGCGCATAATAATCTAATCTGGGCGCTGTTTTAATAAAAATATGCCCATAAGGCCGGCAAAATGGCGAATATTGGCAGTTTATATGACCAAAGAGTTTTCTTTTGCCGGGAAACCATTTCACTCTAAAACCTGCGCTGTTAGCATGGGGGCTATTCAAACAATAGGCACAGGGGCGCAAATGACCACCTTATCGCAACCATCAACTGACTTTATGGGCCACCCGAAAGGGCTGTATATCTGCTTTGCCACCGAATTCTGGGAGCGCTTCTCGTTCTATGGTATGAAGTACCTACTGCTGTTATACCTGACTAAATACCACCTGTTTACCGACTCTATGGGCCTAGATGTACTGGCCAGCTATGCGGCCATGGTCTATGCCATGCCGGTCGTTGGCGGGCTGCTGGCCGATCGCTATCTGGGGATGCGCAAATCCGTGACCTTTGGTGGCTGCCTGCTGGTGCTTGGCCATCTGGGCATGGCCTATGAGGGCCAGCAGGCCTTTGTGCAGGGTGAAACCGTGATTCGCGACAATGCCGCACTGGATGTTTTCTACCTGTCTCTCTCATTGATTATTATTGGGGTTGGTTTTCTAAAACCTAATATTTCCACCATTGTCGGCAAGCTCTACGAGGAGAACGACCCCCGCCGGGACTCAGGTTTTACCATTTTCTATATGGGCATCAATATGGGCGCTCTGTTTGCCACATTGCTGTGCGGCTATTTGGGTGAAACCTATGGCTGGGGATACGGCTTTGGTGCCGCAGGCATTGGCATGGCTTTTGGTCTGCTGGTTTTTCAGGCTGGCCAAAACCACTTGCAGGGCCATGCGGAACCCCATGATCCCGCTCTACTCAAACAGCCTTCATTAATTGGGATTAATAAGGAATGGGCGATCTATCTCTGTGCCATTGCCTCAGTGGCACTGATCTGGAATATGGTTCAGCACAGCCATAGGGTGGAATGGCTGCTCAATGGTCTGAGCCTTGCAGTTATCTCCTGGCTGATCTTTTTTGTCCTGAAAAAATGTGATGCTGTGGAGCGGGGCCGGCTGATTGTGCTGATGGTGCTGATCTTTTCCACCGTGGTATTTTGGGCGCTGTTTGAACAGTCTGCGGCCTCCATGACATTGTTTGCCGACCGAGTTACCGACCGCGCGCTGTTTGGCGTAGACCTTAGTGCCAGCCAGTATGGTTCATTTAATGCGGCTTTTATTATTTTGCTGGCACCATTGTTTGCCTCAGCCTGGATTGTGCTCGGCCGCCGGGGCTGGGAGCCCAGCACACCGGTGAAATTTGGTCTGGGTATTATCTTTGCCGGACTGGGCTTTGGTGCCCTGATGATCGGCGCCGCCAACACCAATGAGACTGGTCTGGTTATCGGCTGGTGGCTGGTACTGGCCTATCTGCTGCATACCATGGGTGAGCTCTGTCTCTCCCCTGTAGGCCTGTCTGCTGTAACCAAGCTGTCAGTACCGCGCATTGTTGGCCTAATGATGGGGACTTGGTTTCTGGCCACGGCTTATTCCGAGTTTGTTGCTGCCCAGCTATCAAAAATTGCGGCCATAGATAACGCCGCGACCGAAACCATTGATACAGCAACGGCGCTGGCCAGTTACAACGAGCTATTTACCTTTCTGTTTTATATTGGCTGTGGGGTGGGTATCTTTATGCTGCTGATCTCGCCAATGCTGCGAAAGCATATGCACGGTATTCACTAGAGCAGAAAAGCGGGTGCTCCGCTCTGGGCATCCGCTTTACCTTCATTGCCTTCCCGGGAGAACTGCAACTATTTTAGCTCTCATATAAGACAGGCTATACAGCTTTGTATGACTTCATATTTCAAGACCCCCGTTGAACAAGGGGAAAAAATGGAACAGATCAACTAGATATTATTTTGCTATTTGTCTCTACCTATATGGCGCCAGTTGTGCTGCTCAGTGCCGTGGTTAGCGGTTCTTAATTATTTGGTATCTGGCATTAGGGGGCAGAGGTTGCAGGGATTAAATCACCACACCAGACTTGATCTTCTTAAGCAACTCCCCGGCGCCGCGCAGACCCACCACTGACATGGCGGCGATCATGCCCGACATCAGCGCGCCCACCACGCCGCAGCTCACCACATCCTGACCGGTTAAATACAGGCCAGGCAATTTAGTAGCTGGCTTTAACCAGTCCTGTTCAAAACGATCTTTGGTATGGGCCAGACCATAGGCCTGACCATGCTCATAGCGACAGAAATGGCTGGTGGACAATGGCGTCGACACTTCTGAATAATCGATTTTGCCCTCCAAGTGTGGCATCTGCTTGTAAAGTGCTGCCAGCATCCGGTCGGAGAGATCCTGTTTAAGCGCTTCGTAATCATCCCCGCGCTTGCCCCAGGTTTTATCCGCCCATTGCCGGTACTGCTCGTAGTCACAGGGGCCAGAAACAATCTCAATAGTGGAGCGGCCGGGATAACGGCGCTGAAAATCCGGATCCTTGGCCGAGGGAAAGGACACATAGACCAATGGCAGTGGCGCACTGGGATCTGCCCTAAGAGCTGCAACATTTTTATCATGATGCTGATCCAAATAGATCCAAAGATTGGTTTTTGGCAGCTGCAACTCCTCCGCAGTGCCTTTTAAGCCTATATACATGCCCACATGGGACATGGAGCGCTCTAGGGCTGTGGCCTTTTGCGCATAGCCCAGCTTCTCACTGACGGGCTGGGGCAGCAGCTTGGAAAAAGTATTCACCACACCGGCATTGCTGATTATAGTGGGGGCATAGATACAATGGCCATCGACCATTTTCACCCCGACGGCAGTATTCTTTTGCACCAGAATTTCTTCCACATCGGCATAGGTAAATACTTCGCCACCAGAGGCCTGAATTTGCGGAATAATGGTTTCAGCAATTTTTGAGGCTCCACCGACAGGATAGAAGCCACCATTAAAATAATGTCCGGCAATTAGCGCATGCATCAGAAAGGTTGATTCTTTCGGCGGGCAACCATGGTCGCCCCACTGGCCGCACAGCACGGCAATCAGCTTTTCATTGTCGGTCAGACCCTTAAGCACATTGTAGGAGGTGTCCAGTGCATAATCGGGCAATTTATTTTTGCTAGACAGGGACATCAGCTTGCCCATCATATTGGGCATGGCTTTTAGCTGGCTGATATTGCCCATAAATTTGCCGGTCTTAAGTACCAGTTCCACGTACTGGTCAATGGCGTCGGCTTCATCGGGAAACTGCTGTTTAAGGCTGTGCTTAAAATTCTCTTTGCCGGAGACAAAATCAAACTGCTCATCACCGAGAATAATGCGGTCGTAAACAGGATCCATCTCCGCCCACTCCAGCTTGCCACCGCTGATATAGTCAAACAGTCCGCGGCCGGTGCTCTTGCGCCCCATATCGCCGATATAGTGCACCCCGACATCCCATTCATAGCCATTGCGCTCGTAGGCATGGGTAAAGCCCCCTGCGGTGTAATGCTGTTCCAGCACTATGACTTTTTGGCCCATCTGGCTCAGCAGCGCAGCGCTGGTTAAGCCTCCTATACCAGAGCCAATCACAATGGCATCGTAGTTATCATCCACACGCTCGGCGCGATAGCGCTTGCCAATGCGCAAGGTACTGGCAGTTATTTTCTGGCTCATGGCTGACTCCCGGGAAGGGTTTAGTTTTTATTATTCGGCTTGCTGGGTCTCTTTTGGCGCAGCTTTGCTGCCAGATTTTCTGATGCGGCTGATAATCAGGCGGCTAATAAGATAAAACAGCATACTGATAACACCAATAGCCATAATCGGCGCCAGCCCACGCTGAAAGCCCATATCATCACCAGAGGCCAGCAGCCCTTCATAGAGGCTGACAAAAAATGCCGGGGCCAGATGGGGGTCATCACGATAGGCGGTCACTGGCGTAAACAGCGCCACAATGGCCAACAGTAAAATAATATGACGAATGGCAGCAATACCAATTTTGCGAACCAGTAACCACAGACAAAACAGCAGGCACAGAGCTCCTGCAGAATAAGCTACCCAGCCCCATAAATAATTTTCTGCACTATACATATTTCACCAACCTGCTAATCAACCCACTGAATAATATGGTCTTCAATATCGTCGTCACTGACTTTGAGTTCGGACACGATCTGCCCCTGTAATGAAACCCCATAGCTATGGATGGTCTCCCGGGAGCCACTGACTAAATGATGCCATGCCGGCAGTTCCTGGCCCGCGGCGATCAACCGATAGGAACAGCTTTTTGGCAGCCAGGCCAATGAGTGAATATTCTCTCTATCAAGCTTTATGCAGTCATCTACCACCTGGTGACGGCCTTCATAATTACTGCATCTGCAACTTTCGGTATCCAGCAATTCGCAGCTGACATTGGTATAGAAAATCTCGTCATTATCCATATCCTGCAGTTTGGCCAGACAGCATTTAGCACAACCATCACAGAGTAATTCCCATTCCTCTGTGTTCATTTGCTCAAGACTTTTTGTCTGCCAGAACTGGGTCATAAGTGGTTACTTCTGCTGCTCGTCAAGGGGAAACTTCACCGGCGGCATCTGCAGATAAAAACCGGTTTCATTAAGCTCCGCCATGACCTTGCGAATATCGGCCCGGGCTAGTTTTCTCGATTCAGTTAATACCAGAGTGGTCACCAATGTGAGTTCACCAAAACTGTGCAGCAATGCCTCTGGGAGATTCTCAAGATTGTTGTACCCATTATTTTTCGGCACGTAGAGATACATTTCTTCTTTTTTATCGCCTTTGTAAATATCACAGAGTATTTTATTGTTTAAGCTTGCAGTCATAATAATTCAGTGCCATTTAGCACTGCCTGAAGTGCAGGTTGTACTCTGGCTTGTCGCCACCCCTGGGTCAATCTTGCTGGCCATTGGCAATGGCCCTCCATTGAGCTGCGCAAAATTTCTTCGAGTTCTTTTTTGTTACACAAAAATTCTTGGGGTATCGCCAGAGACTCAGCCACCTCGCTTAGGGAGGTACGCATTTCCCGCATCAATCCGGCAATGGCCTTGGGCAGCGGCTGGGGCATTGCCGGCATTGGCGCATCTTTGCCAGCCTTGGCAATCTGTTGCAGAACCGTATCCCCGTGACGCTTAACCGATCTTGGATACCAGTCCTCTATGCCGTGAAGCTGCTGGCTGGCCGAAGGCAGGCGCTTGGCTAGCTCCAACAGCACAGAGTCTTTAATAATATGGGCGCGGGGCTTGTTCAGTTTTCTGGCGGTATCTTCCCGCCAGTCGCAGAGTCGATTAAGAGCTGTCAGCGATTTGACCCCTAAGCGCCAGGCGCCTTTTAAGCGCAGATAATAGTTCTCGTAATTCTTGCGCCCTTCCACCAGAGTAAACAGGGCTGCCGTCTCTTCAGCAAACCATTCCTCCCGCTGCTGCTCAGCCAGTAACTGACTGAGTATTGCTTCCATGGCATGGAGATGCTCAACATCAACCGCCGCATAGTCCAATTGACGCTGAGTCAATGGCCGCGCCAGCCAATTTGATCTGGTTTCCTGTTTATCCAGCTCGATTTGAAACATTGAATCCACCAGCCGCGCATAACCCATGCAGTAACCGATATTGACAAGGCCCGCTGCTATCTGAGTATCAAAAATACGCCCGGGGCAAATATCCAATGCATATTCCAGTACCTCTAGGTCCTCGGCACAGGCATGAAAAATCAGCAGCTTGCTCTGATCTTCGAGCATCTCTTTAAGGGGCGCAAACTGATTAATCGCCAGCACATCCACCAGCCAGCATTGCTCTCCATTGGAAATCTGAATCAGCGCGATCTTTGGGTAGAAAGTGTCGGTGCGAATAAACTCAGTGTCCACTGCCAGCTTGGCCACATTGGCTAGCTCGTCACACATCTGCTGAAGCTTTTCATTACTGTCAATCCAATGATTCATCTACAGCGCCTTTCTGCTTTGCAGTGCCATATTTAAGGTTCCGCCATCCACATATTCCAGCTCACCACCCATGGGCACACCATAGGCAATACGGGAAACACTAACACCCAAAGCCTTGGCTTTGTCGGCAATAAAATGGGCTGTGGCCTCACCTTCAACGGTCAGATTAGTGGCCAGTATCAGCTCACTGACCTGATCATTGCGCAGCCGCTCAATCAGCTGGTCGATACCCAGCTGTTCCGGACCAATGCCATCAATGGGAGAAAGGTGGCCGAGCAAAACAAAGTATTTACCCTGAAAACTGCCCGCCTGTTCAATGGCATAGAGATCGGCGGGGGTTTCCACCACGCATATCTGTGTATTCTGTCGTCGGCTATTGCTGCAGATATCGCAGACATCATGTTCAGTCAATGTGCGGCAGTTATTGCAGCGGCCGACTTTATCCACCGCTTCAAGAATGGACTCCGCCAAGCGGCTGGCGCCAACTTTATCCCGCTCCAGCAACTGCAGGGCCATACGCTGGGCGGACTTGGCACCCACACCGGGCAGCACACGCAGGGCATCAATTAATTGGTCGATCAGATTTCCGTACAAAAATAATTCCGCCTGAGGGTTTAGAATGGCATTTTGAAGCCCGGTGGGAGATCCATACCACCGGTCATTGAACTCAGAGCATCTTTGCTCTTGGCCTCTACTTTGCGTACCGCATCATTGACGGCGGCGGCCAGCAGGTCTTCAAGAAATTCTTTATCTTCAGTCATCAGAGAGGGGTCCAAGGTGACTTTGCGCACATCGTGACGGCCTGTCATCACCACCTGTACCATGCCTGCGCCAGATTCCCCGGTGACCTCGGCTTTGGCCGCTTGCTCCTGCATGGCAGACATCTTTTCCTGCATCTGCTGGGCCTGTTTCATTAGATTGTTGATATCCATTTTTTCCTCTGCTGTTTTAGTCGATGGGCCGTACGGACTTCTCATCCAATGTGCCATCAAAAAGCTGTTTAAATTTAATTACCGATGGGTCGCTGTTTATAGCCTCTACGGCATCGGCCAGACGTTCGGATTTCTCGCGAATATCCACCGCCCGGGGTGTCTCTTGTTCTGCGACACCAAAGCTGATCTCTACGCTCAGGGACTGGGCAAAATAATCGGATAGGGCCTCAGCCAGACTCTGCTGATGGGCGGCGTCGTAGAGACTGGTCTCGTCACTGTCGATAAGAAACTGCAGCTGACTGCCCTGCCGCCCCTGATACAGGCAATGACTGGCGATCTCTCCCAGAGAGGCTCCAATGGTGAGTTGCTTGCGGATATCGATCCAGTTGTGAGGGGTAAAATCCTCAAGGGATATTTTATTAAT